>CAZUUK010000115.1:0-9659 GCA_964622675.1 uncultured Planctomycetota bacterium | reverse complement strand
TGTCGAACGCGATGTTCTGGACTGAGATAGTGCCCGTGTTGCGCACCTCCATGGTCATCCCTACATCCTGCCCGATGGTTATCTGCTGATATCTGTTCGGTATTAGAAGGTCCAGCTTCCCCACACCGCGAGGGATCAACTCCAGGGACACGCAACTCCCCTCCAGCCCCGCAACGTCGCCGGGCTTGAGCTGCTCACCGCCTACAGCCTTATCCAGTTCCGAAGCCGCTTCGAGCCCCGCCGTGTCGGTCACAATCGCGTAGAACTTCAGCGTCTTATCGACGTAGTCGCGGCTCAGGCTCTTGGGCACCGCCACATTGAGGGTAACCTCGGCAGAAGGAAGGTTGTCGGAGAACTTCACCTGCGTTATCCGCGGCCCGAACTTGGCGGGAGGCACCGCCGGCACAGCGAAGTGGTGGTTCATCTCCCGCGGAAGACCGACAGCCCGCAGGTGGAACCTCCGCTCCTCCGCAGTCAGAAGCTCCAGGCTGATGCCATACTCCACCGTTGTCCCCAACTCCCCTTCCTGTGAAAACTGCGCGGAGCCGGCCCTGGGGAATCTCCGGGTGGACTCCTTACGGAACGTTACCCTCTTCATCTCCTCCGTGTCGAAGTACCTGAGTGATACGTAAACGTCCTCGATGTCCTTGAGCAATTTGAAGGTCAAAGTCTTCGACTTCCCGAAGGCCAGCGACGGTATGACCGTCTCGTAAGGGTGTGACACGATCGCCCCATCGCACAAACACACAACCACTGATTCCACTTCCAAAAGGCCTATCACTTCGTCCTCCGCCATCGCCTCCTCCACTGCCTTGGCTCGCGCAAGGTTGGAGTTATTTAGAAGCGTCACCTCCGCCAGGAGCGCCCCTTCCTCAGTCCTGAGCTTTTTCGCATCCACCACCGAGATATGGATAGCGCTCCTTAGGAGATCCAGCTTCGTCTTCTCCAGGTCCATCTCCACCTGCTTATGCTGCATCTCCATGTCTTCGTAGGTCTGTCGGGCCGCCTCCAAGTCTTTGCCGCTTATCAGGTCTTTGGCAGCCAGGTTCTCATAAAGGTTATAAAGCCGCCACGCGCGGTCGCGGTCTCGGCGGGCCCGCTCCACCTGCAGCTCCGCCTGGCGGATAAGCATCTTATTGAGCCTGTCAAGCTGAGTTGAGGCAGCTGTTCCCTCCTGAGCCCCCGCCTCCTGAGCCGCAGCCGGCGCCGACCGGCTGAAGACCCAAGAGGAAATCAGGACCGCGCACGCCGCAGAGAGGACCCTCATCCGGCACCCCGTCTTCCCGCTGAAGTTCATCTCACTCCTCCTCCACTATTACCTGGCATTTAGTCCCCGGCTTCTCGCGGCCTGAGTATGCTACCGATCACTCATGCTCAGCAGTTGGTCTCACCTCCAAATCCATTCCATAAGCCTCCAGCAGCGTCCCCTTGGCGTTCTCCAGTTCATCGAGGGAGATCAGGTAATCCACCAGTGCCTTCGCCTTGTCCCTTTCAGCTTCAGCCAGATCCTCCTGGGCCTGCAGCACATTGAAGCTCGTAGTCTGCCCGAGCTCGTACTTCTCCTCCTCCGCCCCGAGTCTCTTCTTCGCCCATTCCGCCGACGTCTCGGTCCGGGCCACACGAAGTGCGTTGGTATTCACGCGTCGCGCTGCCGACCTCACCTCCAGCTCTATTCTCTTCTCCAGATCCTTCAGGTTCACCCTCGACTGCTCGAGCCGGAGTTCGCTTGCCTGGTAAGTGCTCTTCGCCGCGCGGTTGCCCAAGTCAACCGAAAAGGACAGCCCCACCGTCCAGTCAGGAAAATCGCAACTCCCCACCATGTCCGCCCCCTCATCGAAGTCCTCGCCCACGCCGTGATAGCTCAGGTTACCAAACGCATCCAATCTCGGTCTAAGCTGATTACGCGCCCTTGCCACCTCAAGCTCCTTATTATCCACCTCTATCCGCTTGGCCACAACCTCCGGCCGCTTCTCCAAAGCTTCCAGCATTGCCGCCCTCTCATCCACCGCCACCGCCCTGAATACGGGCTCCTCCGAGGGGGTTGGCAAAACTCCCTCCCCCAGCACCGAGCCATCCGGATCCATCAGCTTCTTAAGCTCGTCCTGAAGGTTTGCCACCTCGTTCTCCAGTTCCACTATCCTCACCCTGCGCGAGGCCACATCCGCCTCCGGCTGGAATATGTCAATCCTTGGAAGCAGCTCCGCGGCAATCTTCTGCGCCGTCCTATCCCTGAAATCCTCCGCCAGCTTAAGCGACATCTCACTCACCTCCAAATCCTTCAGGGAATAAACCAAACCCCAATACGTCCTCACCACATCAAACACCACGCTCATCACCCGGTCTTTCAACCCGAGCCTGGCTATCTCCGCCTCCGCCGAGGCAAGCTCTATCTTGCTCCTGTTGTAGGAAAAGCCTGCGCCCCGCAGCAGCGGTTGATTCAGCCCCAGCCCCACATCCGTCGATGTGCGCGGGTTCAACGCTGCCGTCGTCGCATTCGTCTCCACCTCCCTAAGGTTTAACCCCAAAGACACTAAAGCCCCTGTCGCCAACTTCTTGCTCACCTCCGTCCACACCCTGTAGCCTTCCGAAGACAGCGTGTCCACCCCCTCCAGCCGACTCACATTCGGCACCTCCGACTCCGACAAACTCACCGACGAAGACAACTCAGCGTCAAACTCCGCCCTCGCAGCCACCACATCCTGTTCGGCAGCCTTGGGATTGTAGCCCTCCGCCATAAGCCCCAGGTTGTGCACCAAAGCCAGCCTTATGCACTCAGCCCTCGTAAGAAAGCCCCCGGCCCGCGACGCCGCCCCCCATCCGCCATGGCCCCCTGGCTCCAGCGGATCATCAGTATCACCAACCGCCGCGGTGGCGCACGCCACATACAGCACGAAGGCAAAGACTGTGAGCCTCATGTTCCTGGGCGTTCCTCGCCGCAACCTCATTGCAATCGGCCTTTCGAGTTAAGAGCAACCTCAGAGGCCACCGCGGGAGACCGTCATGGCTTCCCGCCTGTCGAGCAAGCTAATCACCAGCAATCCTCGCGGCCATCTGACTGGGCGGTAGCTGCAACTCCTTACCGCCGTCTCCGACTGCGCCGCGCACGCGCTGCCGGGATGATAAGCAATAACGGACGCCGCGAAGATGTATTTCCGGCAAAAACATGCATAGCATAAGCTAACCGATTTGTCAATCACTCAATGGCCTAGGAGTGAGTCTATGTCTTATAAGCATTTGGCGGACCATGTTGAAATAAGGTATACATTTTGGTTCTTTGCCAAGGTTGACAGCCCTCCGTCCGGCTGAGGTTTTGACTTTCAACTTCTGTCTTCCTTTCAGTATCACCCCCTTCTGCCAAAGCATATGTCCTCCCGTTTCAGATTGCCCAGCGGCTGGTGGTAACGCTTCGAGGTCTACTAACTCATCAACGCGCCGATCCGCTCGGCCAACTCGCACGCAGTCGTATGGACAACGACCACCACCCGGCCCTTCACACACTCGCGATACCGTTCGATCTTACCGTTGGCTTGGCGGCGGTAGGGACTGCCTACGCTGCGGGTCAGTCCCAGCGCCTCGACATAGCGTGAAAACTCCTTCCCCCGCAGCCCACAACCGTTGTCGGACAACAGCCGCGCTTTGGGGACCGGCGGCGCCCCTTGCACTCCCGCAACCAGCACAGCGCCCTGCATCACGTCGCCAAAGCCATTGTTCTGCTCCCCGATTTCTGGTCCACAAGGAGTGAGAAAAAGCGATAGGATTCTCACTTTGGAAGGAGGTGGACTGGAATGAAGAAGCGGTTTACGCAGGAGCAGATTGGCTTTGCCCTGAGGCAGGCGGAGGGGGGAACGCCGGTCGAGGAGATCCTGCGCCGGATGGGGGTGAGTGAGGCCACGTTCTACCGGTGGAAGAAGAAGTATGCCGGTTTGGGTGTGGCGGAGATACGGAGGTTGAAGCAACTGGAGGAGGAGAACCGTCGACTGAAGCGCCTGGTGGCAGACCTTGTGCTGGACAAGCAGATGCTGCAGGATGTGCTCTCAAAAAAGCTCTGAGGCCCGCCGTGCGGCCCGCCGTACGGCGGGGACGGTGGAGATATCGTATCAGGTGAGCGAGCGGCGGGCATGCGGGGGATTGGGCTTCCAGCGATCGAGCCATCGCTACCGGAGCGTGGCCGACCCGCAGCTGGCCTTGCGGATGCGGCTGAGAGAGTTGGCGGGCGTCCGGGTGGGCTGGGGCTACCGTCGGCTGCACATCCTGCTTCGTCGGGAGGGGTGGAGGGTGAACCATAAGCGGGTCTAGCGGCTGTGTCGAGAGGAGGGCCTAGCATTGCGAAAGCGGCCTCCCAGGCGGCGTAGGAGCTCGATGAGGCGTGAACTGCCGGTGCTGGCAAGCAGGAAGAACGAGTCCGCCGTACGGCGGATGGACTTCATGTCAGACCAGCTGTACGATGGCCGGCGGTTCAGGCTGCTTACGTTAGTCGACAATCACAGCCGTGAGAGCCCGGCCGTTAAGGTCGGGCAGCGTCTGGGCGCCCAGGACGTGGTCCGAGTACTGGAGGGAGTAGTGAGCCAACGTGGGGCGCCGGAGGTGATCCGGGTGGACAAGGGCCCCGAGTTCATCTCGAAGGACCTGGATCTGTGGGCATACTTTAACGGTGTGAAGCTGGATTTCATCCGGCCGGGCAAGCCGACGGATAATGCCTTAATAGAGGCCTTCAACAGCCGCTTCCGGCAGGAGTGTCTGAACGAGCACTGGTTCTTATCCCTGGAGGACGCCCGAGCGAAGGTCAATGCCTGGAGGGAGGAATACAACCGGAGGCGGCCGCACACTTCTTTGGAAAACCGACCCCCAGCCCAGTTCGCGGCCTGGTGTATGGCTGCTGTTTCCGCTACGCTCCAGCCCTCACCATACACCGGAGTGACCTAGATGAAGCAACCGGAAAACCCGCATTCGAGCTGGATCAAGAATGGGGGCAAGCTCGCGGCTGACTGCGCAATCACTGATTGTGAACTCAGTTGTCGGGGCCGAGCGTCGAAGTATTCTTGGCTAGTTGCTCATCAGAACAGAGTCAAGGAACGGCACAGCCGCTGCCGTACCGTCGAGGGTAGCTGGTCATGCGGGAGGCTGACTGTTTTTCTTACCGGTGTCGCGCTGGCATCCTTGCTACGGCATAGTCCTCCCCTTGCGGCATGCGCCACCGGAGTATTTGCTGGGGTGTTTGCATGGGCCGTCCACCATCACCATCGTGCGCGGCACGAGCTGGAATTCCTGGGGAGGCTGCTTCTTGTGATAGGAGAGTCGGTACAGCGCTTACGGGGGCAAGTAACACTTGTTCGTACGTGGAAGCGGCCCGATGACTCTAAGGACGCGCCAGCGAGTCTGGTTCCGGTTCTCAGGGATGGCGCTACTTGGCCATTGACCGATCAGGAAAGTGACGACTTGGACCTGTATTCTCCGCCCGTCGGGCTGTTCGGCTTGCTGAACCGCACGTCGACCGTGCTCGGGGCTCGCCGACTTCGGGACAGTATCAGCAACCTGTGCCTCTCAAGAGCACGGATCCTGTCGCGCCAGGCGGCCATTCGGTGGCTGGATAGGCATCCCGTGCGACGACTGCAGATGATGGCTGCGGTAGCTGGACTGAGGGACCTGGACGACGAATTAGACAGGTTCTGCCGGGCGCTATATCAAGCTGCTCCGCTGGGCTGGCCAACTGCTTCGCGACTCATACGGGGATGGTCGTGGTTTAGTGGACTGTTTTCAATGGCTGGCTTGGCATTGATGTTGACCGGTCGATATGAATGGGGTTCGCCAGTGCTAGCATTGTTGACTTTGAACGGGGTCATATTCTTGCTGATTCGGCGCCGGTTGAAAGTTTCTCTCACACCGTGGCAACGCCTTGCTCCGACGGTCGCAAGCCTTTTGGGTGCCGCGCGACAGGCGGTGGTCGATCTGCCTGCGCGGACTGAGCTGAGGGTCTTGCGGGAGTGTTTCGATGGGCTCACGCGGCGTGACGTACTCCCCTCGTTGCGGCGCCGCTTAGCTTGGACAAATGCTGGGGGCTTGATCCACCTCTTTGCGAACATCCTAATCTTCTATGACTTGCATGTTGCCGAAGCGATACTCGCTCGGGCACTTCAAAGCGGCGTTGCGCTGCTCAAGGGGCTTTCAGCCTTGGCGGAGTTGGAAGCTCTGTGCAGTTTGTCATGCTTTGCCTGGGAGCAGGCGGACACTTGTTACCCCACACCTGTCGCGGAGCCTCTGCTCTCCATCCGCGCTGGTCGGCATCCGCTAATCGCACACGATGAGGCTGTGGCGAATGATGTTCAGCTAACGGCCGATACGCGCATGTGGGTTGTGACTGGACCAAACGGGGGGGGCAAGAGTACCTTACTCCGCATGGTTGGCACCAATATTGTATTGGCCCAGATGGGCTCCGCAGTGGCAGCTCAGGATATGACGTGGTCGCCCGTTCGGCTGATGACCGACTTGAGGGTTCGCGACAGCCTGCCGAAGCGGGAGAGTTACTTCTTGTCAGAGGCTCGACATCTTCGCCGGATGATCTTAAGCGGCGAAAACGAGGTCCCGCTCCTGGGTTTGATTGATGAGCCGTTCCGCGGCACCAATTCCCGGGAAAAGCGTGCGGCGAGCCTCGCACTAGTGGAGCATTTGTTGGCTTCGGACAACCTATTCCTTCTGGCAACGCACGATATCGCGCTTACCGAGGTTGCCATCAAGATCCCCGGCGTGGAGAATCATCACTTCTGCGCAGAATTGGGAGTTCATGGGGTTGCGTTTGACTATCGACTTCGGCCTGGCCCAGCGAAGGTGAGTATCGCACTGCCGATCCTCGAACGAGAAGGCTACCCGCCTGCCTTCCTCGCACGTGCTCACAAGTGGCTGGCATGCTCAATTAACCGGGCTCTGTTCCTTCGGAATGATAGCTGATACATGTCCTGCAAGATCTGAGACTTAATGACAATGTGCTGGAATCAGAGGTCAGGGGTCCGATGGCGCGGAAACTTCTGAAGGAGACCGAAGACACGTGCGAGCTCGCCATGTCGCGTTTGGCATTCCCGTCGTTCATGAACGGCTGGAAATGGGGGTGTTGAAGACAAGACGGCGACGTTGAAGCTTGGATGCTACCATGCACAACTGCATCATTCGTCTTTCAGATATGCCCCGAAAACGGCTACGAAGCCGGGCGTGTCAAGCAGATTCCGTCGACAGGTCCAAACTCCTATCCAGGTTCCTGCGGCGGGGGATGAATCGCCTCTCGCGTCTGGCTGGTCGGCGCTGTGCTGCCATTCAACTTTCCGATGACGGCCATCTTGGTGCCCGGGGTCATCGCCCCAGTTTTTGGGCCGGGCTGTCGTCGTGCTCATTGATCTGAACTTGACCTTCGCTGTTTTAGAGGCTAGGCTTTCTCAACCCGTTGGCTTGATATCTGTTGTTCATCGCGTCTATTGTCCCTGCCCTCAGGGGAGTTCTGATGCGCACCTCTCTTAGGGAGGTGGCATCCTCTTGCGACACGACAACTATCGTGCCTAGATTCTCCCTTCAGGCAGGCTCTCTGTCGGAGACTGACTATGACGTACTTATCGAAGCACTCGAGACATCAGGTGATTCAGAACTTCTTTCCAACCCGCGCATACTCGCCGTCCACGGTCAGCAAGCTGTCTTTCAGGTTGTCACGCAGGAACCGTACAAGGAAGTCACCATAGGAGCCGCCGGCGAAACCACCGTAGAGAACGTGCAATTCAAGGACGTCGGCGTCACGCTAGCCGTGACTCCGTATATAAGCGACGTCCCGACCGTTGCAATGGATGTCACCGTAGAGGTCAGCGACGTGGCAGAGGTACCCGACGGCCTTCCCGTGGTCAACAGATCACTTGGAACATCACGCGTTCTGGCCGAGGACGGCCGCACCGTTCTCCTGGGCGGCCTGATCATCCACAACTGGACGAGCATAAGGAAAGGCGTTCCCATTTTGAGCAGGATCCCTATCCTCGGAATCTTTTTCAGAAGCAGCAGCAGAAGCCTGACCAAGAGTGAGCTCATACTCTTCCTCACTCCTCGCATAACCGCCAGCGAGGAGAACCCGCCCGAAAGCTTCAAAAAGGCAAAGGAGCATTTGAGGACTTTGGTGAAATAACGCCGACGAGATCGATACGAGCCCAACCTGGCTCACGAGGAATGCGGTGCCGCATACGATGGCTTCACTCCTCCCGGCAGCAGGACGGTCTGAACCCTGGGTCGTGTCAAGGGGCGGTTCCTAGCTTCCCTGCTGAGCCAGGGAGTGACTTCCCTTCTGAGGTCTACGAATGCCATTTTGCGGTCGACTGCACGCTGCCTGCCAGAGGTCGGTTCCAGGCATCTGTCTAGCCCCCAGCTTTTGGAGGGCCCTAGCATCATACGACCCGTGAAAGGCGGCTCAGTCAGGTCATCGGTCTTCTCTGAGCCCAGCTCCCATTGGCGAGCTGGCTCTAGCTGTGAGCAGTTGTAAAGGGGGTTGGATCCCTCGTCTGTCCTTAGTGCCCTCCGTACCACGCATGCTATCGTGTGCATCAGGGGCATCATAGGCAGGCCCAGAATGCCAAAATGGTGTCCAATTTGCCAGGGCGGTGACAGCGGTCGGCGAACGTAAGTCTTGTGACAATAGGCAGTCAAGTCGTGTCGATGGCAGCAACGTGGATACCACCGGCAATGATCCCGCATATCGTCTATATGCTCGCGACCGACGGCCCACACTGCCTCTTTCTGCCATGCCTTCGCAGCCACGCGACTGAAGTCAAGGGCAGGAGCGGCCGGGGCCATTTTGGCCACCCTCTTCGCGGCCCC
Organism: uncultured Planctomycetota bacterium; assembly: GCA_964622675.1. Taxonomy (GTDB): domain Bacteria; phylum Planctomycetota; class DG-23; order CAZBND01; family CAZBND01; genus CAZUUK01. The sequence continues at coordinate 824 of CAZUUK010000115.1, read as the reverse complement.
CCAAACCTCATCGCAGTAACGCCGGGTACAGCGTCCGCCCGTTATGCGACAGTGGCTGATTATTGGTAGTCTATGTGCTCAAGGCTTGAATGGTCGTGCGCGAGACCGGCGTAGAAACATAATCGAAAGGGAAGGAGCAACGAATACCAGCGATCTTGGAACCAGCACGGACGCCGAAGGGCTGCAAGCAAAAGGCCCCTGCGGAACTAAACCTCGAAAGATCTATTGCCATGGCAGGCTCACGAGCCCTCTATTTCAGCCGAGTCTGAACGTCGTACTGGACTGCAGATGTCCTCCACTAGGCTGGCGCAAGGAGTTCAGGTCCTGACATATTCTCAATCCCATCTTCCTTCGCGAACGTCTCGGACGAAGTCATTGGGCCCGACCAGAACCATCGTTCCCACATCAACCTTTCCCACCCCGACTCTCGTGAGGTCGCCGCTGTTCTCGACTTGGCACGAAGCGAACCGGCCGCTATCGACGCGGAGGGCGGCAGAGGCCGCCACGTGAGCGTCGTTCCCAAAGCTGATCTCCACATCCCTGAGCACGGTCTTGTAGGTCTTCAGAACATTTGGCACAGGATGGACGCTGGAATAGGGTATAGATTCGGCTTGCTTACCGAGGTTAATGGCCTTTCGTCGAGCTAGCGTTTTCGTCTTGAGCCTTCGTCTTTTTTGGAGTATGGCCTCCCTTCTGCCGAAGTATACGTCGTCGGGCGTCACATTGTCCAGCGCCTCATGATAGCGCTTAGAGTTGTAGTAAGTCACGAAGGCGCCGATCTCGTCTGCCAGGTCCCACGGCGTCGTATGGACGACGAGGAGGAC
>CAZUUK010000114.1:0-9717 GCA_964622675.1 uncultured Planctomycetota bacterium | reverse complement strand
CTCATCAACCCGGAGCTCGACCCCGGAGGCGACTTCAAGCTTCCCTGGATCCATGACATCTACGCCCTGTCCCACTTCCCTTCCGATCTAGCAGATGCGAAGGTGAAGAAAAAGATCAGTGCTGTCATAGAGTATGTTCTCGACCCGAAATACCAAGCATTGCACCAAGGGTACGGCATCTTCCGGGCAGGCAAAGGACGCTACTACAGCATGGGCTGGAGCGCCCATCTTCCCGGATATCACGGGTTTGACCTCAGCGACTGGGAGGCGGGACACTTCGTTCAGCGTGTGGAACTAATGGCCCATTTCCCAGCAGCCCGACGGCACCGGTGGTTTCAGGAGTGCCTGAAGCATCTTGAGAGCCATCGCACGGAAAACGGAACCTTTCTGTTTCCGCGCCGCTACTTGAAAGAGCTGCAGCAGGGCTACTGGGTCACGGGTGCCCACATGGGACTCGAGGAAAACCGCCGCTCCACCCGCGCCATAGAGATCGAATCAACCTTCCGCATGTTGAAAATAAAGCGCTTGGCGGGAATCTAGCGCCGTCCGCTGAAGAGAGCTCTGAATCTCTCTTCTGCCCTCCCCTGCCCCCGCCAACGCACCCGCCAGCATCCAATCCCGCATGGCTGTTCCAAAAATCCCAACTTTTGTGTAACCTTTGCAACCAAGCCGTTGACATTACTATGACGGCTGGCCGCTCAATTTCGGTTCGCAACTGTTAAATGGAGAGGAACGTGGCACACCCCGAAGACGCCGACCTGGTCCTGCGGACGCGCTCCGGCGACAAAGAGGCCTACTGCGAGCTGGTGTCAAGGTACCAGGGCCATGTGTACGGTCTCGCCTACAGCCTCGTCAACAACTGGGTCGAGGCCCAGGACATCGCACAGGAAACCTTCATCCATGCCTACATGAATCTTGACCAAATCCGCTACCCTGCGCGATTCGCGGCGTGGTTACGCCGGGTAGCCTTCGGCATTGCGATGAACTGGTTGAAAGCGTTCCGTAGGGGCCTGTTCGACCAGCTCGATGGACGAGTTGATCTAGATGACCTCGAGGTCCCCGATTTCAAGCCCGGTGCACCAGAGGTCATCCAAAACCGCGAACTGGCCACCGCGGTGCTGCAGGCCATTGACTCACTGCCGCCCAAGTATCGCCTGCCGCTGACAATGTTCCACCTGGACGGCCTCTCATACAAGAAGGTTGCCGACTTCCTCGACATCCCGCTCGGAACGGTCAAGATGCTCATCCATCGTGCCCGAGCCAAACTCAAAACAGCATTAGCTGATTATGCAGGAGAGGAGATAAGTCCAATGGTTCAGGAAGTTTTCAATGAGCATAAGCTGGGGAAGGAATTCGCCCGGAGAATCTTGAACGACCTCCCCCCCGGCCGCGGCGACTCGAACAGCCTCGCCCAGGGCCTGCACATGCTCCTGGATTACTGCGGGACGCAGTCGGATTACGACACGATCATGGGTGACACCGGACAGGCGTTCATCATCCAGTCTGAAGAGGGCGGGCCCTTGATTGACGGAGCGGTTGACGTCGGCTGGTGGCCGCTGGCTTCCTGGGGATTGAAGACGCGCCTGAGCTTCCTTGGACAGGCCGTCGGCCGCGAGATTCGCGAAATCAAGGGCAGCGCAGACGCATACCGGGCAGATCCAGCAGCCCACTTTCGTGAATACCTGGAGCCCGCAGTCAGAGCTTCCATCGCCTCCGGCAGGCCCCTATTGGCCACGCTGGAACCCTGGTTCGTCGTCGCCGGATACGACGAGGAAGAGCCGCCGCTGTTGGGTGATTGCTCGATAAGGGACGGGAGGATAAAAATGCGCCGCATAGACAAATATCCCTGGGGCCTCATCGTCCTCGGCGAGGAGAGAAGGCGGATTGACAGGAAAAAGGCTGACCTGGAATCGCTCAGACACGCCGTCGCCCTCGGGACGGACGCCCTGCGACTGACCCTCCCTCCCTTCGCCGCTGAGTGGGAGAAAATGACGCGGAGCTGCTTCACGGGCCAGCGGTCTTTTGCGTTATGGGCCGAAGCGCTTCGCGACATGGAGCGCCTCGGGCAGGCCCGGTGGCACGCCAATATGTGCTATCAACTCCGCATCAATCGGCGCAGCGCCATCGCCTATCTTCGCGCAATGACAAACCGCCACGATGACAAAGCCGCCGGGCGACTCGCCGCTGCGGCGGATATTTACCAGGACGAGCTTCGGCGTCTGCGCAGCGCCGATACCACCAAACCCGCCATGATGTCCGGGGAAGGTCGCCAAAGCCTCGCCCACCTCGTCGAAAGCATCGCCAACCTCGAGCGCCAAGCCACCGCCGAAGTAGAAAAGGCCTTGCAGGCGATCGAAGCTGAGTGATTACGCTCGCAGCAGCCGCAGCAGCACCGACGATCCAAGGCAGCAGTGAGGGTCCGCGCAAGGCGGCTCTCCTGCTGCCTCGGCCTATGACCTCCCCCCCGCCTGCGCGCACATAACCCTTCCAATTCCAAACTCAGCTCCTCTAGGCTTTGTCCAGCCCTTTTGTCCAGGTAAACTACTGAAAAGCAACCAGCCGGCACGTGGGCACCGGACAAATCCACAATCGGACCCAGGCTTTGGCACAAAGCTGCCGTTGCTATCGCTACCGTGTCGGACCCAAGCGTGAATCCGCACAGTAGACTTTGACATGACAGACCTCAACGCCTCTCGAACCACGAAAGGATCCCAGTCACATGAACCCAATCGTTGATGGGCCAAGGCCGCTGAGGTCCGAAGAGAGGCCCTCGCTTTCGAAGCTTCTCAATGCAACGTTTCGCAGCAAGTATCCCGGCGACATGTTCGAAGATTATCCGCAATTATACAATGAGGATAACCAGGACCACCTCATCGTAATCGTCGAGAAGGGTGAGGTCGTATCTCACGCGGGAATGACCGTCAGGCAAATCTCCTTTGAGGGAGTTCTCTTGACTGTAGGTTTGGTGGGGGGCGTAGCGACCGCCGAACACCACCGGGGCCGCGGCTATGCGACCAAATGCCTGGACTTCCTCCTGGACAAAGCCGCACGCCAGGCGGTTGACCTTGCCTGGATATCGGGCGGTCGCGGACTTTACACCGTGCGTGGCGCCGCCAAGGTCGGCCGCGAAAGGGTCTTTCATGTTCCCGCCGGCAAAAATCCCAAAGACCTTACCCTCCGCCAGTTGACCGCCTCAGATCTCAGCGCAGCCGCGCGTCTGTACTGCCGGGAGCCGGTTCGCTTCTTGCGCTCCCGTGACGATTGGATAAATGCCTGGAAAAGCCGCTGCGTCATGGACAGGCGTGGTTGGTTCTGGGGCGTCTTCCGCGAAGAATCCCTCGCTGCATATATCATTGTGCACGAGCCCTGGGAAGACACTGAGCTATCGCTCGTTGCCGAGTTTGCAGGCGACCGTTTCGATGCCGCCGCCGCCCTTCCCACCGTCGCCCAGCGGATGGGTCTCTCGGCTGCGCTGGCGCACTTGAGCGCTTCGGACCTATCTGGCTTCAGAGCCTTTGCCCGTATTGCCAGGGATAGGAGACTCGACTCCGCCACTGGCACGTTTCTCCCAATTCGTATCGCACAGTGCATGGACCGCCTCAGGCCGAGGATCGCAGAACACTGCGGGTTGGAAATTTCACGCAACGCCCGATTTCACGAGTCGGGAGAAGGGCCCGGCACCATCGCCGGCCGCGATGCCCAACTCCATATCGCCATCGGCGACGAGCACGCGCTGATAGCTGGCCGTGCCGGATTCGCGCGATTCCTCCTAGGCACTCCTGTCAGCTCCTCGCCCAACTTTGAGGGAGCCTCCTCCGTAATCGAAGCGCTCCAACCCGCCTTCCCGATTCCCACCCCCTGGTACGGGATCAATTACGTGTAGCCGCAAGCAAAATATTTTCCCCTTCGGATGTAACTTTCTTCGCCCAACCCCCTCTCTTCCTCTGCTCCGAGCCGGCGCGATTCATAATGCGAAATCACATCACTTTCTCGACCGGCTAGGATGCCCCCGAACCTAACGAGCGTCGGCGAACAAAGCCACCAGCGGGTATTTCCGGACCGGGCATGAGAATGGTTCGCAGCCTCCTCAGCCCCGCAGACATTTCATCTGGCCGCTTTTTCCCTGTTTTTCGCTTGACAGCAGACACAGCTATGCTAACATTCTACTAACTTTCTTTCCCCCCACCGAGAGGAGCCGAACATGGAATTGAAGGGCAAGACGGCGCTCATCACCGGCTCGTGCGGTGAAGGCATGGGGCGAAGCACGGCATTTCGCCTCGCGCGCGAAGGTGCAAACACCGTCCTGAATTACGGAACCCATCGCCAGGGACCCGAAATCCACGCACATGCGGAAAAGATAGCCAAAGCGATCTGCGAACTCGGCGGCGAGCCCATAATTCAGGAAGCGGATACAAGGGACGAAGAGCAAGTCAAGTCAATGGTCGCTGGCGCCTTCAAGAAATTCGGCCGCGTGGACATCCTCGTCAACAACGCCGGCGGCGACTGGGTAATCCGTGACTACGCGAAGATCCCATTCGATCACTGGAAGGCGGTCCTCGCCGCTGAAATAGACGGTGCGTTCTTGACGATGAAGTATGTCCTGCCGGGCATGAGGGAGCGCGGCTGGGGACGCGTTATCAACATAGGGCTCAGCAATGCACTCCGAATGCCCAGTGTGAGCGGCGGCGCTCCTGACTACTGCCTCGGAAAAGCTGCCAGAGCGTGGATGGCCATGGCCTTCGCCTCTCAGGAACTCCGCAAAGGGATAACCGTAAACTGCATCGAGCCCGGTCTCACTCCCCACATGCCGTTCGAAGATGCCCTGAGGCTCGCCCAAGCCGACAGCTTGGATCTGCAAGTAAAGGCCCTTCGCCCCGAATCCAGCAAGCCGAAATGGGAGGGAACCTGGCGGGACCGACCCGGCCCCACCTGTCACGACGTGGCGGAGCTGATCGCATTTTTGTGCGCCGAGGCTGCGCATTTTCTGTCCGGCCAGGTATTTGCTCTGCCGCATTTCCCCTAGCATATCCTATGACATTTTTGTGCTTCCAGGCCGGTCGGCTCATCTCCGGCGATACGATCCGATTTATGTAAAGGGAGGCGCCTATGACTGCCGTTAACGCGAAAAGCTTGGCTGCGACGCTCGATGCGATCAACGAGGCATTCTTCCTCGGCGAATCTATGTCGAAATCTCAAAGGGTCGAAGCCGCAGAACGGATCGCGAGCCGCCAGGGCCTAGCAGGCTCCTATGCCGGGATGTTTGCCCCGACCAGAAGGGACTTCAACGAGGGGGTAAGGGTCTTCACGGGAGAAAGGATGCGCTCCCGTGCCGGCACGGCGCACATACTTGGCGAAGAGAGTTGCCGCGCGCTGATCCTTCTGGATGTCGACAGGAAAGAGATCAATGACGCCTTGGCCGACGCGGGCGCCGGTATGACCGAACGGATGCGCAAGGGGAGAGAGCACAAATCGGGCACCTACTGCTGTGGAACGTGCAGCGCATCCCTGTGGCGTCATCTTGCTGTAGGTGGACTTAAAAATCCGGAACGCTTCCTGGCAGCAGGCTTGAAGACACTGAAGGCCCATCGCCTGGGCACCGGCAGATGGAAGCGTTTTCCCTTCTACTACACGCTCCTTGCCCTCAGTGAAATGGACGTTCCATCTGCCATCAAGGAAATGCGCTACGCTGCTCCTTCGTGCGAACGCCTGCTGAAGCGTTCCCCAAAGGACGGTAAGTACGATTCGCGCCGCCGTGCCCTCGGCGAAAGAATCCTCGCAAGGTGTTGACAGCCCTGAGAGACCACAAACAAGGAGCACCAGTGCCGGACATTGACCGAGATGAACCTGTCAACGAGCCCTGGCAAAAGGAAGTTCTCGCTGATCACCGTTGGGGTCCGCACGGTAATGGTAGAGCGTCGGAGGAGCTAACCTCCCTCAGGAAGCTTTGGCACGCAGTCCAGCCCCTCAATAAATCTTGCCGAAAGATCGTCGACCAGATCATTGCCCTTGAGATATGCAACTGGAATCTGGAAGGGAATTTCCTGGCGCTCTGCCGCGCAATCGGATCGAAAGAACCCGTCCAGTTCCCAACCGGCCACCTAGCTTCAGTCTCCGACGAGCGATGGAAGAAGGTGTGGGCATACTACTTGACGCTTTGCAATTGGCTCCCCCGTGAAGGAACAAGCAGCTACGAGACTCTGTTGAAGACGTGCGATCCTGACAGCGCGATTCAGAGCCGCGTTCTGAGCCTCCTGGGCGAAAGAAACGAACTGAAAGAGCTCTACGTCGAGCGTTTCTGCCTCTGCCTCGAATTCTGGCTTCGCGGCTTCTCGCTCTTGCTTAAGAATTCGGCGCAGATGAGGGCCCACGTCGCCGCGGCGTCGACAGTCGAAGAGGAAATAAAGAAGCGTGATCCGAACAGCCGAATACTTGATGCGATGAAAGGCGATGGGAACGGATGGCTTCAGCCGTGCAGCCACAAAGCGTTCCCAAGATATGATAGCATTCTCTCCAGCATCGGAGCCGGTGAGTGGCCTGGATGGACGCTGCCGCCAATAACGAACAGGCTGCAAAGAATCGGAAGTCTCGAGGACTGCCTCGCGGCTATCGAAACATGGATCGATGGTCAGCGAGAACCCGCGAAGGCGCTGGCCGGCGAGTGCGGCGCGGGGATCCATGCCGCTCTTGGGAAACCTGACCCGGTCAAGCTGTTCCTTGCATCTCTCCTTGTTTCATTACTTCGTGCACAAATCCTAACGGCAAAAAGCAACTTGATGAAGCGCGCCAAGAGAGAACAGGGAAAAGTCTAGCGGCCAGTTGACAGGCACCTCTTCCCTCACCTAACATCCTCCATACGTATGATCCGACAGGCACCCATGGGAGGAACTCGTGAATTTTCGGGAGTTCATCCAAACGCATAAACAGATTCTCCTTGACGGTGCCATGGGCGCCGAGCTGGACAAACGCGGTCTAATGACCCGTTGCCGGAATAACCTCGACGCACCAGAGGCTGTGCTGGAAATCCACCGTGAATACACGCAGAGCGGATGTCATGCTCTTACCACAAACACCCTGACAATCAACCGTATCTTCATTGAGACGCACAATGTCGAGGTTGGGGTGCGAGAAGTGAACCGCGCCGGGGCCGAACTAGCAAGGCAGGCCGCCGGTGATAGCTTCTATGTCCTCGGAGACATCAGCTCCACGGGCCAACTGCTTGAACCCTACGGCACTTACAAGGAGTCGCAATTCTACGACACGTTCAAAGAACAGGCCGGAATCCTGGCCGAAGCCGGCGTAGATGGATTTATCATAGAAACCATGTTCGACTTGCGCGAAGCCCTCTGCGCTCTCCGTGCATGCAAAGACAACTTCTCCCTTCCCGTCATTGCCTCGATCGCCTTCGCCACTGAGGCGAAGGGAGGAAGGACGATCATGGGAGACTCCGCCGAGGATTGCGCGACACAACTCTCCGATGCTGGCGCGGATGCGGTCAGTGCCAACTGCGGCGATCTTGACCCGTCTCAGATGGCCACGGTAATCTCGCTGCTCAAGTCAGCAACGTCGCTGCCCATCCTGGCGCAACCCAACGCAGGCAAGCCGAGATTAGTTGGCGAGAGCACCGTCTTCGATATGGGTCCGGAACAATTCGCGGCGGGCATTGCCGAATGCCTGCGCGCCGGCGCCCGCATCGTAGGCGGCTGCTGCGGCACCACACCCGAACATATCCGGGCAATTGCCAGCGTGATCGGCCGCACCTAGGCCAGTAGCGTGCCGGCTTCGCCGACCGGACGATTGCTCCAAGGGGAAGAGACGTTACAGATGAAGCCGGACGACAAAATGGACTTCGTGAGGGTCGAATGAGAGCAGCAATAAGACAAGCGAGAAAGGATGAGGCCCATCTCCTAGCGACGATTATCCGCGATTCATTTCGCGACGTCGCTGAAAGATTTGAAATCACACGCGAGAACTGCCCGAATTTCGCATCCAATTGCACTGCAGAATGGGTGCACGACGATATGGACAAGGGGATCACTTACTACGTCCTGGAGCATCAAGGGCAGCCCTGCGGCTGCGGTGCCTTGGACCTGGCTCAGTCTGACCGCTGGCCAACCCCTCCGCCTGGACGCAAGCCCGCCTATCTCAAAAGGCTCGCGGTCTTGCCGGAGCACAGAAGGATAGCCTTCGGAAAGGCCCTGGTTGAACACATTCTGAACGAAGCGAAAACCAGCGCCTGCCACCGCGTACAGATTGGCATAGTTGCAGAGCATACCGAGCTAAGAGACTGGTACGAGAAGCTGGGGTTCTTCCTGGAGAAAACTGCGCACTTTCAGGGCTGGCCGTTCACCGTGGCCTTCATGTTCATAGACCTGTAGAATACCGCGCGCCAGACCCAAATCTCAACTCGATCGCACCCGTCAGATGACGACTTTTTTGGCCTGGCGACTCCCAATTCCATATGCTAACCTTTCGCTCTGGCCGAACTTCGCGCTTGCGGCTGTAGAAGACTGGTTTCGACGGATAAGCCAAAAAGTTTGAAGACCACCATCGAGCATCGAGTCGAATTTCATAAGAGCCACCCGGTCAGGGTGCTGAACCTGACTGAGGTCAAATGTGACACCTGTCTGAATCATTCGTATGTTATGATTGCCGCCACGGCGTGGGATCTAACCGCCCTCGGCCTCTGATTTCCAATCTGAAGCCTGCCCCTAATCAAGGAGCACGATTGCAAATGGAAGAGTGCCTTGCCTGCAACCTAGCCAGCGGAAAGCTCGAGCTGCCAGGCGGAAGGATATACGACACGCCTCATTGGGTTGTGGAGCACTGCGTCGGTCCCCTTGGCCTCGGCACTCTGATCGTCAAGCCGTTCCGCCACTGCACCAGTGTCCGGGAGCTGACGGACGAAGAGGTGCAAGAGCTGGGGCCGCTGTTGCGTCGCGTTGCAGCTACGATTCACGCTATTCTGAATCCCGACCAGGTTTACGTCTGCCTCTGGTCACACGCCGGTTGGAAGCCCGGGCATATCCATTTCGTCCTGCAGCCCTCCTGGAATCACCTGCAGCGTGAACACCCGCGCCCCGGGCCATACTTGCAAGTAGACATGTTTGACGCGAACGGAAGACCTCCCCGTGAACAGGTCGAAGCATTCGCCGCCAAAGCCAGAGAAGTCATCCGCACCGTGTGCATTAACGCCGCGTCTCCGGACAAATCGGATTCGCCGATGTCCTCGAGGAAAGAATTCCGAGTCAGACATTTGAAAGAAAGCGACCATGACTGGGTGGGTCGTCTCCTTCGGGAGAATTGGGGCTCCACGAGCGTCATATCCCGCGCCAGAATTCATCATGCGGACGAACTCCCCGGCTTCGTTTCAGTCCATGAAGGCAGGCCCGCCGGCTTGGTCACGTACGAAATAGACGGCGACGAGTGCGAGATTGTTACTCTGAATAGCCTGGAGAACGAAGTGGGAATCGGCTCCGCCTTGCTGCAGGCCGTCAGGAAAGCCGCCATCGCCGCTAGCTGCAGACGCATCTGGCTCATAGCCACCAACGACAACACGGCTGCCCTGCGCTTCTATCAAAAGCGCGGCTTCTCCCTCGTGGCGGTCTATCCGAACGCGCTCGAAAAATCCCGCCAACTGAAGCCGGAAATCCCCTCGGTCGGCATGGATGGAATTCCAATCAGGGATGAAATAGGGCTTGAGATGCTTTTGTGAAATGA
>CAZUUK010000113.1:0-9755 GCA_964622675.1 uncultured Planctomycetota bacterium | reverse complement strand
TTCGGGAAGTAGCGAAGTTGGTCCAGCAGCGTCTTATGCCTTCTGCTGAACTGCAACTTCCCCGACTTCACGAGCGGTTGGAGCGATTGGATCCGAGCCACCTTGTCGGACGTATGCGTGAGCTTTTGGACGTAGAGCCGCAGGTCCCTTTCTTCCGCGCGCTTCTGGAGCTCCTCGGCCATGAGCTGTCGATACCGAAAACTCTATCCACACGTATCCCTTACAGATGCGACGCAGCCTAGCAGCATGGGCCAGGCTCTTCAAGCCGTTGCAGATCGCTGAAAGTGTACTGGGCACGCGACTGTGTCCCGGTGATCCTACCGTGCTGGCACGATGACCCCGACGGCTCAGAGGCACATTCGGGCAGTGCTGTCAAGTCACGCTGCTCTCGTGTAGAGATGATGCAACCCACCCACTTGCGGAAGGGAGACGACCTTCCCGCGCTCCGGTGGCTCGACGGTTCGAGGTACTGGCGCATTTCCTTTGAGCGACATGTGCGTTCTGAAGCTGTTGTAGTGGTCGACGTACTCACGGACTAGCTTGCGTAGGTGGTTCTCGCTGAAGACGATAACGTGGTCCACAAGTTCCCTTCTGATCGAGCCGATGACGCGCTCGGCATAGGCATTCTGCCAGGGACGTCCCGGCGATATGATCACCTCCTCCATACCCATTCTCCCAACACGCGTTCTGAAGTTATGACCATAGATCGAATCCCGGTGACGTATCAGGAACCTGGGAGCTTCATCGTAGGGGAGAGCCTGCACGATCTGCTGAGCAGCCCAGGATGCCGTAGGATGCGCACTCACATTGAAGTGAACTAGCTGACGACGGTGATGGCGGATTACCAGGAAGCAGAAGAGCACACGGAAAGTGAGGGTAGGGACGGTGAAGAAATCTATGGCGGCACTTGGGGCTTTGCCTGGGTTCTAAGGAAGGCTCTCCAGCTCTGAGAGGGCTCTCTATGGCATCTCATCATGTGCTTGGGAACGGTTGATTCAGTAACTGAGTAGCCCAGCAGCCTAAGTTCCGACTGAATCCTTGGTGCACCCCACGTCAGGTTCTCCTGCGACATGCGGCGGATGAGGGCGCGGAGTTCTCCGTCAATTGGAGGACGACCCGTCCTTCGTCTCCGCGACCTCCAGCGCCAGTATAGCCTGAACCCCTGACGATGCCACCTGACTACTGTCTGGGGCTTAACAATGAATAGGAGCGAGCGCCAGTCTTTCCAGAACCTGGAAAGCCAAACCCAGAACACCCGGTCCCGCTGGCGAAGACGAGGGCGTTTGGCACAGCTCACCAGAATGGTCAACTGATGTCGGAGAGCCAGGTTCTCGGTGATCAGTCGAGTTCGACTAAGGAAGATGGCACGCAAGAAGAGAAGGACTATCCTCAGCATCGATATCTGTCCCCCAAAGCGCTGTTGAATCGTACTTGCAGCAGGCCAATATGCTTGGGACAATTATCAACGTAAGCCTAAGCAGTGCAAGACGGACGGAGTTTTTAGGAGGCACAGGCAGGTCAAGCCGGGTAGAAGGGCCAGACTCTCACTGATCGACAACGCCCCATACCGGCATCTCAAGAAGCACAGTGCCATCCCCGTCAATGACTTGTAGAGACCCTCGAACCGGTCCCGGTACGTCACTCCGAACTGGCGCCCATTCCAGGTCAATTGTATAATCGCTTTCCAAAGCCGCCTTCGCAAGCGTCACTTTCATATTCTTGAGGAGAGAGACACACTTCAGGTCTCGCTCAGAGAGATTCTTCCCACGGAGGCGACATTGGCGTCGGCTGCGACCACCAGGCACCACATGACCGAAAAACACGCTGCTAGGCTCCGCAAAGACCTCGCCCACGATGCTGACAGAAACGGGAAGTGTGACTTCAACGGGCTGCGCTGACGTCTTATAGTGAAGCCCGATTGTCAATTTGGTCTCACCAAGTGGAACCGACGAGGTATCGATGTTTATCGTCATCGGAAGCTCATGGAACATTCCGCCATGGGAATCTGCCGAGTTGCCTGGAACCACCGTTATCCCTTCCGACAAGCCAGATACCGCCTCAAGCTCAGCCCAGTCATAGCCTATGACGTGTGCGACCAGCCGCTTTTCGACAATTGTATCTTTCGCGGCGCGGGCCACAAAGATACGACTCGGCGTCAGCTTTACTGCCCGCACTATCGCCTCAGCCTTGAGAAAACTCATCGGCTCCGTCCCATCGCTCGTTTTGACCTGGATAATCCTTCGGAATCTTCCAGCCAAACCAGCCGTGTCGATGGCGACGATGATCTTTCCAGTTTCACCAGGATCGTAGGAACGATTCCTGTCATATTGCACAACGGCGCATGAACATCCGCTCCTGCATTCTAGGATTCTCAGGGGCCCTGTGCCTGCGTTCTTGAATGAGTATTCGAACTCAATGACACTTTCTGGATCCACAAGCCCCTTATCAATATCCGCGTTTTCGCACTCAAACTGCCCCGTCTTTTCGCTGCCGTCGGCCCCAGCCCTGGAAGCCTGACCAGACTCTTCACTGCACGACAGCAAGACAAGAAGCCCGCCAATCGCCAAGCATGTCACCACCAACAGCTGTCGCTTCATCCCGCGTGCCCTCCCTTCTTGTGTCCCCTCCAAATTCGATGCCATCCTCTCCGGCCGATTCTTATTGCTAGCTGTTGCACGGCGGTGCTTCCTAACATTAACAGGGTAAGTGCGAGCACCGTAGTGGCAACAGCACATGCAAGCCAATTGCGTGAGCCCAGACTCGCAGCCTGTGACCTTGCAAACGCTTCTTGCTCCCGTAAGGAAGGCCACACTGCAAGTACATGCCCTCTCCACCTGGGGAGTAGATTGTAAATGAATATGGTCTGCGGCTGATGTGGGTAATCGTAGTAGATTATCTCCTCGTCGTTCTTGCCTGCTACAACAACATAATGGTCATAGTGATCTCCATCGCGCATAATCGGTAAGATAAAAACGCAGTTGCGCAAACGCGACAGGTCAGCCGGTGAGACCCTCATGGCAAGCGTAAACAGTCCTTTGTCTCGCAGAGACCTCTCCAAGTTGGCCATGGTCGTTCCATGTTGTGGATCCGAGGACGTGAGTCGCCACATTTCCTCGACCGTTGCGGGTATATCAAATAGGCGGCACACAGCTGCTCCCGCAATCGCGCCGCACGCTTTGGAATAGGCCGCGTCGAAATCTCCGAGTGTGGTGCGAATTGAGTCGGACCCAAGGGCAGCGAAGGCCATAGTCAACGACGCAAGAGCGGCGGCAAGCGTCCATCCTCTACTAACCATCTTGGCTTTCCGTTCGGCCTCTTCGAGTTCGCCTCGCAAGAAAGAGGCTCAACACCACCAAGATACCGGAGATAGCACCGATGAACGCGGCCCACTGCCATACGTTTCCCGCGCGCTGCCCCTCAACGTTCTCGGGCAATACCCCGCTTCTCGCCTGGTGTGTGTAGCCGTCACCTGCCCCTGTTCTGGAATGTGCGTTTCTCTCTTCAATCATTGCCGCCATATCTTGCACTTGCATCTCCAGCAGATCATCCACAGATTCCCTACCGGTCCGATAGGACACATCAGCGATGGCATCGTATACCGCAGTGCCGCCGGGGAACGCTATCTCGAATAGCTCTTCCTGCACTTCCTCGTTCAAGCGGATTTCGCTTACGGACGTCACATAAACGTATCTCTTATGAAGTTGTCCATCAACCTCCTCGTACTTGGTCTTCTCTGACCTAGTCGGAAGCCACAGGCCGTTTCCACAATCCTTGAACTCCAGGTTGTCGACTCGCATCCTCGGCTTTCCCGTAAGCGGATTGAACGATTCCCGCCTAATGGGAGCATAGCCGCGGCTTGGGTCAAGGAAAATCTGAATCTGAGGGTGGCCGCCTGGCAACTCTAGAACGACACACTTTGTGCCGTTCACATCCGCCAAGTCCTCCCGGAGGTGTGAGTGTTCGAAAGTTGCGCACGCCAGCAGATCCAAGACGAAACTCGGTCGCTGGCCCTCCGAAGCAGTGTCATACATCATCGCTCTGTCGATGGGTGACTCATACTGGATCTCAAGCTGTGGATGAGGCTCTGCCTGGACCATCCCCGCCCCTTCCAGAGGTGAATATGTCATTCCGCACTCGCCATTCCAGACGGCTATCGTGATATTCTGAAGGTCTGCGCCTGTGCCCACCTCCTTTTTCATGTATTTTTTGCCGTCTCTTGCTGCAATATGCATGTGTCTAAGAGAGCCGCTGTCCTTTGCTCCCTCGAAATCAGTGGTGTAGGAAATGTCGTAAGCCCTAAGTGTACTGCGCTGCAGCCGAATGATATCGATCAAATCCTCTTTCGAGATCAACGCCTGTTCCTGTGCAAATAGCTGAGTGCACACTAATGCAGCAGTTAATCCTACATACATGAACGGTTCTCTCATGTCACAATCCTTCACACAATGTCATGCTTCTCACGTTGGGTCATGTCGCAAGAGTTAGTGAAAAGTCCGGCTCAATGCGACCCGCTTGAAGCTGACAGTCGCGACACCAAGAGCCGACAACTCTTGCATGATGTTCTTACCCGCCCTTCGCGAAGCACGTGACGTAGAGATAGGTCAATTTACCCGGGCTTCACCTCCGTATGCCTTTGAGGCATGCGGCGAAGGCCTAAATGCCGATCATCGCAGACTCACGGGGTGGGTGCGGGACGAAACGATGTCCCCCCACGCGATGTTCGTCGCCGACTGGCCCCCTGTCCCACCGCCCAGCTGACGGGCTCGCCCACCGGCAAAATCATGCTTTCGTTTCGGCAAGGCCCGTGTTGGGGCCGTGCTCCTTGCGCCTTTCGCAACCTCATAGGGCGACGCTTGCAGCTACCTTCCTGCTTAGTCCGTTACCGACCCTTGAGGATGCAACACCCCCCGCGTCGCCAGCCGTGGTCTTCCATATTGTGTCAGGGGTCTATCTAAAACCGAGACATGCCCCAACGCCTTGGTCAAGAGAGCGGACGCTCGATATACTG
The DNA here is from genome assembly GCA_964622675.1 of uncultured Planctomycetota bacterium. Classification (GTDB taxonomy): domain Bacteria; phylum Planctomycetota; class DG-23; order CAZBND01; family CAZBND01; genus CAZUUK01. The sequence continues at coordinate 4,747 of CAZUUK010000113.1, read as the reverse complement.
GCGGCGACCGGCGCAATCGCCAGTCACACCAGTCCAGCCGTCTTGGCGAGTTCTGTAGCCCGCTGCTCTGACCGCTCAGTTCTCAGTTGGCCGGTTGTACAGAGCACCTCCTCCCCTAGGCCGGGTCATTCGAGGCACATTCTCTTCTCGCCCGGGCTCAATGGGAGATTCTGTTGCCAGGCCAAGCAGGCAGTCTAGCAGTTCTCCTTTGCCTTATGCTTGTTGTTCCCACTGCAGTCGAATTCCAGCTCGGGATCTGCTTCACCTCTGTAACAGATCAAGATGATGCAGTCACAGTAACCACCGGCCGCCTTCCCCTCGCACGGAGCCTGCCAGTGCTCGCAGCAGTTCTCCGGCTCTCCGGTTTCACATGTATAAGAAGCTTCCTGCGGGCACTCGTCATGCCAAGTGCCTGGGCACGCGATAAGGCACACCGGTGGACAGTTGTCTTCCGGCACGGCGCACGCATATCCCGCGCCGATTATGTGGCCGCTCCCACAGGCGCCGCCAGATATCTTCGCCGTTTCATCCTGCGTCAGCAACGCGGCGCCACTTCCGTTCGGTGCCTGGACACTCGCCCACATAGCGATTAGAGGCAAGAGAACGGCAACAAACGCAAGCTTTGCAATTGAACGTTTCATCTGAAACACCTTCCTTCCTCAACAGATAGACTCCCCTCGCCATCACAACTCACACGGCTGGCCCCACTCAGACCAAAGTTCACATAGGCATCACCTCCTTATCTGCTGCCCGTCGTACGGCTGGCGAAAGCCTCAGCGTTACGTCCGTTTGCAATCCTCCCGAGGCCGGTCGCTGGATCTTCGTCTTCTAGCGTCAGCCCCGAGTCACGACTCACGTGCTGTAGCCACAATTGCATTCCGTGTGCTGCATGGCATAGTATGAGGAACTCCCTTGCGCTCGAAGATGATGACACGGCATCCTCGAGGATCTCCGACGGCTTGGAAAGGATGGTGCTGGCAGCAAACCTCGCGGCACTGCCTGCCACGCCGTTCGCACGCAGATCTGCGTCATCAGCGGCCAACGCCAACCATTCCAGATTCCTTCCCGTTACTGACAATGCCTGCGTCCAATTCATAGGCTTAGACATGTCTCTAGCCCATCTCAACCCAAATGAACCGTCGGGTTGCTGCCGGCTTCTTGCTACGGACATGTAGCGAGCCAAAACGCGCCTGACGTTTCTCAGATGTTTCCCGTTGGCTTTTTGAGCATATAGAGCCAGTGGGAAAAGGTGGGAGAATTCAAAACCGGTCTTCATATTGGAAAGAGAGTGCACCAGTTGCGCAACCAACATATCAATCGTTGTATCCTCACCGTAACAGTTCACCCAGTGCTCAGTAGTAGTCCCGCCATAGATACATGATGCAACAACATCGCCATGTATGCCGTTACCGCTGGCAAGCCAGCGTTCCCCAGTTAAGATGTCCATTACGTCATATGAAGTCCCGGAAACAAGAAACCGGAAACCCTCACACGAATCCACTCCGGCTTTACACAATGCTAAGAGAGTAAGTTTCCGGTCACTGCCGTAGTCTTTGTCAAGAGACCGAAGCAAGAGGTGCCCATTATAGACGTACAAAAGGAGGTCTGACCCCGCACTCCGATCATCAAATCTGCCCAGAAGAACGCGTATTGGGGCCACTTCTTGTCCGTTATCATTCTTCAGCATGTATGATTCCCCGAACGCATACAGTCCGGCTGCGATGTGCAATGTCGACGCCGTCGCGGGAAGGGGCATCGACCTAACCTTGGCGAGAGCTTTCTGCACCATCACAAACAGGGGCCCCTGCTGGACCACGGGATCGGGTGCTTTCTTGCCCCGTGAGCTGAGCGCTGCGACGGAGCAGACGGCCATTAGCGCAAGAGCTAGCAACGTGCTGACTCGGCGGCTAACCATTGTCTTTTTCTTCACTCTACATCGTTGCTCCTGCGGTTCATACGTCGCCTACATTGCCTTTTGACACCGCCAGAGCGACGCACTCGCCGCATCTTCAGTCACGGTGACTAACATCGTGGTCGTTGCTCATCGCATAGGGGCGTCCAGCTATAGGGCTGTTGACATCAGCACAACTCCAAGACCCAGAAAAAGAAACCCCAGCAATAGCTTCGTCTTCCAGGGCCGCTATCCTGGCCTTGAACCGCTGTAAGCTGGCCGCGACCTTCTCCGCGGATTCCTTCACCAGCTCCATGTTTGCCAGCGCCTCGGCAAACTCCTCGTCGGTCATCGAGTCCAAGGCCTCGTTCTCTTCCGCCCTCTCCTTGCGGTGGATTACCGCCAGGACTCGCTCCCTATTCTCACGGAGAAACTGGATGACCCAGTTGGTCTCGTCACAGAGCTGATAACACTTGGCGCAGACCGCCATGTGGGGCTCGATCTCGGCCCGAATCTTGTCCGTCACGTCCGGATCGTCGAGGATGTATTCGCAGATCTCCTCTTGGAAACGCTCGCAGTCCATATCTTCCTGGTCCGTGTCCAATAACACCCGAATCAAGTCCTTCTATTAATGTAATCCCCCCTCAGGCGAAATCGGGGCATCGATTTCTCGGTTTTTTCAAAGGTTTTTTACTGGCACTGACCTGGGATGACGTAACCATGTTCCCCGCGGCATGTTACGACGCTGAGAGGCCGCAAGAGATTTTTGAGGGGATTCTCCGGCAAACGGGGCAGAGATGACCCGTCCGGGGGCTTCGCGCGGGCAGGTTACAGGAAACCAAACAGGCACTGGCGGAACTTGGTCAGCCTGGAGCGGACCTTGGCAAGGGCCCGTTTCAGTCTCGCCTTCTGGGCAGGAACCCCGCATCCTGCCTGCTGCGCCGCTTCCAAGTTCTTCATGCCTTCAAGTACACGAGCTTCCGCCGCCGCTCGCAGTGCGGGGGGCAGGCTCTCAATGGCAGCACCAAGTTCCTCTCGAAGCTGCGCCACGTGTGCTTCACGCTCCGGAGCACTCAGGCCGTCCCATAGCGCAGCTCCGGTGGCCGGTTTCATCTTGGCGGTATCCAGTGGCACGGGCGAGCCAACGGATCCCGGCTCAGCCTTACGCGAGAGATGCTTCCAAATCACTCGGCGTAGGATGTTGGAGAAAAAGGAATAGCCGTCAGCCCCCTCCCGATATCGACGACGCACATTCCAGAGACGTAAGAACGATTCTTGGACTAGATCTTCCGCCTCGTCCAGATCGGGAATGCGCTTCCTGGCATACGTCAACGCAAATGGGTAGAGGAGGAGATACAGCTCATCCCATGACTCGGGATGGCCACCACGGGCCACACGCGCCATGTGCTTGTTGATCTGTCTGCGACGTTCCGGCGTCATTAAAGCAGTCCGTAATCACTGCCGCGCGACACGCTGCCCCAAGCCTGTTGATCGTGCCGCCCCTTCCCGGCAGATGCTCATGCTGTTCCATCGCCGTTGCAAGGAAGTAGCACATGCTGTTGGCAGGCAATCATGAGTATACCATGCTTCCGTCGCTTTTCAAGATAAGCCATCGCGACGAAGGAGGGAAGTGTTTCGCTGAAAAGCGTGTCCCCGCATACACTATCGGAGCACCGGGTGAGATGCAGCTGCCCTGCCCCCGATGCGGCAAATGGCGCATGCATGCTCCAGGTAGACATTTTCGCGACGAAGCCGCCGACCATGGCCAATTCCTCCCCCAGTGCTCCTTGGCCTCTGTTAGCAGACAAAAGTGGCCATGTCAAGATCTTTCTTTCAGAATATTTTACTAACGTCATGGGATTTCCACGCATAACGTGAGCACCCACATCAATGGTTAGATGATTTAAGGTTACATATAGGAGCGTCCTTCTTTTAACTCAATGGCTTTCTATTGCCGAGCCGCCGGACTTACTCGGCCGACGGCCAGTTGATGAACTCATGATGGGCGCCTCTTCCCACGGCTGTCAATATCCTGGCGGCTAGGGCGACGATGGCAGAGCCCAATAATGAGACTGCACCAGCTAACATCCATAGACGCCGATGATTCCTGCTCAGGTCCGCTGTTGACGCACGTCCGGCATCTTGATCGCTCACGGCCAGGGTAACACCGTGTTCCACCTCGTCCTCCGCTTGAGTCTCAGGCGCATAAGCGCCGGTCTTAGGTCTTCCGGCGTCAGCGTGGAACAACTCAGACGGAGAGTCAAACAGATCCAGTTCCTCGTGCAGCTTGCCTAGCTCCGCCTCTCTGCGCCGCTCACCTGCAGCGAACGGGCATTCTCTCGCCGACAATCCAAGCGGAACTGCCCCCGCCTCCATCCCGGCCGGGATTGCTGTTAGCCGTAAGTGTCCTGCCGCCTCAAAATCGTCCCCGTCGCACTAATCTCAAGCCGGCGGCTGGACAAGTAGCAAAAAGTCCGAGCTCGTCCAAAAAATGGTCCTACCATCTGCTTGGCCCATAGCCCCGCTAACCCATCAACCATGTCCCTTCAGCCCGACGCGCCTAAAAAGCCCAACCAGCCCCACTATCGCACCGGCCACGAGAAATCCAGCCGCCGTAACCAACAGAAGCTCACGAAGACCGAGGCTCTTTCCTTCCGCCTCTCCTCTCCCTTCACCCACCAGAATTGCATAGCCTCCCCACACCGAGTCCAGCTCTTCTCTGGCAAGCAATCTCCGCCGCGGCCCGTCCAAAACGTACACCCCCTCGTCACTCACGTCATCGAGCACCACATAGTGCTGGCCGCTGTTCAAAAGCAAAATAGCCACTCTCGGTTGCTCTATCAGCCCTTTGAGATC
>CAZUUK010000112.1:0-9759 GCA_964622675.1 uncultured Planctomycetota bacterium | reverse complement strand
ACGGAATCGCGAGCGGAGGCGCGGGGTTCGTCGGCAAGTCCGAGGTAGCCGCAGGCGTGGTGTTCGCTACCAACGGCTACGACGGTGTAGCCCTGACGTTCGAGGGCCTGGACACCATTGTGGATCTCATTGGTTTCCACCCCCTTTTCTTCAAGAAGTCTATGGCTTCCGATCCAGAAGCGTCTGGCGTTCTGAAGGGTTGCTTCGGCACCGCGCCCTTCTAAATTGACGAAGTCAACGGCGGGTGAGAAGTGGAGTCCTCTGCGGGCGGCTTCGAAGAGAATGGCTTTGGCGAGGGGATGCTCTGAGCGGGATTCGATGGCTGCGGCGCGAAGGAGGACCTCCTCTTCGGAGTGTTGGTTGAGGGCTACTATCCGCGATGTCCTCGGCTGCCCGACGGTAAGGGTGCCGGTTTTGTCGAAGGCGATGCAGCGGACGTGACTGAGTCTTTCAAGATGGACGCCGCCCTTTATGAGGATGCCGTCGCGCGCGGCGCGGGCCAATCCGCACACTATTGCAACGGGAGTCGAGATTACCAGTGCGCAGGGACAGGCTATGACGAGGAGAGTCAGGGCTCGATATAAACCTGGCCTGAATTCGTGGTGGAGAAACAGCCACGGCAGAAGGGCTGCGGCCGCTGCCACGGCGCAGACGACAGGCGTGTAGACGGCCGCGAAACGCTCGATCCATTGCTGGGATGGTGCTTTGCGGGCCTGCGCCTGCTCGACCATGTGGATGATGCGGGCAAGGGTGGTGTCTTCCGCACGGCGCGTTGTCTTTACGATGATAGCGCCGGAGCCGTTTATTGAGCCAGCGAAGACTTCATCACCGGAAGTCTTGAGGACCGGCATTGATTCACCGGTGATGGGCGCCTGATTGACATCACTACGGCCTTCGACTATGAGCCCATCCAAGGGGACGCGCTCGCCGGGCCGGACGACGACGTGAGCACCGACGACGACCTGCTCGGGAGGTATTTCCTTTTCCGCGCCATCGTCGCGTTTGACCCGGGCTCTGGGGGAGGCAAAGTCGAGGAGGCCGCCGATGGCGCGCCTTGCGCGGTCAATACTCCAGGACTCGAGAAGGCCTGCGACCGAGAAGAGGAACATTGCTGCTGCTGCTTCGAAGGGCTCCTTTATGGCAATCGCTCCTGCGGCCGCTATGGTCATGAGGAAGTTCATGTCGAGGGAAAGGTGCTTGAGAGCCAGCAGGCCTTTCCTAGCAACGAACCAGCCTGCCGATACTGCCGCCGCGCAGAAAAGGGCGAAACTCGGGACATAAAAGCCTGGGGCGAGGTGAAGCATACCGCCTGCAATAAGCAAGAGGCCGGATGCAATGACGGAAATCAACCTTGGCAGGTCCTGCAGCGCAGCCAAGGGGGGCTTGTCGCTCCATTCCAATGCCCGCAGGCCCACGGAGGCGACTGCTTCCTTGATGTCGGCATCGGAGATCTGCTCGGGGTCGTAGAGCACGGTGAGGCGTGAGCGTACGAGGTCGAATTGGAGTTCCATGAGGCCGGGGCGCGAGGCGAGGACGCTGCGGAGGGCGGTTTCTTCATCGGGGCAATCCATGCCCTGGATTCTGTAACTCTGGAGCACCACCGGTCACGACTCCGACAGAAATGAACAGCCAGGGGTTGCGGCTGAGCGCGGGAGCGGTCGCATTTCCAGTCTACACTGTGGAGGCGGCTATTTCCATCAGCCTTCGAGGAGCCGCTGGATGCCACTTGACAGGGCGTCGTGAATGGAGAGAATCATGCGGGGGTGGAAGAATGACAGCAATACTAAGGTTCCTGACCGGGAATAACAGAGGGCAAGAGACGCGCCTGCCGGATGAGGGCAGCTTGGTGGCGGGACGCGGGCTCCGTGCCGATCTGGCTATTGAGGATCCACTGATTTCCAGGGTCCACTTCGAGTTGAGATGTAAGGGAGGTGAGATCCTGATCCGAGACCGAGGAAGTTTGAACGGGACCCAAGTGAACGGGGTTCGCGTAGGCGAGGCAAGGCTGGAGGACGGGGACGTTATTCAGGCGGGAGACACCAGGCTGGAAGTTGGCCTGGGCAAGAAAGAAGAGCCGGAAGTTCCCGGGGCGACGATCGTGAGCAGAACACCGATGCCGGCGCAGGCCCTGATATCCAGTGTTGGGGACGCCGAGAGAGCGGCTAAAGACCTGGCGATAGTGTACCGGGTTGGAAACATCATTACGAGCGAACGGGATATTCAGGTTCTGTGTCCGCTGATCGTGGATACGGTACTGGAGGTGCTGGAAGGGGACAGTGGAGCACTGCTTCTGGCGGATGAGGAAAGTGGGGAGCTGAGAGAGGTGGCAGTGAGAGGGCAAGCTGGAGGCACGCGCGGCTACAGTCATACGATAGCTCAGAACTGCTACAAGAGGCGGGCGTGTATAGCCACTCCGAATGCGGAGGGTGACGAGCGGTTCAGCAGCGCCGACAGTGTGCTGAAGGCTCACATCCACGGGGCCCTGTGCGCACCGGTTGAGACTAACGAGAGGGCGATCGGTGCACTTTACGTGGACAAAAGGGTGACGATGGTGGGTTTCGAGCAACGGGACCTGGATTTGCTGGCGGCAATTGGGAAGCAAGCGGGTATCGCGATCCAAAATGCGCGGCTGCGGAAGAAAGATATCGAGCGTGAGCGACTGGAACATGAAATAGAGATCGCGGCAAACGTTCAGAGAAGATTCCTGCCGAAGTCCGTGCCGATAATTCCCGGCTACGAAATTGCAGCCGCCAGCTCGCCATCGATGAAGGTAGGAGGCGATTACTACGATCTGGTACTCCTTGGGGACACGCGGCTGATAATGGTGGTCGCAGATGTTTCGGGACACGGACTGGCCCCTGCGTTGATGATGGCGGGGTTGCGGACGATGTTTCACACCGAGCTGTCCGGCGACCTGGAGCTGCCCGGAATTTTGAGCGAGCTAAACAGAAGGCTTGTTGAGGATATGCCGGCAGGCGAGTTCGTCACGTTGTTCGCGGCCTCACTCGATTGCGTGAAGGGAAGAGTGGTTTACGCAGGGGCCGGGCACGATCCGGCGATAGTCGTGCGGAGTGAAGGGAGCGATGTGATCGAGCTGGAGAGTGAGGGCCCTCCGCTGGGGATTCTGGAAGAGGCTGAATTTCCGGAGGTGGCGGAGTTTGAGTTGATGCCGGGCGATATGATGCTGCTTTACACCGACGGTCTGTGGGAGGCGGGAAGCGACAAGGGGAATCCGCTTGGGAGAGAGCGGATGGTGGAGCTGGCGTGCGAGCTGGCAAGCAAGGAGGCCGGGGATATATTGAAGCGACTCATGATCGCAGCGCGGGAACAGGCCGGCGGGGCGCCTCACGACGACATAACGGTGGTTGTGCTAAAACGAATGTGACAGTGAGGTTGAGGGAAAGGCACGAGTTTCGAACTGTGGGCTAGGCGAACTGTAGCCTAAGGGTAATCACCTCATAAGGCTTTACCTCCAACACGATAGTGCCGTTCCTGACGGGAACGGGCCGAAGATCGTCTTCGAGGAAGTTACAAGAGGTCGCCCTGCGGATGGGTTTCCAAGCTGAGATAGCGGCCGCCGTGTCGCGGCCGTACGGTTCGTAGAATCGCAGTATGTGGCCGTTACCGCCGTATGCCGGCTTGAAGGCGGTTAGGATCAAGTCGTCGTCACCGAGGGAAATGAGGGGCCGGCCGACAGGAGTATTCCGGGGGACTTCTTCGACGGGGAAGCTGAACAGAGGGAAGTTAAATTCGTAGCCGCGATGAGCAACGCGAGCTTGCTGCCAGGTTCCAATATGGGGATAGAGAGAGTAGAAGATCTCGTGGCGGCCACGGTCCACCAATGGATGGGGGACAGAGGACGGGTCAGGCGACGAGGGGCTTGTGAGGAGGCTGAGGCGGATCGTGTTGTTTACGACATCGTATCCGTGTTTGTGGCGATTGATGAGAGCGGCTCCGCAAGCCCCATCTGAGAGGTCAGCCCAGCGCAGCGCAGGTACTTCAAAGCGCGCCCTTTCCTTGGTAGTCTGTCGCCGCGTCGAGCGCTGGCAAGATCCGAAGGGGATTTCGAAGGTTGCCAAATCGCTGTCGACGGCCAACGGGAAAGCGACTTTGAGGAAGCGATTGTCTTCCCACCAGTCGGCGAGCAGCCGGAAGTCTATACGCGGGAGGTTACGGTAAAGAATTACCTCTTGAGTGAAGAATGAGGTCGGAAATTCTTTGCCGGGAGTGTTCCACACCACTGCCTTTATGTACTTTCTTTTCCACTCACCGAAAAGGCTTTTACGCACGCGATAGACGGCGCGAACGGGGCCGGATTCCGCAAGCTCGATGCCGTCGGCTTGGTCGAGGTTCCACTGCCTGCCGGTGAAGCCACAATCCCAAGCGCCAAAATCGCCGGGGAGGTCTTCAAGCGCCTGGAGCTGGTTAGCACGAGCGCCGTGAGCGAGCACAGACCAGTTGCCGTCCTTTGCTGTTATCGAAGCGATGTCTCCGGAAGACGGTTCGATACGAAGACTGAAGAATCTGTTTTCGAGGAGCAGGTCGCGGGCCTGCAATTCGCTGTTCGAAGCCGGCGCCTCGCCTTCTTCGAGGACATAGACTTTGAATCCGAGCGGCGGGACGTCGTGCGCGACGAAGAGCGCTTTTTGTCGGCTGCCATGCTTCACGACCTGGACGGGAGCGCGGCAGCCGTCGGGTCCTACCGCGGAGAGGGCGCTGGCAGGCGTGTCACGAAGGGGCACTTCAACCAGATCGGCTCGCGGCCAATTGAGGGGGTTAAAGACAGCGATGGTCCGGGAGAAGCGGGAGCTTTTGCCTAGAATGGCCTCGGAAGTGCGGCGGATGCTGCTTCGCAGTTCCTTTTTTGCCGAGCGGTAGTCGTCACCGGCGTCCTGATAGACTGCGGCAGTGCTAGTGCCCGGCAGGATATCGTGGAACTGATTGAAGAGGATCTTTTTCCACGGCTCGTCGAGCGAGGAGGGTGAGAATTCCGGGTCGAGGTTAGCCGCGAGACCCTGGAGCTTCTCGGCAGTGGTGACGAGGAGTTCACAATCGCGGTTTTCCTTTTTCGCCCAGGCGCAGGTCGTGTAGGTTTTGTTGTGGGACTCCAGGAAAAGTTCCTCACGGAGGACAGGAATAGATTTCAGATTTTCCGTCTCTCGGATTTCGCTGAGATAGGCGCGTGCGGAGCTGAATTTGACGTTGGGGAAGACAGTCAAGCGTCTACACTCTTCGATCCGCGCGAACATGTCAGGAAGCGGCCCCCCGCCGTGGTTTCCAAGCCCGAAGAGGATGGGGATATTGGTGAAGCCACTAGCCAAGTGAAAGTCTTTCGCTGCAGTCGCCAGTTCCTCGGGGTCGATTTCCTGATAATGGTCGGGGACGACGTGGAGGCCAAGTATTCTGGAGCCGTCCTGCGATTCCCACCAGAAAGCGACTTCGGGGAAGATGTTCACGCGGTTGTAGCGCAGCTTTTGTGTAAGGAAAGCATCGATGCCGGCGTTCCTGTACATTAGGGGGAAGTTGGCGTTGAAGCCGAAGCCGTCTATGTTCCAGCCGATGACAGAGGAGCTATCGAATCTTTCACGAGAATATCGCTGTCCGTAAAGGAGCTGACGGGCGAAAGACTCTGAGTCGGGCAGGTTACCGTCGGGCTCGCACCACATGCCGCCTACAGGCTCAAGCTGGCCGCGATTTATGGCCGCCTTCATCTCCTCAAAGAGGTGAGGGTCTTCCCTTTCGATGGCTTCCCAGAGCGCGGGGGAGCTCTCGACGAACACGAAGCCGGGGTTTGAGCGCATGTTCTCAAGCTGATTTCTGATGGTTTCCCGGCCGCAGACTATCGATTCGGGCCAGCGCCATTTCCAGGCGAGATCAAGATGTGCATGGCCGATGAGGTGGAGCGCAAACTCATTCGCAAATTGCGCCAGTTCGGGTAACCGTTGGAAGGCTCTGTCGAGGGCATCTTCGAGCTGTTCCAGCGTGAGGTGAGAGGTTTCGGGCAAGCGGAGGCCGTCGGCAACTTTGCCGAGAAGCTTCCTGAGGCGTTTTCGCTTATCCGGAGAAATCGTGCTGCGGTTGACCCCGGTCTCCTGTTGAAGGTAAAGTCCTGTTCGGAGGGTATCGGTGCTGAGGAGTGTTGCGGCGACGCGCAGGCTGAGGGCGAGGTCTCTTATCTTCCACGAGAGGCCGCGCGCGTCGTCGAGGTAAACCTGGGCGCGTTGAATGAAAGCCTTGTCCTTGTATGTGTCAAGTTTCACCTGAAGCCAAAGTGGGTCAGAGGGAACGGACGGCGCCAACTCGAAGTCGCCGTGAAGGAACACGTCGCCTTTGAGAGCGCCGTTTGCAAAGATGGGACCGAATCCCCGATGATCTATTCTAAACCGTACAGCGCCGACCTGTTCTCGAGGAAGCAAATTCGCGAGAGGAGGAAGCTGCGCACGGGCGCAGAACCAGGCTTTTTCGAAGGGGCATATCTGCCCGAGAGGAACGGCGGGCCAGTGAGTCGTATCAGCGGCAGCCGGCGGAGTCTGAAAGGAGGATTCGTCGGAAACAACCCAGTGATTTATCGGCTTGAAAGCAAGTTCTTCAAGGGCCCTGGATATTTCCATGACCTGTTCGTCGGATGACGCGGAGGCAGAATCGTGGTTTTCGGCGGTCTTGCGGCCAGTCATAAGTGTCTCCTGTGCGGCTCGAGCGAAGAAGCGTCTCTTTCTTGCAGGCGGTTTATCTAGCTACGCCGACCACTTTTGCGGCGGCACTTCCATCAAAGATATTCGATTGCAGGCCATTCGTAAAGGCTGACGGCCAGCGACGGGCGGCGACTTGGTGAGAAAGACGGGTTCACGTGAGGCAACTCCGAACGCGAGGAGACGGCCGGGAAAGCGTAGTTCCCGGCTGAGACGGCGGCGGCCCGAGGAGGATGAATGCAAGGCAGCGGAAGCGGGTAGCTACAGCGCCTGGAGACAGGTGGACAGCCGGGGGGGGCGGAGTCTATAATCCATTTTCTTCTCTTCAGGGCGGATAGGCGTATCCGGTCTGCACGACTGCATGAATTCGCGCGGCGGGGGGTGGCCCCGCGGGCTTTTTGTGGCAGTTGAAGCAACTTGCGATGAGTGGTCAGGTAGAATCCTGGAACGGGACTCGATGAGGAAGGCAGATGCAGCATGGATGGCAAAGGTAAACTGAAGCCTGAGGAATTGACGGTGTATATGGTTGGACATTCGCACCTGGATCTGGCGTGGCTGTGGACGTGGGAAGAGACTATGCGGGACATTCTGCCGGCGACGTGGGATGCAACGCTTCGGCAGATGGAATCCATGCCGGAGCTGACATTCGGCGCGAGCCAAATGGCCTTCTACGAGGCCTTAGAGAAACTAAGGCCGGACATTCTGAACAGGATCCGGCAAGAGATGCGGGAAGGCAAATGGGCAGTGCTCGGAGGGATGTGGGTGGAGATGGATGCAAATATGCCGTGCGGCGAGTCAATGGTGAGACAGGTGCTTCTTGGTCAGAATTATGCCAAGGACTTCTTCGGGATCCGGTGCACGGTGGCTTTTCTACCGGACACGTTCGGCCACGCATGGACATTGCCACAGATTCTGAAGAAAGGGGGGCTTGAATACTTCCTTTTCATGAGGTGCGCACCGGAAGGTAAGGAGTACTTCTGGTGGGAGGGTGCAGACGGGAGCCGGGTCTTGGCCGGAAAGATGTTCTGGAACATGGACGTTTGCTCGGAGGACTTCGACTTCTTCGAGCGAGTGACGGAATACGCCGAGCGGACGGGGTTGAGAGAGATTCTTTTCTTCTTTGGCAAGGGAGATCACGGCGGAGGGATAAGGTCTGAGGACCTCGCGAAGGTGAGGGAGATTCAGGAACGCGCTGACTGTCCGAAGATCGAGTTCACTTTGCCTCACAAGTACATGAACAGGTTGAAAAGGTCGGGGAGGGAGCTGCCGGTTTACCGCGGCGAGTTGAACCCGGCGTTTCCAGGATCATACACGACGCAGGCGCGACTGAAGCAATTGAATAGAAAGCTTGAAGTGATGCTGTTGGATGCGGAGAAGGTGGCGTCGCTGTCTACGTTCCACCATAAGGTGCAGAGGCGGCTGCGGAAGTTTTACCCGTGGAGGCTGCTTCACGAGATATGGAAGGTGGTTCTGCGGAACCAGTTCCATGATATCCTGCCCGGAACGACAGTCAATTCAGCAGTAGAGGAAGCGATGAGGAGCTATAGGGAGGTGGAGGGGAAAGCGAAGAGGGTGCTCCGGGAGTCGCTGGAACTGGTTGCGGGGCGAGTCGATACGACGGGCGAAGGGATCCCCGTAGTCGTTTTCAACACGCTTTCCTGGGAGCGCGACGGGAAGGCGGAGGTGAAAGTCGAAGCGCCGGAGGCGACCGAGGAGTTTGCGGTGAGGGACATAGAAGGGAAGCTCTGGCCGTGCCAGCTACTGTCCGCAAGAAAGAATGCTTCCGGAATGAAAGCAAGGCTTCTATTCGCGGCGCAAGCTGTGCCTTCCATGGGCTATTCGACATTCCACATAATCGCGGGGAAGAAGGCGACGGATTCGCTTGAGCTGAGCGCGTCGCCAGAGCGGCTTGAGAATGGGTTGGTGCGAGTAGCCGTGGACAGAAGCACGGGATTGGTAAGAGAGATCTTCGATAAGCGAGCCGGACGCAACCTGCTAGCCGAGCCGGGGAACAGGCTGGAAGTGATAGGCGACGAACCTGTGAGAATGGACGCGTGGAAGATGAATCTGACGGACGAGGTGGAAGAGCCGGAGCTTGTGACCGGGCCTGAACTGGTGGAGACAGGCCCGGTCAGGGGAAGGATCCGTGTCCGGAAACGCTGCCGTGACTCTTGGTTCGACCAGGAGGTGGCTCTTTGTGCCGGGGCGCCGAGGGTAGATTTTCGGATAGTGGCGAACTGGTACGAGCGGCGGCGCTGCATGAAGGTTGGGTTCACGGCGGACATAGGTAAAGCGGAGGCGACGTTTGAGATACCTTACGGGAATATCGTGAGGCCGAATGACGGGACGGAGTATCCGGGGCTTAGGTGGGTGGATGTTTCCGACGAGAAGGCCGGGTTGAGCTTGCTTAGCAATTCAAGGTATGGATTTGACGTGAACGGAAACAGGATAAGGATGACGCTACTGCGAGGGTCGACTAGTCCCGATCCGGTTTCTGACATGGGAAGGCATGTGATCGAGTACGCGGTCTATCCACATTCAGGGAGGTGGCGCGAAGCGGGGACGGTGATGCGAGGATACGAATTCTGCCATCCTTTGTACGCGGTACGAGCGATGAAGTATACGGGGTTGATTCCTAAGCGTGTGGCGACGGTGGAGGTCGAGCCGGCCAACCTTATTGTGAGCGCCATAAAGCAGGAAGAAGGGCATGTCGGGAAAGCTATGGTGATGCGAATCTATGAAACGCAGGGGAAAGAAACGAAGGGCGGAGTGCGGTTTGCGGTGCCGGTGAGGGCATGGGAGGCGAATCTTCTGGAGGAGCCAGAGAAGAAGGTGGCAGATGGCGCGGAGCGGGTTGAGCTCAAATTCGGGCCGTATGAGATAAAGACGCTCATCGTTGTGTCGCTGGAAGAAGGCGCGGGTCTGGATACGTACGAGTGAGAGGTGGGGTATGCGGAGGGTGTATGGGGGTCCGGCGGGGCTCTGATCAAGAAATGGGGAATTATTTGAGGAATTGCTTGACGGGGGAGGAAGGTTGGGGATAATAGCAACTAGTGCGGGACGTAGCAGT
>CAZUUK010000111.1:0-9969 GCA_964622675.1 uncultured Planctomycetota bacterium | reverse complement strand
GGGGATACCAGGGGTTCTCTCTGGCGGAGCTCAGGAGGGTGACCGAGGAGGGGGTGGAGTTTCGTTCGCCTCTGGACGGGAGGCTGCTTTTTTTCAGCCCGGAGCGTGCGATGGAGATTCAGAACGTTCTAGGGGCGGACGTGGCTGTGACGTTGGATGAGTGTGTGGCGTATCCGTGTGAGCACGGTTACGCGAGTGCTGCGATGGAGAGGACTGTAGCGTGGGCCGGGCGCTGCAAGGAGGCGCACGGGGCGGAGGGTCAAGCGCTATTCGGGATCGTGCAGGGGAGCGTTTTTGAAGATTTGAGGAAAAGCTGCGCGCGGGAACTTGTGAGAATCGGCTTCGACGGTTATGCTGTGGGAGGTCTCAGCGTGGGCGAAGGGCCAAGGCTTATGATGGAGGCTCTTGAGTACTCTGTTGAGGAGTTGCCGTGGGAAAGCCCGAGATACCTGATGGGCGTGGGGCGGCCCGAGGATATTCTGCAAGCGGTGGAGCGAGGGGTGGACATGTTTGACTGCGTGCTGCCGACGAGAAACGGGAGGAACGGATATGCGTTTACGGGGGAAGGGGTAAAGCGGCTGAGGAACAGCAGGTACGTAGAAGACCCCTCGCCGATCGAGGAGGGGTGCGATTGCTGCGCTTGCAGGGGTTTTTCGAGAGGGTACATAAGGCATTTGTTTAACGCGGGAGAGATACTTGGTCTTACGCTGGTGTCGCTTCACAACGTGCGGTTTTACCAGAGGTTGATGGAATCTATACGAGATGCGATTGGGGAGGGGGGGTTCGTGGAGTTCAAGGAAGAGTTTCTGGCGAAGCATAAGGAGAGATGAGAATGATGTGGCCTGTTTTCGCTGCGGAGCAGTCCTCTGGCGCCGGGCTACTTACTTTTGCGCCTCTGATACTAATATTTGTGGTCATGTATTTTATTCTCTTCAGGCCGCAGAGAAAGAAAGAGCAAGAGCGGCGGCGTATGCTGGAAGCGCTCAGGAAGAACGACCACGTTACGACGATTGGGGGGATCAAGGGGGTGATCACATCGGTCAAGGAGGACGAGATAGTGCTGCGTGTGGATGACGCGAAGGACGTGAGATTGAAGTTCTCGCGGAGCGCAATTTCAAGGGTGCGGAAGAGTTCTGAGGGGGAGGATTCGGAGGCGGGGAGCCAGGTGAGAGATTTGGGAAACGGGTAGACAGCGATAGGAAGAGCAGCGTTGAGACAAGACGAAAGGTTGTGAGATGGATAGGACTCGGATCTGGCATGTAGCGGTGATTGTGGTGGTGGTATTCCTGGCGGCCTGGTTTGCGATTCCACCCAAGCAGGTGGTTCTGGAACGGCGGCTGGTGACCACGGTGAGAGAGGGTGAGAAGCTCGTCGGCGCGCCCGAGGAGAAGGTTCTTTTCAGGAGCAGGTGGGCGGGGTTGATGGGTGGAAACTACACGGAGGAGAAGCTGGTGAGCGAGAGGGTGGAGGAAGGGCGAGTAGTGAGGACGCATCTTGTGGAGGTGGGGAGGCGGCCACGCGTGGCGCTGGGGTTGGACCTGCGGGGCGGGTCGGAGCTGGGCTACCGGATGGCGGGTGCGGAGGGTCTAACGGTTTCCGAGCGCCAGACGGCTTACGATCAGACCGCAGGGATCGTCGAGAAAAGGATCAACATCTACGGTCTGAAGGAACCGCGCGTTCAGCCGGGGGGGAGGGACAGGCTTATCGTGCAGATACCGGGCGTGGACCGGGCGGAGGTGGAGCGGGTAAAACGGCTGATAGAGACGGCGGGGAAGTTGGAGTTCCGGCTGGTTTCGTCGGACGAAGCGCTCATAGCTAGGGCGAATGCGGGGGACGTTCCGCGGGGCTACCATCTTTACGAGGAGAAGAGGATCGAGGAAGGAAAGGAGGTAACTCGGCCGCGGCTCGTCAGCGATACAGCGCTTCTAGGCGGTGAATCAATAGATCAGGCGGCGGCCAAGATCGGGGAGGGGTTCAAGTGGGAGGTGGCGCTGAAGTTCGATCGGGTAGGGGCGACTCTATTCGAGCGGGTTACGACGAACAATACGGGTGAGCTTCTGGCTGTGGTGTTGAACACGGAACGGGCAGGTGGTGAGATCGTTGAGAAAGGGGTGCTTTATACCGCGCCGGAGATTCAAGAGCCGATTCCACACGGGAACGCGATGATAACGAAGCCGCGCGGCTTCCTGGAGGAGGAGGCGAAGGATCTGGCGACGACGCTTCAATCGGGGAGTCTGCCGCTGGGTCTGGAGCTTGAATGGGAGAGCTTCGTGGGGCCTGGGCTGGGCGAGGACTCGATAAGAAGCTCTACGAAGGCGATCATCATCGGGCTTGCGCTGGTGCTGGTTTTCATGGCTGTCTACTACCTGGCGGTAGGGTTGGTGGCGAACTTTGCCATGTGCCTGGATCTGCTCTTTATCGTGGGTGCGTTGGGGATGTTTCGGGCGACGCTGACGCTGCCGGGGATAGCTGGCTTGATCCTGACGGTAGGGATGGCGGTAGACGCCAACATATTGATATTCGAGCGGATGAGAGAGGAGAAGGCCAAGCCTGGAACTTCGCTGGCGACTGCGGTCAAGAACGGATATCAGAGGGCGTTTATAACGATTCTGGATGCGAACCTGACGACGCTTATAACGGCGTTGATACTATTCTATGTGGGGACGGGGCCCGTGAGGGGATTTGCGGTGACGCTTTCGGTGGGGATTGTTGCGAGTGTTTTTGCGGCCGTGTTCGTTACGCGGGTGATCGTGAACGTGCTGGTGGAGAAAGGGGTGCTTAGGGAGCTGAGGATGCTGAGGCTTCTGACAAGCCCACGCATCGATTTTATGCGTAGGAGGCGCTGGGCGTTTTTGGGTTCGGCGGTTTTTGTGGTGCTGGGGCTTGTGGTCTTCTTCGCGCGCGGCGAAAAGAATCTCGGGATAGATTTTACAGGAGGGGTGCTTGCGGAGATTGCGCTGAAGGAGCCGATGGCGACGAGTGAGGTGAGAGGGAGGGTGGCGGAGACTGGACTATCAGGGATGGAAGTGCAAAGCGTGTGGACGAAGGAGGCGAAGCTTGAATCGGGCGGGGTGAAATACAGTCATTTTGAGGTGAGGGCCGGAACGGACGTGAGTGAAGAGGAGCTGGAGAGCGGGTTGCGCGAGGCTTTCGCAGCGGAGCTGCAGCCCGAGCCTTTCCCCGTGGTCAAGAGGGTGCCGGTAAAGCTCGACGTGGAGGAGCAGGATCCTTTTGCGGGGGGGACCAGGGTGGTGATGAATCTGGAGAGCCCGCTCGGACTCGAAGAAATAAGGGCGAAGCTTGCGTCCATCGGATACGACGACGCTGACGTCAAGGCTGCCGAGGGAGCGGAGAGCGAGGGGGCGGTGTTGTCGAAAGTCGAGATCAAAGTTCACTCGACTAATATGGGAGATGTGAGATCCAGGCTGAAGGAGACGTTCAAGGTTACGTCTCCGATTGTGCGGGCGGAGAAGATCAGCGGGATGGTGGCCGGGGAACTGAAGGGTAAGGCATATATGGCAATAGCGTTCGCGCTGATAGCGATCATCGTGTACATTTGGTTCAGGTTTGAATTCAGGTTTGGGGTCGCTGCGGTGATTGCTTTGGCGCACGATGTGGCGATAGCGGTGGGCGCGCTGGCGATAGTGGACGCGCTGGGACTTTTGAGCGCGAAGTTCAACTTGCCTATAGTGGCGGCATTGCTTACGATAATCGGGTACTCGCTGAACGATACGATAGTGGTATTTGACAGGGTGAGAGAAAACCTTGCGAGCGGGAGGCGGATGGGGTACGGTGAGGTTGTGAACCTGAGCGTGAACCAGACGCTGTCGCGGACAATACTGACGTCGTTGACGACATTTGTGGTAGTGTTTGTGCTGTTCCTGATAGGGGGGCGGACAAATGCGGCACTTGGGGGGTTTGCATTTGCTCTGATGGTGGGTATATTGGTGGGGACGTATTCTTCGATTTTTGTTGCGAGCGCAGTCGTGGTAGAATGGAGCAGGAAACGCGAGCAGGCAAGAAAGAGGCCTGCGCGTGCGAAGGCATAACGTAATATAGGTCTTGGGTTCAGGCAGAACCAGACGAGAGGGGGAGCCGCCCCGCAGCCGAGTAGGGCGGGGGAAAGGGGGAAGTAGGTCGCAAGGGGCTGCGACAGTTTGAGCGGGAGGAAGAGGCGAGGCGGCTTTTTCGACGCGCAAGGACGGCGGTCGAGAGGAGAGAAGAATGAGCAGGACCCAGAAGCTTGCCGTATTCGTGACGACTATAGTGGTCATCATGGTTTTGATATTGATTTCGCGGGATACGGGGAGGAGAGCCCCGCTGGTCCCTTCTGAGGAGCCCTTGAAGGATGTTGAGGATATTGTGCGGGTATTTGAGCTTACGCCGGTGCCTTTGAGCGAGGAGGAATCGGAAGAGGATGTGGCGGAGATCTTCTGGGGGCCGAAAAGGGAGAGCGTGGAAATTGCGAGGGAAGAGGAGGAGATCGAAGGTCCAGCCACGATAGCGATCGCGCCAGCGCTGGGTGAGCGACCGGGTGAAGGAAGGATACTGGAGACGGATAGGCCGAGAACTTACACGGTGGCCAAGGGAGATACGCTGGTCAAAATATCCGAGAAGGTTTACGGGGATAAGACGAAGTGGCGGCAGATATACGAGGCGAACAGGGACCAGATTACGGACGTGAGGCTGATGCAGCCGGGCCAGGTGCTGACAATTCCTGCAGTGGCCGGGGAGGTCGGGCAAGAACCGTCACTCCCGATGGCGCGGGGCAAGTACCACGAGGTACGTGCAGGGGATAGTCTTTACAAGCTGGCGGAGAGGTACTATGGCGACGGCTCCCAGTGGGAGCTGGTTTACGAGGCGAATAAGGCGCGGCTCCCCAGCGCGGACCGACTGACGATAGGTCAGAAGCTGTACATTCCACCATCGGTCGGGTTGCGCGATTGAGCAACTAAGAGGTCGGTCGCGAGGAGTATTATCCCGAAGAGAAGAGGGGGTATGCCTCTACTTGTAGTCGGCTCGGTTGCGCTGGATACCGTTGAGACCCCCCACGGGAAGGTGGAAGAGGTGTTGGGGGGATCTGGGGTATATTTCTCTGTTGCGGCGAGCCTTTTCACCGATGTTAAGCTTGCGGGTGTCGTGGGGGAGGATTTCCCGGATGAATGGCGGGAGGTTTTGCGTGCAAAGGGTGTGGACATCGCAGGGCTGGAGGTGAGGCCGGGGAGGACGTTCAGGTGGAGCGGCAAGTACGAGGGGGATATGAACGAGGCAAGCACGATGTCGGTTGAGTTGAACGTTTTCGGGGAATACGACGGCGAGCTGCCGGCGGAGCTGCGAGATTGCGAGTATTTGTTCCTGGCAAACGGGAGCCCGGCGCTGCAGCGGCGGGTTTTGCGGCAGATGGATTCGGCGAAGCTGGTTGTATGCGACACGATGAACCACTGGATATCTTCGCACAGGGGAGAACTTGACGCGCTGCTTTCGGAGTCGAGCGGCGTGGTGATGAACGATGGGGAGGCGAAGATGTACACGGGCGAGGAGAGCGTGGTGCGCGCCGGTAGGCGGCTGCTTGATACGGGAGTGGAGTTTGCGGTGGTGAAGAAGGGGGAACACGGTGCGCTGGGGGTGACGCGCGATGGGACATTTGCGCTTCCGTCCATTCCGATGGAGACGGTAAAGGATCCGACCGGAGCCGGGGACAGCTTCGGCGGGGGCATGATGGGATATATTGCGGAGCGAGGCGGTTATGACGGGCGAGCGCTGAAGAAAGCAGTGGCCTATGGTTGCGTTGTGGCATCTTTCACGGTGGAGGATTTCAGCCTGCGTCGGCTTGCAAGTGTGACGAGAGAAGATGTGGAAGCAAGGTTGCGGACTTATTCGGAGATGCTCGACATTGACGAACGGTGACGAACGGAAGGGGCTATGGGAACTAGAGCTTTCATATGCGTCGAGGTGGATGAGGAAATAAGAAAGAGGGTTTCGGAGCTTCAGCAGGTGTTAAGCGGCGGGAGCCTGGTGAAGTGGGTTGAAGAAGAAAACCTACACGTAACGCTGAAGTTTCTGGGTGACATTTCGGACGAGCAGGTGTTCAAGACGAGCAGGGTCCTGCGGCGAGTCACCAGGGGGGTTGAGCCGTTCGAGGTGGAGGTGGGTGGTTTGGGGACATTCCCGCGAGGGAGGCAACCGCAGGTGCTGTGGGTGGACGTGAAGGATGCCGGGGGCAGGATGGAGGAGATAGAGCGAGGGTTGGCGGAGGGGCTGGAGCCTTTGGGGGTGGAGAAGGAGAACAGGCGGTTTGCTCCGCACCTGACCATCGGGAGGGTTAGGGGCTCCAGGGGGGTCGGAGCGCTACTCGACAGGATATCGAGGAACAGGAAATTCAGGGGAGGAAGACAGGCCGTGCGCGGGGTAACCTTCATGAGGAGCGTTCTAGCGCCGAGCGGCCCGGTTTACTCCCCGCTTGAGAGGGTTCATTTCGGTTGATGTGAGGGCCGTAAAGATCCTAGGAGGGGACGATGGCGAAGAAAGGAAGCAGCAACGGCGGTAAGAGGGAAGAAGCGCTGGACAGGGCGATCCAGCAGATCGAGAAGCAGTTTGGGAAAGGTTCGATCATGAAGATGGGTGAGCGGGGATATGCAGAGGTTGAGGGGATTGCAACGGGGGCGCTGTCGCTGGATCTGGCGTTGGGTGGGGCGGGCGTGCCGCGGGGGCGCGTTACGGAGGTGTTCGGGCCGGAGGCTTCGGGGAAGACGACGCTTTGCTATCACATAATGGCCAACGCACAAAGGAAAGGCGGGGTGGCGGCGTTTATTGATGTGGAACACGTGATGGAACCTTCTTATAGCAGGAAGGTGGGGCTGGATTTGGATTCGCTTTTGGTTTCGCAGCCGGATACGGGAGAGCAGGCACTGGACATAGCGGAGCTTCTTATAAGGAGTAACGCGGTGGACGTGGTTGTGCTGGACTCGGTAGCGGCGCTGGTTCCTCGTGTGGAGCTGGAAGGGGAGATGGGGGACCAGCATGTGGGGCTGCAGGCGAGGTTGATGTCGCAGGCGCTGAGGAAGCTCAGCGGCGCGATATCCAAGTCTCGGACCGCGATGATCTTCACCAATCAGATCAGAGAGAAGATCGGGGTGATGTTCGGCAATCCTGAGACGACGCCGGGGGGCAGGGCGCTGAAGTTTTATTCCTCGGTGCGGATCGAAATAAGGCGCATAGCGAGCATCAGGGACCGGGACAAGGTGGTGGGGCAGAGGGTGAAGACGAAGGTGGTGAAGAACAAGGTGGCGCCGCCTTACAGGAATGCGGAATTCGACATCCTGTGGGGGGAGGGGATTTCGCTGGAGGGGGACCTTCTGGACCTTGGGGTTTCACTGAAGGTGGTGGATAAGACGGGCTCGTGGCTTTCGTTCGGGGAGATGCGGTTGGGGCAGGGGCGTAATGTGGCCAGGGAGTTGCTTAAGGAGAACGTGGAGGTGGCCAAGGAGCTGGAAGGGGCGATTCGCGAAGCGATTGGAGCGGCTTCGGAGGAACCTGGCGAGGGCGGCTAGTCAAGAAGTGAATGCGAACGAGCTGCGGAGAATTTTCCTCGGGTTCTACGAGAAGAGAGGGCATAAGGTCCGCCCCGGTGATTGCCTCGTGCCCGAGAACGATCCTACGGTGCTTTTTACGCCTGCAGGGGTGAATCAGTTCAAGGACCAGTTGCTGGGGAAGCGGATTAAGTTCAGGCGGGCGACGACGTGCCAGAAGTGCCTTCGGACGGATGACATAGAGAAGGTGGGACGCACGCCGGGACACCACACTTTCTTCGAGATGCTCGGGAACTTTTCGTTCGGGGATTACTTCAAGGAAGAAGCGATAGTGTGGGGGTGGGAGTTTGTGGTGGAGGAGTTGGGGATGAGTCCGGAAAGGCTGAACGTCTCGGTGTACGAGGGGGATGAGGAGTCGCTGAAGATCTGGGTGGAAAAGGCGGGACTGCCGGAGGAGAGGGTTTGGAAGTTCGACGCTGGCGAGAACTTCTGGCCTGCGAATGCGCCGGCGGAGGGGCCTAATGGGCCCTGCGGGCCCTGCTCGGAGATTTTCTACGACATGGGCGAAGAGGCGGGGGAAGACCGGCATGTGGAGATATATAACCTGGTTTTTACGGAGTTCAACCGGCTGGAAGGCGGTGTGCTGGAGCCGCTGCCGTCGAAGAATATAGATACGGGGATGGGGCTGGAGAGGGTGGTGGCGGTGCTCGAGGGGGGGAAGACGAATTTCGACACGAGCCTCTTCCGCCCGATCATTGACGAGATATGCAGGGTGACCGGTGCGAAATACGATCCGGGGAAAGAAAGCGCGAGGAGCATCAGAAGGATAGCTGACCACGCGCGGGCGGTTGTGTTCTGCATTGCGGACGGGGTGCTGCCTTCGAATCAAGGGCGTGGATACGTTGAAAGGCGGCTTCTGAGGCAGGCAGTGATGGATGGACGGGGGCTGGGTGTGGAGGGGGAGAGTTTCCTTTACCGGCTGGTGCCTGCCATAACGGAAGTGATGGCGGAGCCGTACCCGGAAGTCAAAGAGAGACGTGAGAATATCGCAGGGATAGTAAAGGCGGAGGAAGAGAGGTTCCTGGTGACCCTGGACCGCGGGATACGGGAGATGGAGGGGATACGTGACACGATCTTGCGGCGACGAAAACCTACCGGATATCGGACACAACCGTTTGTGGTTATGCTGGAGTTTCCAGCCGAGGATGCCTTCCGTCTCTATGATAGTTCTGGGCTTCCGTTGGACATAATCGCCAAGCAGTGCACTGACTGGAAGATGACGCTGGACATGGATGAGTTCAACCGTATGCTTTCGCAACAGAGGGAGCAGGCCCGTCAGGGGACGAAAATCAGCGCGGGGATATTCGACAACGGTCCGCTTGCGGAGCTGAAAAACGAAGTCGGGAGTGTGGAATTCGTCGGGTATGAAAAACTGCGGGCAGATGGGAAGCTGCTTTCGATAATCAAGGAGGGGGAAGCGGCGGAGAGCGCTTCGGCGGGCGATGGTGAGGTGGAGCTGATTTTCGACAGGACCCCGTTTTACGGTGAGGCCGGTGGACAGGCGGGGGATACGGGTGAGATAAGGGGCAAGGGAGCGGAGGCGCAGGTGTTGGATTGCGCGAAGGCGGACGATTTCATAATTCACAGGGCGAAGATACTCAAGGGAGAAATGCGGGTCGGGGAGGAGTACGAGTTGGCGGTGGATGAGGGTCGGAGGAGGGCGATAAAGAGGGCTCATACGGCGACGCATCTTCTGCATCGGGCGCTTCGAGAGGTGCTGGGTGAGCACGCGGAGCAGGCCGGGTCACTGGTGGCGCCGGACAGAGTGAGGTTCGATTTTCCGCATCCGCAGCGGGTGTCGCAGCGGGAGCTTCGCGAGATAGAGAGGCTGGTGAACGGGTGGATTCTGGAGAATCGCCCCGTCGCAGTGGACGAGACGACATATGAGGAAGCCAGGCGGCAGGACGCTATCGCGCTTTTCGGAGAGAAGTACGGGGAGCGGGTGA
Organism: uncultured Planctomycetota bacterium; assembly: GCA_964622675.1. GTDB lineage: Bacteria > Planctomycetota > DG-23 > CAZBND01 > CAZBND01 > CAZUUK01. The sequence goes on along the minus strand of CAZUUK010000111.1, from coordinate 434 downwards.
GAATGGTTCAGGTGGAGGGGGTGAGCAAGGAGCTCTGCGGGGGGACGCACGCGAAGGCGACGGGAGATATAGGGAGCTTCAAGGTGGTTTCGGAAGGGTCTATCGGTACGGGGTTAAGGAGAGTGGAAGCTGTGGTCGGGGAGGAGGCGTTCAGGCGATTGAACGAGCTGGAGGATGAGGTGGGGGTGGTTTGCGACCTGCTGAGGTGTCAGGAGGGGAGGCTGCGGACGCGAGTGGAGGAGCTTGTGGAGGAGGTGCATGAGCTTGAGACAGCCCTGAAGCTAATCACACAGGAGCAAGTATGATTCAGATGAAGCTAACTGGCGAGAAGGAACTGCTAGCTAAGTTTAAACAGATCAAGCTTGACATGGCGAACACGGTTGCAGCGGCCCTTCTCGCGGGTGTGAATCCGGTTATCAATGCGACAAAGAAAA
>CAZUUK010000110.1:0-10033 GCA_964622675.1 uncultured Planctomycetota bacterium | reverse complement strand
GGCTGGTCGAAGCGGATGCGGGCCGTGGAAGCGGAAGACGTGGAGTTCGACATCGTCTATCGCATGCGCGCGCATCAGTATGGGGCGAGGCCGGTGAGGTTCTTCGTGTGGAAGAACGATGAGAAGCACAAGCTCGGCGAGAGCCCGCTGCCGAACGGACTGGTGAGGATATTCAGGGATAACGGGAGGGATGGGCTCTCGTATCTCGGTGAGCAGCTTGTGAGGTACGTTCCGATTGATGCGGATATAGAGGTGAATCTAGGGCCGGACGACCTGGTGGTCTACGAGACCAAGAAGATGGCCACAACGCGCCTGAACTTCCACTTCCGGAAAGACAGAAAGGGTCGAGAGTGGGTGGATGGTTACGACGAAAAGCAGGAGTGGGTGGACACGATCCGGAACTACCGAACCGGGCCAATCGTTTTCGAATTGAGGCGCGTGTGGAAGGGAGACGTGGATTATCACTCGACGATGAAGACGACGCTCTTCGACTACCAGACGACGGAGACGAGGCTTACGGTCAAAGCCAGAGGGAAAGTCGAATATCCGGCGAGCGTTACTTCTCACAAGGGTGTCAACGAAAAGCAGGCCAGAGTGAGTCTGAAGGGGAGATGAGCATGAGCAGGAGAGTGCTGCTTGCAGGGATGGCTCTAGCCCTGGCTTCCTCCTGGGCTGCGGCGAAGAACGTTGACCTGGTTACGCTGCCGGCGAGGGAGACGGTGCAGCTTACGATCTACAACTCTGAGGACATTACGCTGGTGAAGGAGACGCGTTACGTCACGCTGAAGCAGGGGATGAACAAGCTGCAGTTTTCGTGGTCGGGGACGCTAATTGATCCTACGAGCGTGGAGTTCCGGCCGCTGGAACATGCTGAGGACATAGAGGTGGCGGATACGGTGTTCCCGGGGCAGAAGCCGCAGCATCTCATCTGGAACATCGAGTCGGAGTACGCCGGGCAGGTGAGAGTGGAGGTGTCCTACTTCACAAGTGGTTTGACGTGGAGCATGGATTACGTGACGGTGTGCGACCCCGACGAGACGAAGATGCAGTTTGACGGGTACGTGCGGGTCTACAACAGCTCTGGCGAGGAGTACGAGAACGCGCAGGTGAGGCTGATCGTAGGGACAATCAATCTGGTGGAGAAGATCGCTGACCTGGCGCGGCGGTACGGCATCCGGGTTTCTGCAGAAAGCGGTACGCAGCTGGAGGAGCTCCGAAGGCTCGTGGCGCGGAAATCATTCGCAAAGGCTGAGCTGGCGGCGGAGCTAATCGACTTCGAAGAGGCGGAGAAGGCGATCGTGAAGGAGGGCATTAGCGAGTACTTCATGTTCACGGTCGCAGGCACGGAGACCATTCGCAATGGCTGGTCGAAGCGGATGCGGGCCGTGGAAGCGGAAGACGTGGAGTTCGACATCGTCTATCGCATGCGCGCGCATCAGTATGGGGCGAGGCCGGTGAGGTTCTTCGTATGGAAGAACGATGAGAAGCACAAGCTGGGGGAGAGTCCGCTTCCGAACGGGCTTGTGAGGATATTCAGGGATAACGGAAGGGATGGGCTCTCGTATCTCGGCGAGCAGCTTGTCAGATACGTTCCGATCGACGCGGACATAGAGGTGAACCTGGGCCCGGACGACCTGGTGGTCTACGAGACCAGGAAGATGGCGACAACGCGCCTCAACTTCCACTTCCGGGGGCGCAAGGGAAAGGAAGTGGTGGATGGATGGGATGAGAAGCAAGAGTGGTTGGACACCGTTCGGAACTATCATACCAAGCCGATCGTCTTCGAGCTGAGGCGCGTGTGGGAAGGAGATGTGGATTATCACTCGCGGGTGAAGACGACGCTTTTTGATTTCCAGACTACGGAGGCGAAGTTCACCGTCAAGGCCAGGGACAAGGTGGAGTATCCCGCGAGCGTGACGCTGCATAAGGGCGTGAACGAGAAGCAGGCGAGAGTGAGTTTGCGGAGATGAGCATGAGCAAGAGAGTGCTGCTTGCAGGAATGGCTCTAGCCCTGGTTTCCTCCTGGGCGGTGGGCAAGAACGTTGACCTGGTTACGCTGCCGTCGAGGGACACGGTGCAGCTTACGATCTACAACTCCGAGGACATAACGCTTGTGAAGGAGACGCGTTCCGTCACGCTGAAGGAGGGGATGAACAAGCTGCAGTTTTCGTGGTCGGGGACGCTTATTGATCCTACGAGCGTGGAATTTCGTCCGCTGGAACATGCTGAGGAGATAGAGGTGGCGGATACGGTGTTCCCGGGGCAGAAGCCGCAGCATCTCATCTGGAACATCGAGTCGAAGTATGCGGGGCAGGTTAAGGTGGAAGTGTCCTACTTCACGAGTGGATTGACGTGGAGCATGGACTATGTGGCGGTGTGCGATCCGGGTGAGACGAAGATGCAGTTTGACGGGTATGTGCGGGTGTACAACAGCTCTGGCGAGGAGTACGAGAGCGCGCAGGTGAGGCTGGTCGTCGGAACGATCAACCTTGTGGAAAAGATTGCGGAGCTCGCCCGCCGCCAGGGCCTCGACGTGAAAAGCCTGGAACCCGAATACGTTCTCGGGCTCCGGGCGAATGCGCTGGAATACTTCTACGGTCACTACAAGGAAGCTTCGGCTGACCGCGGGCTGCCGGCTGCGGCTCCCAAGGGAATCGTGAAGGAAGGGTTGAGTGAGTACTTCATCTTTACGGTCCAGGGGACGGAGACGATCCGGAACGGCTGGTCGAAGCGGATGCGGGCCGTGGAAGCGGAAGACGTGGAGTTCGACATCGTCTATCGCATGCGCGCGCATCAGTATGGGGCGAGGCCGGTGAGGTTCTTCGTATGGAAGAACGATGAGAAGCACAAGCTTGGGGAGAGTCCGCTGCCGAACGGGCTTGTGAGGATATTCCGCGATAACGGCAGGGATGGACTTTCGTATCTCGGGGAGCAGCTCGTGAGGTACGTCCCGATTGATGCGGACGTAGAGGTGAACCTGGGGCCGGACGACCTAGTTGTGTACGAGACGAAGAGGATGGCTACCAGCCGGTTCAACTTCCACTTCCGGCGGCGGAAGGGCCAGGAAGCGGTTGACGGGTGGGACGAGAAGCAAGAGTGGTTGGACACTGTCCGGAACTACCACACCAAGCCGATCGTTTTCGAACTGAGGCGTGTGTGGGAAGGAGATGTGGATTATCACTCGAAGGTCGAGACGACGCTTTTTGATTTCCAGACTACGGAGGCGAAGTTAACGGTCAAGCCTCGGGGGAGGTCGGAGTACGGTTGCAGCGTAACGCGGCACATGGGGGTGAACGAGAAGCAGGCTCGGATCAATCTGAAGTAGAGGCGATTCGGGGGCGTAGGTTAAGCAACGCGGACGCGAACTGTGAATGCTTCCCGGGGGTTTTCGACGGTAAGCTGGCGGATTTCCGCCTCTGTGAATCCCGCTTCCTTGAGCGCCGGGACGAAATGCGTCAGGAGGGTGTCGAAGGGGCGGAACTTCCCGCCTTTGGGTTCCCCGACGCTGTACCATCCGGCGTCGTGAGAGAGAAGGACACGGTCCAAGAAGCCGCGTTCCTTCATCGCCTTGGCGAGATCGAGATGTCGGCGCATTGGGTTCGGGGCGGGACGGATGCCGTCGAACTCGATCCAGACCCCTTTTTCAGCGGCGTCAAAATGCAGCTTTGAGTCCTGCTCGGCCTGGGCGTGGACCCAGATGAAAGCGCTTGGGTCAACGCCTTCTTCCTTGAGGATTTCGAGTTCCTCGAAGGCTGCTTTGGCTTTTCCTGTGTGCGAGGCGATGGTCAGGCCGGTGGCGAGGTGGGTTCGGGCGGCCGCTCGTATGAGCTTTTGGTGAATATCCATCAGCGGGGCGGGGTCCACGCCGGTTTTGAGGAAGCCGGGGCGGATGCCGGTGCCCTCGATGCCTTCCTTCCATTCCTTTATCCAGCGCGATGCGAGCTGGTCGGCGGTCTCGGTGTACGCGTGTTTTGGCACGAACTTCCGGGAGGCGGCGCCGTAATAGCCGGTGTTGGTCAGGATCTGGACGCCGCTTGCCTTTGAAAGGCGCTTGGCAAGTGTCACGTCGCGGCCGAGGTAGGCGGGAGTGCATTCAACGAGGGTGCGAACACCCAGTTCGCGTGCCTGCTTAAGATGAGGCAGGATGGTCAGGAAGGCTTCATCCTGGTCGTATCGGTCCTTGCTTGTCTTATCGGCGCCGATGAAATCCGCCAGGACATGCTCGTGCGGCAGAGTGACCCCCAGAGAGTCGGCCGGGATGGGGCCTTCGACGGTCATTACTTCGGGCGAACGGGTAGCTGCACGACCTGGTCGCGACATAGCTGCCATTCCTGCAAAAGCTGCCAATGATTTGAGAAACTCGCGACGTTTCATGATCGAATAACACACAACTCGGCTGAGCAGAAGCCGCGCCGAGTCCTTTCCCGGCTCCTTACGTAGTATATACGAGGGGCCTTTCTCAATACAGGCTCTTACTCTATGATGACTGCCGTGCCGTAGGCGAGGAGCTCGGCGGCGCCGCCCATGAGCGTGGACGTGGTGAAGCGAAGGCAGACGATGGCATTGGCGCCCATCTGCTCGGCTTGCTGGATCATGCGGTCGAGGGCCTGTTCGCGGGATTCGCCCATGAGTTTAGTGTATTCGGATATCTCGCCGCCGATCATGTGCCGGAAGCCCGCCAGGATGTCCTTCCCGACGTGGCGGGCGCGGATCGTATTTCCTCTGACCACGCCGAGGGTCTCCTTGATGGTCTTCCCGGTAATCGTTTCCGCGGTGACAACTATCATCTTTCGACCTCCTTCGAATACTTGTCCACCTTTCTGGTGGTCAGGCGCTCCCTCAGTATGGAGACTAAGAGGATCACCGTGCCGAACACCGCAGCGACGACTCCGACCTTAAGGAGTACGCCGATGTTGGGATCCCTTATTGTCTCTTCGATGAGCTTGAAGGCGCCGTAGCAAAGCAGGATTATGGCGCCCAGTGAGAAGACAATCCATGCGATTCCCCTCTCAAGGCGGTTGTAAACGCTGCGCCAGTACCGCTGCAGTTCCACATCGGTGGGTTCCTTAAATCTGATCATGGCGAGTTCCTCCTTTAACTTTGTGAATTCGGCAAGGTCGCGCCTGCATCGCGGACAATCGGCGATGTGGCGCTCGAAGCGGCCGCGCTCTTCGGGTGAGAGCTCGCCGTCGAGGTATGCCATCATGATGGATTTGAATTGGTCGCAGCTCATGGTTTTTCACCTGTGAGTTTCCTGCGTAGGGCCTGGCGAGCGTTGTGAAGCCTTGACATGACGGTTCCGATGGGGATATTCAGCGAGGCGGCGATGTCTCTGTAAGACATCTCCTGGAAGTGCTGCATGACGATGATCTCGCGGTGATGGAGAGGCAATTCCATTATGGCGCGCCAGATGCGCTCACGCTGCTCGTTGAGCTCCGCGATAAGAACGGGGTCAGAATCGGTCTTTGCGGGGGAACTGGCCTCGGATAGCTCGGAGTGGGTTGCCGCCGGGCGGCGCCGAAGCCGGCTAATGCATACGTTGCGGAGTATGCGCGAATACCAGGGATAAAATGGGGCCTCGGGGTTGAATCGCCGGATGCCGCGCCATGCCCGCACGAAGGCCTCCTGGGAGGCATCCAAGGCATCTTCATAGCGCCCGAGCAACAGGTAGGCGGCGCCGCGGGCGGCCCCTGCATATCTGGTGACAATCACGCCGAAGGCCTCCTTATCTCCTGCCTGACAGCGTTGAATGATTGCGTTTTCAGGTTCTTGCATTTCGGTTTCGTGCCATGGATAAGCCACCATTATATACGCCGCGGGGGTTGGGGATATTCAGGGGTTCTGCGCCTCCTCGCGGCCTGGCAGGCGGTCATCGGCAACGGGTCCGGCGCCTTCGTAGCCGAGGGTCTTGAATAGTTCAGGCGAGGCCTGGAGGTAGCGCGGGTCTTTCATCTCCTGCCGGTAGCGCTGGAGCACCACCTTGCTCTGGCTGAGCCTCGCTTCCCCCCAGTCTTTCCACTTCTCGTATTTGGACCAGTCCCAGTTGATATAGCAGAAGGCTTTAATCTGCGGATGGAGTCTGATGAACTGGAAGTACGGCTCAAACCAGGTGAGCCAGTCCTTGTGGTGGTCTGTCACGCCGACGAACTGGGGGGTGGATTCGGCGATCATAACCGGCTTGCCGTGTTTCTTGGCTTCTTCGATGAAGGCCAGGTTGCTGTCCCGCCAGAACGAGCCGACGGAGAATAGATCGGTGGCCCACCAATCCACGTAATCGTCGCCGGGGTACCAGTCCATGAAGAAGAGTCTGTCGCGGACGCGTCCGGGCGGGAGGTAGCACCAGACGAAGGCGACGTTGTCGGCGCCCTCCTCGCGATATATGTCCACGATTCTGCGGAAGGCGGCCGGGTAATGCTCTTTGCGGTAGCCGCGGCCGCGGGCGTTGAACTCGAAGCCGGGCCTTATGAACACGGGGACTTTCAGGGTCTTTATGTAGCGAGCGCCGAGGCGAATCTCCTCGTCGCATTTGCCCTCAGCGACGGCGTCGTCGAATCCTATGAAGCCCAAGCCGATCTGGGGAATGAGGTTGGGGTATTTCTCCACGTAGTGCGCAAGCCTGCCGGGGAGAGGATTTTCTATCTTCGCCCTCTCCGCTTCGCCGGCCGTTTGCGGCTCATGCCAGGCGGCGTGGTCGCGCGGCGGGCGGAGGCGAGTGTAGATCATGTATATCGCGGGGGGTGTGTCTTTCAGAAGCTGGAAGTATTCATCGAAGGCTTCGGGGCTTTGTCCCGCTCCGTGAAGAACCTTGCCATCGGGCGGCTCGAACTTGGCCATTTCGGCGCGGGCGACAAAATGCGGCGCGGCGCAAAGCCAGACCAACACCGCGAAGGCGAGTGATTTGGAGAGTCGTATCGAGGTCATGTCGTCCTCCTTACCAATTACAGGTCTCGAATTTCTACGGATATTGTAACCTGGCGCGTCCCCCGCCGCAGTCAGTTCATCAAACATTTCTCAATCCTCGGCTTCTGGCCGGCGGCACAAGTTAGTTGACAGGCTTAGGGCTGACTGCATAAAATCTCATGATGAGGAATGGAGGGTTTCGGAGTGCCAAGCATGTCGAAGTTTGACGAAGTGAAGTCGAATCGGGAGAGGCGCGACCTTATCCGCGGATTCCAGGACTGTTTCATGTGTGCGGAGAGGGTCTGCGCACTAATCTCTTCTACCATCACCACGGCGAGGACCACGCCAGGAGCGTCTGGCGGGGGGAGGCTGCCGGGGTAGGGTGGCTAAACCTGGGAGAGGGCAAGAGCCCACCGCTGGACGGAAGCTGGCGGCGGGCTTTTTTTGTTTGTAATTGAAAGAGGAGAACGGGAGGTGCTTCTTTGAGAACTCTAGGGATTCATGCCAAACGGTTTCGATTCGAATGTAAGGAAAGGGCGAGTCCAGGCGCGGAGCGCGTGGAGCCGGGGCGAGATCGGGGTGACCTGGCGCGAGAGTGCCTGGTCCTTTTTGTGGCTGTGGAAAAGGGAGATGCGGCTTCGCCGTTGAGCGTAGCGGAAAAGTTGGCGGCGGATACGCTCAGGAGGGCGGAGCAGCTTAAGGTGGGAACGGTTGTCGTCTATCCGTATGTGCATTTGACTCAGAAGCCCGGCACCCCGCGCGTCGCGCTCAAGGTCCTGAAGGAGGTGGAGGAGCGACTGGCGGAGTCGGTGGAGGTGATCCGAGCGCCTTTCGGCTGGTATAAGGCGTTCGAGATCGCGTGCCTGGGGCATCCGCTTTCGGAGTGGAGCGGAAGGTACGTCCCGAGCGAAGGAGAGGAGCCGCCGCGCGTCGAGAAGGTTGAGAAAAGGAAGCCGAGCGAGTTCACGCGGTTTGTCGTCGCGGATTTGGAAGGCAGGGCGTTTGAAGTAAGGCCGGAAGACTTCGCCGAATGCCCGGTGTTTTCAAGCGGCGAGCCGGTGTACGAGCTTCTAAAGCAATTCGTCTCAAACGAGCTTACAGGTGGGGTGCAGACCGAAGCGGTGCCGAAACACATCGCTTACATGAGGAGGCATGAGCTGCTCGACTACTGCGAGGTGAGCGAGAAGGGCCACCACAAGTGGTACCCAAAGGGGCTGCTGATGCAGAAGCTGATCCTCGATTACGCTGCGCGGCTGGCTCATGAATGGGGAGCGTTCGAGATGAAGAACCCGATTGTGATCCGGGGGGGCCATAACGTTGTGGGTGAGTTGATGGGGGAATTTCACGAGCGGGACTACGAGGTGGACGGAGGTAGAGGCGTGTGTTACCTGCGTTACGCTTCCGATCCTCTCGCTTTCCCCTTCATGCAGAACGTGCGCTTCAGCGCGAAGCAATCGCCGCTAAAGGTGTACGAGGAGGCAAGCTGCTTCAGGAACGAACAGGAAGGCGAAGTGAGCGGGCTGAAGCGAGTGCGGAGCTTCGTAATGACGGACATGCACGCCGCGTGCGCAAGCGCGGCGGAGGCGCGGGGCGAGTTTGAGGCGCTTTGCCTCAAATTCGGCGAGCTGATGAACGATATTATAGCCAGAGGCCGATGGGTTCTCGGATGGGAAGGCACGATTGACTTCTTCGAGGAGAACGAGGAATGGCTCGTCGGCATCGGGCGGAAGATGGGGGTTCCGGCGTTCTTCAAGCTGATGACCGAGATGAGCCATTACTACGCGATGAAGAACGAGTTTCAGTGCATCACGGAGGACCTTTCCAATATCCAGGTGAGCACAGTGCAGTGGGATGTGAAAGACGGGGAGCGCTTCGACATCGGGTTCGTTGATGAGGGCGGGAAGAAGCATCCGTCGCCGGTGATCATTCACGCTTCGAGCTTCGGGAGCATAGAGAGAACGCTGTGCGCGATCATGGAAAACATCGCGGTTGATGCCAACAGGGGTATGCCGCCGGTGTTTCCGCTGTGGCTGTCGCCCACGCAGGCGAGGGTGATTCCGGTTTCGGAGGAGCATGTGGCGTTCGCTGAAGATCTGTGCGACCGGCTCTCGCGTAATGACATAAGGGCGGACGTGGACGACCGGAACGAAACGGTAGGCAAGAAAATACGCAGCGGCGAGAAAGAATGGATTCCCTATCTTCTGGTGGTCGGAGAGAAGGAAAAAGCGTCCGGCGAGCTGAATGTGCGATGCCGTGAGGATAGGAGCCAGCGCGCGATGGCGGTGCGTGAGTTTGCTGAGGTGGTCCGCAGAAAGACGGAAGGGATGCCCTTCAGGCCGCTGCCTTTGCCGAAGCTCGTGAGCAAGAGGCCCATCTTCTACGGCTGATGGGCGGCCGGGAATGAGAGTTGACTGCTGAAGAATGAATGGGTATTGAAATGAAATGGCGCACGAGGAGGGTGAGAGTTGAAGGTGGTCTGTCTGCGTGACAAGCCAGAGATAGAATCGTTTCTCCGCGCCGACGTGTTTCTTCACATCTACGGCATCGGGGATCTGGATGACTTCTTCTGGCCGCACACGACGTGGTATGGTTTGAAGGATGCCGACGGCGTCAAGGCGGTTGTATTGATATACGCGGGCGGAGGTTTTCCGTGCGTGCTCGCGCTGGCTGAAGAGGAAAAGATGATCTTCATGGAGGAATTGCTTGGATCTTTGCCGGGGGTTCTGCCTGGTAGCTTCTATGCCCACCTGAGTCCGGGAACGGAGGAGGTGTTGAGTAAAAGCTACGCTCTGAAATCGCACGGCGAGCATTACAAGATGGCGCTGAAGGACACGTCGCTTCTAGCTGGGATAGATACCTCCAATGTGGTTGCCTTGTCAGTGTCAGATCTGGAGGAAGTGAGCAGCTTTTTCAACAAGGCTTATCCCGGGAACTCGTTCGAGCCGAGAATGCTGGAGACGAACTGGTACTATGGCATCCGTGGAGCGGGCGGTCTGATAAGCGTAGGCGGGGTGCACGTGTGTTCCCGGCAGTACAGGGTGGCGGCGCTGGGGAACATCGCCACTCATCCGAAGTACAGAGGCAAAGCATACGGCACGGCGGTAACCGCTAAGCTGTGCGAGTCGTCGCTGCG
>CAZUUK010000109.1:2799-10245 GCA_964622675.1 uncultured Planctomycetota bacterium | reverse complement strand
GGGCTATCGTTCTTACGGACAATTCGGGTTCGGCGGCGACTAATCTGCGGGTGGAGGAGGTGGGAGGGCACAGTACGGCAAGTGATCTGGGCATACTGGGTGATGGTGGGGGAACGGGGGTGATAACGGGGACGAACGTGATGTACGTAGTCGGGGAGACGAGACTTGGGTTTCTGAACGATGGGAACGGGGTGTCAATTGTGGAGGGTTTGAACGATTTTCGGGTGACGCTAGGAGACGGGACGACGATAGATGTAAATCTGACGGGTGCGGTGACGATATCTGACGTGCTGGATGCGATAAATAACGACGACGAGAACACGGGGGCTCTGACTGCTTCTATACGAGCGGATGGGAAGGGAATGGAGCTGGTTGATTTGTCGGGAGGGATGGGGGGCTTTTCAGTGAGTGCGCTGAACTCGAGCGGGGCGGCTTGGGACCTCGGGATACTGCAGAGCGTATCTTCTGACACGATAACGGGTTATGACGTGCTAGCGGGGCTGAATACTGTGCTGTTGCGGTCGCTGAACGGCGGGTTGGGGGTGGCGCTGGGAAGGATTTCGATAACGGATAGGGCCGGCAACAGCGCGGAGATAGATCTGGGCGCGGCAGAGACGCTTCAGGATGTAATTGAGCTCATAAACGCGAATGGGACGGTGAACGTCGAGGCGTCGGTGAGCGGTCCGGGCAACGGGCTTTTGATAAGGGACCTGACGGGGCAGACGACGAGCAATTTGATAATTACGGATGTTGATTCGACGGCGGCGGAGGACCTTGGGATAAACACCGGTGCCGGTGGTGTAGGGGCTTCGAGCCTGCGCGGAAGGGATCTGGAGCTTAGGTATATAGGGGAGGGGACGCTGCTATCGGAGCTCAACGGGGGGCGAGGGGTGAGGGCGGGTAAGCTCAAGATAATAGACGGGGCGGGTAATGAGGCGATAGTTGACCTTACGCAGCCAGATGATGTTTTGATAGCGGATGTGATCGAGGAGATAAACGCGTCAGGAGCGGTGGTTCAGGCTTCTATAAACGCTACGGGCGATGGGATAGTTATTACGGACGTTTCAGGCGGGACGGGGACGCTGAGGGTGGAGGAGTACGAGGGAGGAAGTGTGGCAAGGGACTTGAACATTCTAGGAAGCGCGCCGGATGATACGCCGGGTGTGATTGACGGTTCGTTCGAGTATGAGGTCGAGATTTCGGCGACGGATACTCTGGAGGACGTGGCGGAAAGGATAAACGATCTGGGGATAAGGGTGGTGGCGGTGGTGGTGAACGACGGGAGCGGGATTGCGCCGTATCACCTGAGCGTAAGCAGCGAGACGACGGGGAGGGCGGGGCGTTTGGTGTTAGACGCAGGCGAGATTGAGCTAGGGTTTACGACGGCGTCGGAGGGGCGGGATGCGGTTTTGCTGCTGGGGTCGCCGGAGGCGGGGAGTCCGTTGGCGGTGGTGAGCGACTCAAACGTTATTGCTGATGTGATTCCCGGGCTAACGCTGGAGGCGGTTTCGGCAAGCGCTTCGCCTGTGACGGTGACGGTGACGCGGGACAATTCGGCGATTGTGGACGCGGTGGATGATTTTGTTGAGCAGTTTAACATGGCGATTGACGCGATAAACGATCTGACAAGTTTTGATGGGGAGACGCTGGAGCGGGGAGTTCTTTTCGGCGACAGTACGGTGGCGCAGATTCGTGCGAGCCTGTACAACCTGGTGGTGAGGCCGCAGCAGGGAGCGGCGGCGGGGTTCAACACGCTTGCGAGCATCGGGGTTCGGCTTGGGGAAGACGGGCATCTGTCGTTGGAGTCTGCTAGGCTTTTGGAGAAGCTGGGTTCGAACTTCAGCGGGGTGGTGGCGCTGCTTACGGGGGCGGAACAGGCGGTGACGGCGACGTCGCTTGTGGAGGATCTTCGTTTGGGTGAAGGGATAAGGACGGTGGAGGACAGGGACGATATGAGAATAACGCTGCGGGACGGGACGACGATAGACGTTGACGTTTCGGGTGCGGTAATCGTGCAGAACATATTGAGCGCGATAAACAACGATGCGGATAATCCGGGGACACTGGTAGCGCGGATATCGAGCGACGGCAGTGCGATAGAGCTGGTTGACTCATCGGTTCCGGACGGGGTTCACGAGCTGGGGGTGGAGGCGCTGAACGGGAGCCTGGCGTACAACGATCTGGGGTTAAGGGTGGACCAGGCGGCGGCGGAGAACATCTATGGGGCAAGCAGTCTGGGTTACAGAAGGGGAGGGATAGCAAGGCAGATAGTGGAGCGGCTGGATTTTCTTGCGGACGAGACGATGGGGCTGATAAAGGGGAAGACGGATGGTATAGACCGTATAGTGGAGGTGTACAATTTCGCGGCGGAGACGCTGGAGAGGCGGCTGGATGCTACTGAGGAGAGGCTGTACAGGCAGTTTGCGCAGATGGAGCTTGCGCTTGCGGAGCTGCAGGCGATGCAGGTTCATATATCTTCGATCCAGCCGATAACGTGGTCGACCTTCGCGCGAGATAGTGGCGGGGGAGGATTTCTCGGCTTGACGTAGGGAGCCGAAGGGCGGAGAATTAAAGAGAGAGGTTTTCGGAGGGGTAGATGAATAATCAGAAGACGAACGAGTACTTGAGGACGCAGGTACTGACGGCGTCGCGGGAACAGCTTTTGTTGATGCTTTACGATGGGGCGATGAGGTTTGCAACGCAGGCGAGGGAGAGGATGGTGGAGAAGGATTACGAGGGGATGCATAATCTGCTGGTGAGGGCGCAGAACATAATTCTGGAGCTTATCTCGGGGCTGAGGCCGGAAGTGGACCCGATTTTGTGCCAGAGGCTTTCATCGCTGTACACTTTCATGTATATGCAGTTGGTTCAGGCGAATGTTGGGAAGAAGACGAAGCCGATAGAGGATGTGGTGGAGCTTTTGGGGAGTCTGCGGGGGACGTGGGCGGAGGCGATAGAGGAGGTGAAGAGGGAAGTGGAAGGTGCGGGTGAGGCTGTTCCTGGTGAAGGGCACGTGAGCGTAAGGACGTAGGCGGGCGCTCTTTCGCCTTGACTTTCTTTTCGTTAATTAAATATACTTCCGAGGGTAGGGGTGTGTTCTGATGAGGCGCGGTCGAGAAAGGGGTATTTGATGGAGCGGATAGTTGACGGGAAGGGCGAGAGTTTGGAGGCAGGTGAGGGGACGCTGCTGGGAGAGGTGCTGGACGCGGCGCGGCTTGAGGCGCTGAGAGACGGGAGGGTGGTGGTGGAGATGAAGGTGGATGGGCGAGTGGTGGATTCGGGTGCGGAGGAGAAGCTTAAAGGGCGGCCGGTGTCGGAGGTGGAGATGCTGGAGGTGAGGACACGTGTGCCGGGGGAGCTAGCTTCCGAGACGCTGTTGGAGCTTTCGCGGCATATGGAGCGGGTGGAGGAAAATGTTGAGGGCATCGTGGGGCATCTCGAGGCGAACAGGGTGTCTGAGGCGATGGAGCTTTTGGGTGGGTGTTGCAACATATGGGGGGTTTTGCAGGAGGCGATGGTGAGGATAGGTGTTCTTTTGGGTCTGAAGTACGACGAGATGGAGGTAGAGGGGAAGAGCGTGGGCGATTGGATCACGGGGCTGAAAGAACTTTTGGAGGGGGTTAACGAAGCGCTTCAGAACAGGGACTTCGTTTCGCTGGGAGATATATTGAGGTACGGTCTTTCTCCCGCCATGAGGAATTGGCGAGAGATTACGCTGCAACTTGCGGAACAGATTTCCCCTAGTAAGGGGGCTTAGCCGCGGGCGTTCATGGGAGATTTTCTAAAGGCGAACCTCTCGGCGCTGCGACAGGTTGACCGAAAGGTCGCGGAGGCGGTGTGGGAAGCGCGGCCCCCCAGCGACTGGGAGGCGGGAGAGGGCAAGTCGGGCGTTGCGACGCTGAGGGTGAGCACGCCGGACGGGCGAAGGGTTTTTCTGCACAGCCGCTACGATCCGGAAGAGGAAGCGCGGCGGATTCTTTCCAGATACGATTTGGGGCATGCGCACAGTTTCATCGTGCTGGGGTTCGGGCTCGGGTATCACGTGGAGGAGCTTTTGAGGGGGAAGCGGGACCTGCTGGCGGTGGTGATCGAGCGGGACGCGCGGATCCTCAGGCTGGCGTTGGAGAGAAGGGACTTCTCGGGACTTCTAGGGAGCGGGAAGCTGGTTCTGCTGGTGGATCCTTCCAAGGCTGAATTGCTGCGGAGGCTTCACGGGTACACGGTGAGGCTTTTCGCCGGGATGAAGGGTGAGGAGGAGGAAAGGGCAAAAGGTCCGCCGGTGATAGTGCATCCGGCGTCGGCGCAGCTATACCCGGAGTTCTACAGGATTCAAATGCAGAACGTGCTGGACTTCATGGAGCACGGGAGCATGTCGCTGCGGACGGCGATGAATATTCCGGTGGAGACGAAGCACAATCTGCTGATGAACTTCGGGGCGTACGTGTATCAGCCGGGGCTGGAGATTTTGAGGGGACGCTTCAAGGGCTATCCTGCGGTCGTGGTGACGGCGGGGCCGTCGCTTGCGAAGAACATAGATCAGCTTCGGGAGATAGGCGAGCGGGCGGTCATCATTGCGGTTGGGACGATATATAAGACTCTGCTTTCGCGGGGTGTGGCGCCGCATTTTGTGACGACGCTCGATTACCACGTGCTTTCGAGCCGGTACCTGGAGGGCGCGGGGGATTACGGAAGCGTACTGGTGGGGGAGCCGAAGGCGTCGCACGAGGCGGTGGATGCTTTCAAGGGGAGGAAGCTTTTCTGCGGGAATGAATTTCTGGATTCCTGCGTTGAGGGGTTAGGCGTGAGGCGGGCCGGGATAAAGGGGGGGGCGACGGTGGCGCATCTGGCGTTTTACCTGGCCGACTACGTGGGAGCGGACCCGATAATTCTGGTGGGGCAGGATCTTTCTTTCCCGCATGGGGTGACGCATATTCCCGGGAGCGCGATTCACAAGGGGTGGTATCCGGAGCTGAACCGGTTCAACACGATGGAGATGAAGGAATGGGAGCAGATAGCGCGGATGCGGATGCCGCCGGGGGCGGAGAAAGTTGGGGAGAATGTATACCGGATCGGGGGTGTGATGGTGAGTCCGCTGGTGAGGAAGGTGGAGGACGTTTTCGGGAACGAGGTGTACACGGACGCGCAGATGTACTCGTATTTGCTGCATTTCGAGAGGGAGTTTGCTCTGACGCCGGCGCGGGTGATAGATGCGACGGAGGGCGGCGTGCGAAAGGCGGGGGCGGAGGCGATGACGCTGAGGGAGGCGGCGAGCGTTTACTGCGGGGGGGAGCTGCCGGAGGAGCTCTTGGAGTTCAAGCTGGCGGATTTCTTCTCGGATGTGCCGTCGAAGGGTGAGGTCGCCAGGGAGCTTCGGGGGCACATAGAGGAGGTGGAGGAGGCGAAGGGGCTGTACTGTGAAGCGCTGGAGGTGCTGGGTGAGATAAAGGAGAGATTCGAGGACAGGGCCGCCGTGAAGCGTCTCATTCCGAAGGTGCACGGTCTGCGGGAGAGGATAAACGCGCGCAGGCGTATAGGGGGACAGTTGAGCGAGATAGGTCAGAAGGAGGAGTTCAGGAAACACGCGCACGATCTGGAGATATCGGGGAGAAGGCTTGAAGGGGCGGAGAAGCAGAGAAGGCAACTGGAACGGGACATGGACTATCTGGGGGGGCTTTCGAAGGCTGCGGACGTGTTTGTGAAGATGCTGGAGGAGGGGATTGGGCGGGTGGAGGAGTTCGACCTGGGCGAGGTGAAGAGGCTCTGGGGCGCAGAGGAGGGGAGAGGATGAAGGTGATTGCGGCGATTGAGGTGGATCCGCATTCGAATGCGCTGGGGCTTCGGAGCAGGGCGCTGGAGGTGCTTTCGGGGAGGAGCGTGATTGGGAGGGTGCTCGAACGAGTCCTCCGGGTGGAGGGTATAGAAGGGGCGGTCGTAGTTACGAGCGCGGAGCATAAGCCGGTGGTGGAGGAGGCGGGAATCCACGGTGGCGTGGAGGTGATCGAGACGGAACTGAGGGACATTCCGAGACGGGACGGTTTGAGGCGGTTGAGGAAGTGGGGGCTTTCATGCTGGCGCGGGGGCATGTGGAACGCGCTGTACTTCGACGAGCAGGGGTCGCCTTTCAATTTGCTGGCGGCGGCGGAAGCGAGCGGGGCGGATTCGGTTTTGTGGGTGCCGGAGGGGGCGGTGCTTTTCGACCCGGAGATCGCGTCGGGGATGGTGAGGCAGCATGAGAGATACGCTGGGGGCTTTCCGTTCACTTTCAGTCAGGCGCCGCCGGGGCTTGCGGGGGCGATATACGGGAGGGGGTTTTTGGAGGAAGAGGGTGAGATGGGGAGGACGCTTGGGGACCTTTTCGTCTATACCCCGGGGCTGCCGCGGCGAGACCCGATCGAGTTCGGCTGCAATTATGAGCTTGGGGAGGCGGTGCGGTTCGGGCCGTTTCGGTTTGCGGCGGACAGCCGGCGCGGGGTGGAGATGCTGGATGAATTTTTCCGGGTCGTGCCGGGCGCGGATGAGATAGATGCGGCGGGTGCGGTTGCGGCGGTGTGGGCTAGACCGGAGCTTAGGGCCGGGCGGTTTCCGAAGGAGGTGAGGGTGGAGGTAACGAACCGGTGCAATCTTTCGTGCAATTTCTGTCCGCGGAAGGAGATGGCGAGGGATGAGGCGGATATGGAGTTTGAAACGTTTCGCAGATTGGTGAAGGAGCTGGGGGAGTACGACGACGTGAGGGTGACGCTAGGCGGTTTGGGGGAGCCGCTTCTGCATCCGGAGGTTGGAAGGATGATACGAGCGGCGAGGGAGGCGGGGATCTTCGGGGTGCATCTGGAGACGAACGGGGTGCTTTTGGAGGGGGAGCTGATGGAGGAGATTGTGGCTGCGGGTCCGGATGTCATTTCGGTGAGCGTTGACGCCGACTCGGCGGAGACTTACAGGAGTTTGAAGGGGACGGATGCGTTCGAGAAGGTGAAGGGGAACGTGGAGAGGCTGATCGAGTACGTTCGTGGGAGGCCGGAGCCGTGGCCGGTGGTGTGCGTGAGCATGGTGAAGCTTGCAGAGAACGAGAACGAGATGGAAGCGTTTTTCGATCGGTGGTACGCGCAGGGGTGCTGGCCGGTAATCCGCGGGTACAACGATTACGCGGGGCAGTTGGCGCAGAGGAACCCACTGCCGATGGCGCTTTCGGAAAGGATACCGTGCAGGAAGCTTGAGGATGAGCTGACGATTCTTTCGGATGGGAGGGCCGCCGTGTGCGGTCAGGATTTCGACGGGAAAGAGAGCGTTGGGAGCGTCGCCGAACGGTCGGTGAAAGAGATATGGAATTCGGATAGAATGTGGGGGCTGAGGAGGTCGCATCAGGCGGGGGATTACGAGGGATTCCGCCTGTGCGAGAAGTGCGTGGATTGGTACTACGTGTGAGAAGGCGGCGATGAAAGACGGAAAGAG
>CAZUUK010000109.1:0-2789 GCA_964622675.1 uncultured Planctomycetota bacterium | reverse complement strand
GTGGTGGGGGTGATCCCGGCGAGGGGAGGGAGTAAGGGGCTGCCGGGGAAGAACGTGCTTTTGCTCGCGGGGAAGCCGGTGGTTCTTTACACGGTGGAGTACGCGAAAGGCGTTGCAGAGATAGACCGGGTGGTGGTTTCGACGGATTCGGAGGGGATTGCGGGGATATGCCGCGACGCGGGAGCGGATGTAATCGTGAGGCCGGAGGAGATGTCAACGGACGAGGCGCCGGTGGAGTGGGCGATGAGGCATGCGGTGAGGGAGTTGGAGAAGGGAGGGGAAAGTTTCGACATTGTGGTTCTGCTCTACGGGAACGTGCCGGTGAGGCGGGCGGGGATCGTGTCGGAGGCGATAGGGAAATTGGTTTCGACGAGGTGCGACTCGGTGATGAGTCTTTGCGAGGTGGGCAAATTTCATCCGCAGTGGCAGTACCGGTTTAAGGGAGACCGGGTGGAGAACTACGAGGAGCCGACGACACATCTTAGGCAGGAGCTGCCGCGGAGCTACATACACGACGGGGCGGCGGTGGCGCTGTGGACGAAGCTGTTGCTTGCGAGCGAGGGGGAAGAGGGGCCGGAGGCTTTTCTCGGATCGGATAGGAGGGCGGTGATTTCGGAGACAGGGGAGACGGTGGAGATCGACTCCGCGTTCGATCTGGAGCTTGCTAAGCTCATTATCTCGAAGGGGGGTGGGGGTTGAATACGGTGAAGATAGGTTCGAGAGAAGTCGGGGAGGGGAAGGCGGTTTTCATAGTTGCGGAGGCGGGGGATAACCATAACGGGAAGCTGGCGATGGCGCTCAGGATGGTTGAGGTGGCCAAGAAGGCGGGGGCGGATGCGGTGAAGTTTCAGACGTTCGTGACGGAAGAACTGGTGACGAGGACGGCTGAGAAGGCGCCTTATCAGAAGGAAAACGCGCCGGGATCCGCCGTTCGGCGGACACAGTTTGAGATGCTGAAGGAGCTGGAGCTGAAGGAGAAGGATTTCGAGGAGATCGAGAGGGAGTGCCGGACGCAGGGGATAATGTTCCTCTCGTCGCCTTTCGACGAGCCGAGCGTGGAGGTTCTGGAGAGGCTGGGTGTGCCGGCGTACAAGGTGCCGTCGGGGGAGATTACGAATTTTCCGCTGCTCGAGAAGATCGTGGCGAAGGGGAAGCCGGTGATCCTTTCTACGGGGATGTCAACGATGGACGAGGTGCGGGAGGCGGTGTCCGCCATGCGGCGGATGCGGAAGGCGGGGGCGGAGGAGCTGGTGCTGCTTCACTGTACGTCGAATTATCCGGCGGCGTTTGAGACGCTCAACCTGAGGGCGATGGTGGCGATGAGGGAGGAGTTTGGAGTTCCGGTCGGTTATTCGGATCACAGTCTGGGGATAGAGGCGAGCGTTGCGGCGGTGGCGATGGGGGCGTGCGTGATAGAGAAGCATTTTACGCTGGACAAAAGCCTGCCGGGGCCGGACCACGCGGCGTCGCTGGAGCCGGGCGAGCTTTCGAGGCTGGTTGAAGCGATAAGGAACGTGGAGAAGGCGATGGGGGATGGGGTGAAAAGGCCGGACGAGTCGGAGATTCCGGTGAGGGAGGTGGCGAGGAAGAGCGTGGTGGGAAAGGTGCCTTTCAAGAAGGGCGACCGGTACGAACGGAAGCAGCTAACAGTCAAGAGACCGGGGACGGGCCGTCCCCCGAAAGATATATTCGTGATGCCGGGCACCACCGCTGAGGTTGATAGCGGGGCGGATATGCCGATACCGCGGGGTCCCGATTTGCTGCCGATGCCGGAGGAGAAAGAGTGAGGAGGATCGCGGTAATTACAGGTTCGCGTTCGGAGTACGGGATACTGCGGCCGGTGATAAAGGCGATAGAGAAATCGCCGGGGCTTTCCGCGGAGGTGGTGGTGACGGGTTCGCACCTTGCGCCGGAGTTCGGGATGACGGTGAGGGATGTTGAGGCGGACGGTTTTCGGGTGGGCGGGCGATTGGAGACGCTGCTTTCAGGGGATTCGCTTTCGGCGATGGCGAAGTCGTTCGGGATAGCGGTTTTCTCGATAGCGGATTGCCTGGAGAGGCTGGGGCGGCCGGACGTCGTGCTGCTTGAAGGGGACCGGAGCGAGACGCTGGCTGCGGCGGTTGCGGCGGTGCATTTGGGTCTGGTGGTGGCGCACATGGGCGGGGGCGATACGTGTCTTGGGGGGCTGGATGAGTCGTTCCGGCACGCGATAACGAAGCTTTCGCACATACACTTTCCGGCGACGGAGGCGTCGGCGGCGAGGATAGTGAGAATGGGGGAGAGGAAGGAGATGGTTTTCGCCGTGGGAGAGCCGGCGCTGGATGTGGCTCTGGGGACGAGGCTGCTTTCGAAGCGGGCGATCTACTCAAAATTGGGGATGCGCGCGAGGAAGGGATTTATTGTTGTGGTGCAGCATCCTGTTACGACCCAGGTGGCGCACGCAGCACGGCAGATGAGAGCGACGCTTCGGGGGGTTGAGGAGACGGATTTGACGAAGGTGGTTATCTACCCGAATGCGGACGCGGGGAGCCGGGCGGTGATTTCGGTTATAGATTCGTGGAGGAAGAAGGGGGATTTCATCGTGGTGCAAAGCGTTTCGCACGTGGAGTATCTGAGCCTGCTGAAGCACGCGAAGGCGTTGGTGGGGAATTCGAGCAGCGGGCTGATCGAGGCGCCTTCTTTCCGGATTCCGGTCGTGAACGTAGGTAAGCGGCAGGTGGGGCGCGAGGCGGCGGAGAACGTGATAAACGTGCCCAACAAGGCGCGAGAAATAAAGAAAGCACTCGATC
>CAZUUK010000108.1:1581-10264 GCA_964622675.1 uncultured Planctomycetota bacterium | reverse complement strand
AAATCCAGTATCGCCGCTACGAGGAGCTGATCGGCCAGTATGGCAAGCCGCTGACGACCACAGATGCGTCTCTAACGTGGCATGGGACCTCTACATGCTGGTGCTGGCGACTCGCCACAAGGGCGAGGTGGTCGTCTCCCCCGAGAGATTCATAGCTAATGTAGCCAAACTCGACAGATCTTCGTCGATGTCCGCAGAGGCGCGAGCCAGGCTCGCACGGTTGGCCGGTTTGTTCCAGCTTTTCGACGCCGAGCGTTTTGGCCCTTCGCTTCGCCTCCGCGCAGGGGTTGGCGCGCGGACTGTGTCCTGGCGCATAGCTGAGATACTCGAGGATGGGTACTTACTCGAGGCGAGCCAGCTGCGACGCATGTTCGGCGTTAAGCAGAATGTAGCCTCAATCAAGCGGGACCTGCGGAAACTACTTGGCTTCATTGCCAGGAGTCGTCCGTGGGCTCGCGGCCTCGTGAGTTTGTCTTCCATACCGCTGACCGGCGGTGACTCGGGACTCAGAGTCTTGGACGCGCTCCTCGACATGCTGCCCGTCATGCAGGGATCGGTGTCCCAGCCGGTGCTCGCTCGCTACGACACGAGTCTTGATTTTGCCACAGAAGGCTGTGTACGCATGATTCGTAAGATCTCTGGCGATTGGGTCTACCGGATTGAATGAGCTAAACCGGGCGATAGGCCCAAGAAGGCGGCTGCAGGCGACGCTTGATAGCGCGCCTCAGCCCCAACATCAGGGGAAGCGTGCAAGCCTCAACCCCACCCGATCCATCCAGCCGACGAGCGGTTAACGACGGCGTCCAATCCGGACTCCCAGCTCGTCACCTCGAACTGCTGGGGGGTAAGTATACAGCAGAGAGAAACCTGCCTTCTCCGAGGCTTCGGCAGGCGGGCCCGCCGGACAACGCGCTGGCCGCAAAGCGGAGGTCGGTGTGGGTGCAGCCGAAAGGATGGTGGTCATCACGCGACGAGGGATGGGGAAGTCACCCAAGCCGAGCGTCTGCGCGAGATCGGGAGGGTCCTGACTGCCGTGCCATACAAACGTTTCAAGCCATCCCAATCCAGGCGCTTGACGGCGCTTTTCGTCTCTTCGACACCATTGGCCACTCGCTGAAGCTCCCTCAGCGTGACGCCTTTGGAGCTGACCTCGCATTGCCGAGCCAGTTCCTCAAAACAACAGTTAATCCCCAGACGCCCCAGGGCATTGCAAAGGCTCATGGGACCGCAAAGCATTTTTCTATGCTCGGGATTGCACGGATTGAGGTTGTAGTTCGGCGTGCGCGCACGCATACTTAACCAAGACGCAATCCCAAACGCGCCGCCAAAGATGAGAATGCACGTGGTAATCCAAAGAGCCGCTCTTTTCACGCTCTATCACGCATCCGTTAGCTCTTTCGAGATTTACATTTAGCCAAGAAGACGCACGCACATCCCGCGATTACCACGGCCACGATCAAGAGGACCACGCTCCATTTTGAAGGCAACAGATGCGACGGACGCTGCGCGACTTGCGCAACCGGCGCGGACTGGACGGCAGGGCTAGTGGAAAAACTAGAGGGGCTTACATCTGGCCGGGATGCGCTCGCAACCTTGTCTTCGGCGTTCCCAACAGCTTTCAGTGTATCCAGAAGTTCGTCTATATCGGGCGCTGCACGGTCCAATATTTCGTCCGGCTGGAAGGTAAGTGGCGGAAATACCCGGTAATCGTGTATGGTGAGTTTCGGTGGGCGGTGCTTAGTGACGGCTTCCTTGGCGCCATCGTATAGTTTTTCATCGAATTGTTCAATCACAGGATCAAACGTGAGTTCGTATGCCGCCAGTTTATCGACCTTTCCCGTCCCACCCTCAATCGGGCCCATATAACTGAATAGGGCCTTTTCAGGAATGCAGTACGCGCCGGTCCATACGGTGCCGCTATTCTTCATCTCGCAATTGATGACCTCAGGTTTGGCATCCCTATAAAAGCGCGCTTCCCGCACCATCCATGCCGCTGCAGGCTCGATTTCGAGCTCCCAACGCCCAGGCTCACCCTCTCCTTTCCTCCCCAAGGCTGACACCGTGATGCGGCCATTGGTTGACTCTTTGACCAGACTGATTTCGTCGATAATTCTCGAATAAAAACGCCCTAAGGACCATAATACAGCACGCTTAGGAAGATTTGGTCCTTCGTCTCTGGGGGCACATATTGATGAATTGTACATCTTCCCAATTTCCACCACCTCGTTCTCGGGGCTGATTTTTATCGTTGTGTCTTCATAGTGGTTTCCGGAAACGTCCTCCCCCCAATAACCCCATTGCTTTTTCCGTATCGATGCCAGCAGCCATCCATCTGCATTAAGGCTGCCTCTCCCTCCTTGGGGTCGTTGAAACTTCGGGTTCTCATATTCAATGACCTCCATAACATACCCGCACCGACCACTTTCGAAGGCCAATCTCCAATTGCGCTTAACTTCTATAAACTGAAACCGAATT
The DNA here is from genome assembly GCA_964622675.1 of uncultured Planctomycetota bacterium. Classification (GTDB taxonomy): domain Bacteria; phylum Planctomycetota; class DG-23; order CAZBND01; family CAZBND01; genus CAZUUK01. The sequence continues at coordinate 7,789 of CAZUUK010000108.1, read as the reverse complement.
ACGAGGTCCTGGCCTTTCTGCGATCCTGATACAGTGAATCCTGCCTCATAAATGGAATCATAGCGCTTGAGGTCGTCTAATACCGCCGAACCGTCTTGTGCGAGAGCGTCCTTACTAAACCATAGGCAAGATGCTATGCAAATTGCCAAATAATAGCGCATGTACAGCTTCATTGCAAAGAGTCCTTTACGACATCTGTTCCTGAATGAAACAACACATCTTGCTGATTTGGTACATCTTTAGCGCAACAGAACAAAGGGGTGTGCCTTATTGGTTACGAAGCCCCCCTGCCACACTATCCAGGCCCATGCCTCACAACTGGTGAATGACGGACCGTGTTGTCTAACTAGAGCAAAGGAGGCGACCCATCGTTTCTGCCTGCTCAAAATCAAGTTCACCAACGCAGGTTTCGATTACACAAGGAGTTTTCCACCCGTGCCAATAACCACCACCGGGCTTGGCCCCCGATATGCCACAATCTCCCAACTCCTCAGAGCCTGGAGTATCGCTATCGCAATCCATCCAGCGAACAACTATCCAACGACGCCACTGATTATCATCTACGTAAAACTCACAGATCTGTGTACAACCGCACGGCTCTCCTTCTTCGCAGGTCAGGTATCTCATGCTGTTTATGCAGCACTCATCATCCTCGGAGGTAGGATTGCCTATATCATCGCATTCCACCATCTTCCGTGGGGATTATACGCCACCCAAGCTAGATGTCGAGGGTATTTCGCAACTTTTTTTTGCGCCCGCAACATACACGATACCCATGCGATCCCCATCGTGCCGGAAAAGCTATTCAGCCGAGCATGAATACGGGGGACGGAAGGTCGCCGAGGCGTATCTGAACAGCTTCCCGAGCAGCAGGATCGAGAAGAAGTTCCAGCAGGACCCGTACCGATTCCTGATCGTGGCGGAGAAATTCCAGACGGGGTACGACGAGCCGTTGCTGCGCACGATGTACGTGGACAGGATCCCTTCCGGCATCAAGGCCGTCCAGACGCTGTCGCGCCTCACACCCATCCGACGGGCCAGTGCTTGAGGAATTCGGGGCCGTGAGGGGCTCTTTCAATGTCGGCGGTGAGGTCCATGCCGGCACGGTGGAGGCCCTGGTGCTTTCCGCCTTTCCAGAGAAAGCTGTCGGAGATGTCGTAAACGACGCCGTTGTAGGCGACGTAAGCGGGCTTGCCCTGGGCACCGTTGAACTGAGCAAGCTCACTGAGTGTAAAAGCCCTCATCGAGTTAGCACTCCTTCCGCGAAAACAGGGCCAAAGGGTTCAACGCTTTAGACCTCGATGCTCTCTCCTGTCACGGCGCCGGCTCGCGCGACTCCGGTTCTTACAGTGGGAGGATGCGGAACTGAATTTTCCACCAGGGCTCGGCGGAAACGGGTCGGACACGATGGCCCGACCCGTTTCCGGGGTGAGACCTCAAGCGTCTATGGATGCAGGAACTTCGATACGAACGGAGATTCGCCTACCTCGCGCCGGCGGAAATGGCCGGATGGCTCCTGGCCGAGGAATTCGGCGAACCAGGCCTCGTGCTCGATTTCCTCGTTGAGGATGGCCAAGGCGAGCTCGTATGTCCGATGGTCCTTGCCGGCCGTGATGTTGCAGACGTGAGTGTAGCCGCGGACGGCGCACTGCTCTGCCTTGAGCAGCACCTGCAGGATGGACTTGACATCAGAGAGGTCTTTCGGAAGTGACGCCGGAGGGCATGCGGAGAGGTCGTGGAACTCTTTCATGTCCTCCGGGAGCTTTCCGCCGAGTTCGTATATTCGGGGTACGAGGGCCTCGAAATGATTCCGGTCCTCTATCCGTGCGTCCTCGGCGATCTCTTTGAGCCCTTCTCCTTCCATCCCGATGAGGTTTACCCTGAGGATGGTGTAGTAGTAGAACGTGGTCAGTTCTGCGGCGGCATTGCGCACGAGCAGATCCAGCAACTCATCCACGTTGACTCCGGCCTTTTCTACCATCTGTCGCGATACAAGCGGCATTGTGTTTCCTCCTTTTGACGAGTGGTTCCACTTCAATTGCAGCGAGGCCCACGCGAACGGCGTCCCGCCTGGGGAAATGGCTTGTCGTCAGTTGCTTCACCTCCTTTTACCGGCGCCTTCGTATGTGCGCGCGGCGGTCAAGCCGCATTGAATCCGGCTGCGAATCTAACGAGGGGGATCCGCTAGCCGCGCCCAGAGGTTGTTCCCTTTTTCGACAAACATCTCGAGCAGATTCCTCGGAGCTCGATGTGTGTTGAAAAGACGCTGCCCCAGGATCGGACTTCATCCGGGGGCTCGAAGTTGTCCAGTTCCGGGCTGTAGAAGTCGCGGATGAGGCCGCAGTTCGTACAGATGAAATGATGATGAGGGGCGGTGTTGGCATCGAAGCGCGCGCGTTCGTTAAGAATCTCGACTCTCGACAGCAGCCCCTCTTGTTCCAATCTGTAAAGGGTTCTGTAAACGGTGTCCAACGACACCGCGGGAATGCGTTTGCGGACGCGCCTGTGAATGGTCTCGGCGTCGGGATGCTCTTGAGTGCGGGCGATTTCGCGGAAGATATCGATCCGCTGGCGGGTGGCCTTTAGGCCGCGGTGCGTGCACGTGTCGGTGAAGGCGCGCATGCGGCTTTCGATTTCGGCGGGAATGAGCGTCATGGCGACCTCCCCCGTATAGGCATTCTGCTCATTCGGCTGCGTATGTCAAGATGGATCTTTTCTAGAGTGAACAGGGGCTGCACGTGCGCTCGGCGAAGCGATTGTGTTCAGGGACTGGCTGAGGCCGCAGAATGGCTCCGAACCCTTATCCCGCGCTCCCCTGTGCGCCCGGCTGAGGTGGCGGGATCAAGTTGGGAGCTTGCGCGGGTCCAGGGAGACGCGAGCGGTGTTGGGATAGTTTGTCTAGCTTCTGGCGCGCCTTGACTGCCGCCATGGGAGCACCCAAGATGAGGGTGAGATTTTGCCGATTTTTGAAGTCATAAAAGCGGGCTTCGTGCGACTATTGGTTGGGAAGGTCCAAGGGGCATTGCGATGCAGGATGAACCGAGGAAGTCGGACGAAGCGCTTGTGAGTGCGGCCAGGAGGGGCGACCGGGATGCGTTCGGGGTGCTCGTCGAGCGCTACCAGGACCTGGTGTGTGCCATCGCTTACAGCCGGATCGGGAATCTGGAAGCGGCGAGTGCTGCGGCAAGCAATATGCAAAGGGGCGTCGCGATAATCGGCGCACGCATGAGCCGCTCCCCTCGAAGGTGACTAAGTCCCTCATACCACATGCATTGATATTTGCCAAGCCAGCTTTCCCCGCGAAGCTGCCCGCTGCCCTCAAGCAGGCGGCTTGAGCGGGTACCTGCCGTACTTCTCTATCGCTGCGCGGAGCGCCTGGATATGGTCTTTGGGAAACGGGAGGCGCTGGTCGGGCGCGCAGAAGTATCCGCCCTCGCGGCCGAGCTGCCACATGCGGCGGCGCACCTCCCGCTCAATAGCTTCGACCGGACCACTCATAATAGTTGCGGTGCTCACGGCCCCTTCGAGGGCGACGCGCCCCTGTGTGATCTTGCGGACGAGGTCAAGATCGTTGGCGGTCGCCTGCACGGGATGAAGGACGTTCACCCCAAGCTTCATGAGGGTCTGTAGCATCCATTCGATGTTCCCGCACGAGTGGAAGCGTATCATCACATCGTTTTCGCGATACAGGCGGAATATCCTCTCGTATTCGCGGAGCAGAAATTTCTCGACGATATCCGTCCCGAGGAGCGGCCCGGTCTGGGTTCCCATGTCGTCGTTCATTGAGGCGAAGTCAACGCCGACCGCCAGATAGTGCTTCGCGATGCCCAGGTGGAAATCCATGATGCGATGCAGCACGTCCCTCACGAATGCCGGCTCCGTGAAGAAGTACTGCATCAGGCTTTCCATTCCGACCAGCATGTATGCTCTCTCCCAGAGCGTATCCCTGTGGCTTCCCATCAGGAATGCATCGCCGCCGGGAAAGGGCTCTGCCATTTTATAGATCGGGCCGCAGATGCGCTCGTCATCGGGGTCGGGCCACGGGTAGGCGCGGAGATCCTTCACTTCGGCGAGTGGATATTTCTGTGGGAAGCCCATGACGCCTTCCTGTTCCTTCTGCCAGCCCGTGCCCCAGATATCCGTCCAGCGGGCTCCGACCGGAGAGTAATCCCCGCCCCCGTCAAAGCCCTCGTGATTGTGGCCCAAGAATTGAACCTGGTGCCAGGGGGGGCTTTCGACGACGCGTTCGGGATGGTCGAAGCGGATTATGCGCAGAGCATTTTCGCGTGCGTTCATTCCAGCGCAGCCCCTTTGCCTCCTCGGGCGCAGAGAAGTCCGGACATGCACGCATTGTAATCAGGTGTTCGTCGGGGCTCAAATGAGAATATGCGTCGCAGAGAATTACGCTCGTGGTGGGTTCATGGGGAGTATGATATGATTCCGGCCGCCTGACGTGCGAGGACGACGCACGCGACGCTTGCCGGGGCTTTTGGCGCGACTGCTGCAAGTCAAGCTGGGAAGGAACGATTGTGTATGGAATTGCTGATCTCTAACCTCAATCTCCATGAGTGGCACGAACGATGGGAAGCGATGCAGAGCTGCTACGTGCCGCAGCGGCTGCATCGGTTCGACCTGATGCTGCGGCTTCCTTCGTTTGCGAAGGAGGCGGAGGTGGAAATTCTCGATCTGGGCTGCGGGTTCGGCTCGGTGGCCTTCCGCGCCCTCGAGCATTATCCCAATGCACGCATTCTGGCGGTGGATTTGGACCCGGTGACGCTCACAATGGGGAAGCGGCTGGCGGAGGGGGCGACCGACCGGATCGAGTTTGTTCAAGCCGACATTCGCGGCGCGGGCTTCTGGGAGCCGTACGAAAGCACATTCGACCTGATCGTATCGGCCACAACGCTCCACTGGCTCAACGCCGAGCATCTTGCGGAGACGTTCCGGCGCGCACATCGCGCCCTTAAGCCCGGCGGCTGGTTCATGAATTCGGACCACATCGCAAGCGACGATCCCGAGATGCAGCCCGTGTACAGGGAACTAGCGCGGGAAAAGCAGCGGGAAGCGTTTCGCGCTGCGGGCGCCGAAGGGTGGGATGATTTCTGGAAGAATCTCGGCCGCGCGGTGGGTCGCACCGACCTTCTGGAGCTTCGCAACGCCGACGAATACTGGGAGGGAAGCGACGGCCAGCCGAAGCAGTTACACATCTCGGCTTTGAAGGCGGCGGGTTTCGAAGCCGTCCAGGTTCACTGGCAGGATCTTGCCGACGCGGTCATAGGCGCCCGGAAAGCGCCTGCGCCGTAGCTCCGACCTCCGCCGGCGGTCGGAGGCCTTGCCTCTCCAGGTGCGATAAGCTAGGATGTTTTTTGCGGTTCGCCGGAGGCAGCGGAGAGTGGTTCGAGAGTGAACAGAAAAGCGTTTCAGTCAAAACTGCGCCTGTACAATACCGCCTCGCGCGAGGTGGAGGGTTTCCGTCCCATGTCTCCGCCAAAGGTCGGTATGTATAGCTGCGGCATGACCGTTTACTACTTCACCCACGTCGGGCACTTGCGCTCTTATACGACCTCCGATCTGCTCCGCCGCGTCCTCGAACGTGCCGGTTATAGGGTCGGGCACGTTATGAATGTCACCGACGTGGGACACATGACGTCGGACGCGGACGAGGGCGAGGACAAGCTGGAAGTCGGTGCGCGCCGGGAGGGAAAATCTCCGTGGGAGATCGCCCGCTTCTACGAGGAGCATTTCTTCAATGCCATATCGCAGGTGAACATCCTGCGGCCGCACGTCGTCTGCCGGGCAACGGAGCACATCGAAGAACAGATCGAGTTGGTGAAGCGCCTGGAGGAACGAGGGTTCACCTATCGCACGAAGGTCGGGGTGATATTTGACACGTCCAAATTTCCGAGGTATGCAGACTTCGCGCGGCTGAATCTGGAAGGGCAGGACGCCGGCGCACGCGTTGCCGTGGACGAGGAGCGAAAGCAGCCGCACGACTTCGCCCTCTGGGTGACGAATCAGCCGAGACATATTATGCAGTGGGATAGCCCCTGGGGCCGGGGCTTTCCAGGCTGGCATATCGAGTGCTCCGCCATGTCAATGCGCTACCTGGGAAACCGGCTGGACATCCACACGGGCGGCATTGATCACATCCCGGTTCATCATACCAACGAGATAGCCCAGTCGGAGGCCGCCACGGGCGAGAAGTTCG
>CAZUUK010000108.1:0-1481 GCA_964622675.1 uncultured Planctomycetota bacterium | reverse complement strand
TTTCCCGCGCCCACTGACGAGCCCCTGGAGGAGTATCGGGAGCCCTTCGAGGAGGCGGTCGGCGACGACCTGAACACCCCGCAGGCTTTGTCCGTGATGTGGCAGATGCTTCGGTCGGGTGCTCGCGCTGCAGGCAAAGCGTCAACGGCTTTCGCCGTGGATGAGATACTCGGCCTGGATCTTGCCAATGCACGCAGCCGCCTGAACGACGCATGGCTCTATCAGGGCGTCAAGCCCGAGATGGAGATGAAGGCGAACGAGCTGGCCGCGCGCCGCGAAGGGCTTCGCAAGGCAGGGAAGTACGAGGAAGCCGACGCAATCAGACGGGAGATCCTCGGGTTGGGCTTCGCGGTGGAAGACACCCCCCAGGGCCCCAGGGTCCGTCGCACCATGCCTGCCGAGCCCGGTAGCCGAAAGGAATGACAGACTTCTGATGCGTGCAACGGGTTCCGGCCACAGGGGTCTGCGCGAGCATTTCAACTGGAATCCAGGCGGCATAGGCCGTTCACTCGCCCAGGACGGCCAGGAAGTCGGCATCCTCTCGCACAGGTTCGAAGTCTTCCATAGTGTAGAACTGATTGCGGAAGAGCCCTGGCTCGGCGTACTTTTCCCTTGCCTCCCTGAGCCGTGCCAGAGCAGCTTCCCTGTCCTTCTCCGCGGATAGGATCCAGGCTGCCAAGATGCCTTCGGTGGGGGGGCTGTCCCGGAGTGCTGCCGCCTTGCGCATGAAGGTCAGGCCTTCCCTCTTGTCAGCCTGCGCCCAATACACTAGGTGGTGAGCATGGTTGTGGTGGGCGTCCCCGGCCCACTGGAACCAACTGCGCAGGCCTTTGTCCTCTGTGTCGGACTTCGATCGCAGGCCGGGGCATGCAGAGTGGACGTCCTCCTCGCACGCTGATAAGTTCTGCTGGATGTCGTGCATGAGTTGGGCCGCGTGCTCCTGGCTGCCCTGGAGCTGTGCTGCCCGCCAGAGGGCCCAGAGCCCTTCGTTGCGCCAGAAGCGGAAATCGGGGCAGCCGCGTATTGTTTCGGCGGTGTCCAAAATGCGCTGGCCGCACCGGGCTGCCTCCACGGGTGCCTTTGCTTTCGCGAAGGCTACAGCTGCCTCCATGTGCCGCTGCAACAGAGTTCGCTCTTGCCCGGCGGGCGCGCGAGAGGGCAAGCCCGAGACGATGCCTTGGGCGAGCTCCAGCATCCTGCCAGCGTCCCGATATGAAGGCGAGAGCAGATAGTAGGAATCAGCCACTAGGTCAGCCGGGACGTCGTCAGGCCCTGAAACATCCAATGCCTCACCGTGGATCCGAAGCGCACCCGCAAACCGCTGCTGGTCTTGCAGCTTGATGGCCTTCTCCACGAGCGTCCTGAAGTCGGCATTGGGCTTCGACGCGTTCAGTTCTTCGGCAACCATAGCTACCATCCTTTCCTTGAGCTCCTTGCGTGAATCGTAGAGACGCCGCTTAACCGTGCCGACGGGCGCTTCC
>CAZUUK010000107.1:0-10490 GCA_964622675.1 uncultured Planctomycetota bacterium | reverse complement strand
TCGGCCCCCGAATCCTTCAGCTCAAGCAGCCCCCCTCGCGGCGCTTCCTCGCTGACGCCTATCGGATACCACCGCCGCCAAGGGGCTATTCGTTTCTCACTGCCGAGCTGCTTGAGATTCAGGAACTTCGCTGGTCTCGCATACTGCGAGAAGAACCAGTCGGCGAATTGCTGCGCCGTGGCTTGATCTTTGATCCCAGGGAGGAACAGCGAAAGCCGACGCCGTCCGTACCGCGCGATTGAACCCATGTCGAAGAAGGTATCCTTGAACCGCGTCACATAGGGCATCGGATCCCAGTAATATGCACCCTCGAAGTAGAGGACGTTGAAGAGGTAATCTTTGCCTATAGATTCGTTTGCCTCTTTCAATCTGTCGCCGATTTGGACTGCACACCAGGAAGTGCTTGTAGGCGCCTTGAAGAAGAAACGCGGATAGACATAATCTACTCCCTCGATACCACCTCCGCCGCTCGACCACGCCTCCTCGACATCTATGCCCCACGTGTATCCGCCAGCTAAGCGCCCCAGCATCTCGAGCACATCGGCAAGATTCCGCTCCCCTTCCAGCTTCAGATACTTCAGATCGCTCTCATCTGGTGTCTCATCAATGTCGGCGTCCACGCCTTCTGGGAAGATGCCGAGCGGTAACAGGTAACGGTCGTAAAGGTCCAGCACGATCTCGCTGATCTTCACTTTCTCTTCGTGGATATGTTGCTCCCAAACCATCGGATCGTCGGGGTCAATCTCCGTTTCAAGTGTCGTCTTAGAGCAATAGAACGCCGGTGAGTCATCCTCATCATTCTCGCCCGGGTAGGTATCGCTCAAGTGCCGCCCATAGCCGACGAGAACATAGTCCACGGTTCCCGCCATAATATCCGCGCGTACTTCGTCCACGTAGCCGAGATACCACGCCTCATAGCCCCATACCGGGTTCTCAACGGGCGGATTCTCCGGGTCCGGTATCGTGTGGTGCATCACCGCGATCGAGTCACCCACGTTGATCTCCGCTCGATCCGCCCATTCCCTCGCTACCGTCAACCTCCCCGAACCGCAGCCTCCTTCTCGTAGCAGCGTGAACTCAACATGCTTCACGTCTGTAACCGCCTCCCAGTTGTCCGCCTCCAACTCGTCGCCCATCGGAATATGCCACACGCTCCGTCCATAGCTGGCGTCGGGGTCGAGATTGCTTGTGACCGGGGAACTCTCAACAACCGTAATGAGCCCCTCGTATGTCATGTCATCCGACCCGTTCGCATTCGTCGCCTCAAGCATCACATCAAACCGCCCTGCCGAGCTGTAAGTATGCGCCGGGTTCTGGTCCGTCGAGGGGCTTGTCTCATCCCCGAAATCCCACAGCCAACCTGTGGGACTTCCGCTTGACTTGTCTGTGAAAAGCACCTTGTATGGCACCCGCCCCCCGTCGCTTGGCGGCGAGCTCTCCCAATCGAACGCGGCACCCGGAAGTGTGGGGCGAGTAGTGACGACGATGTAGTTGACCTTCGTCTCTGTATCGCTTGCCTCACTCATATCCCAGGCATGGTAGCTGACGGTGTAGCTCCCCTCGTCCATGTAGACATGGCTGGGGTTGAATCTGTCCCCGTAATGCCCGTCCCCGAAAGTCCAGCTTACTTCGTTGACCGTCCGATTCGAGGCGTCCGTAAACACCACGCGCAAAGGAGCATAGCCCTCTATCGGACTTCCCTCGAAGTCAGCCACAAAGCCGGTAGGCGACCCCTCGACAGTGATATAGTCCAGCCGCCTCGCCTGCCCCGGGCCGTCCTCGTCCCAAGCGGTCAGTTTCACGCTGTACATGCCCGGGTCGTCATAGGTATGTTCCGGCGCAAACTCCGCGCTCGTATCCCCGTCCCCGAATTCCCACTTCACACCCATCACGGGAGTCGGGAAATCCGGCGTGAACTGGACCGCGAGCGGAGCATCGCCCGATGTCGGCGATCCTTCAAACGTGAATGTCGGCGCGACCCCGAAGGGAAGGGCAGCCCAGCCGAACCAGGGAGTGTTGCCCGGGTCGTAATCGAAGGCGTAATCGTCCGGCCCCCGCATGGTCGTCGCCGGATCGCCTCCATCCGGCACCAACTTCGCCTTCAAGTGGAAGTAGCGTCCCTGCTCCATCGAAAGCGCTTGCATCTCTGCCGTCGTTTTCCATGCCGACCAGGAAGGGGTCCCCGTCTGGTTCACGTCGTACGCCCACTGGATCCGCTCCGTCGGGCTGCACTCGAACTCGTCCAGCTTCCACCAGGCGTTTGTACGCAGAACGTCATTCGCCGCCCACACTATCTCCTTATCCGCAAGGTGGCCTTCCATCGTTGACGTGTCAGGGTCCCCCACCTCAAAGTCACTGAACTTTACTCCCTTATTCGCCGCGCCGAACGTGTAGCCGAACGGCCCTGCATGAAGCGTTACCGTCTGATCCTCACTATTCAGGTCCCACCAATCCTGAGGAGCCGCCGGAAAGGAGAACTCTGTCCATGCGCCCCAGCCGCTGCTGCTGCATATCCGATACCACGCCTGGAATTCGGGAATCGTCCCCGTGTTGATACGCTTAATCATCAAGTCCACAGGCCAGTCATCCGAGCCCAGCGCCGCCCCATAATAAACTTGCGTTTTGTAGCTTTCGCTTCCAGGCGGTGGGTCGTAATAAGTGATCGTGAAGAACAGGCTTCGATTGCTTGCCCCGCTGTCATACGTAACGGCCGCCTCTAATCTCGGGCTGCCTCCCGCCAGAGCGATCTGTAGGCCTGCCGTCCAGTAATCAGCATCGGCGTCACGAGGGTCTATGCGAATCGCTATGTAACAATCCTCGCCCGCGTTGTCGAGGTCCCTCATCAGGTGAGTCGAATCGTATGCCTCGTCGTAACTGAGCCCCGTACTTATCGGATGGAAGATGATACTCGGGCTCCGCAGGTCATCGTTCTGAATAACCGGGCAGTGAGGATTGAAGCTGTTCGGATTCGGATCAACCCTCTCGCCTATCGCCCCGCCCGTGCCCGCATTCTGGTTCCAGCCGCTCTTGATTATCCCATCGTTGAAGCTGTCACAATGCGCCCGCCGAAGGAACTGAGGCGTCGCTTCTTGATTCATGATCGCGATCCGCTCGTCCGCCACCTTCTCAATTTCGTCGTAGGAGAACGTCGGCTCAGCCATCCAGCCGGTGGCATTCGGCCTAAGATAAAGCCCGCCGCGATAGTCCTGCCCCGCCAGGTATTCCGGCTGCAACTGATTGAAGAAGTAGTGCTGCTTGTATTCAGCCATGCGCTATTGCCTTCGGCTCCAGGCCGTAATCCTCATCGCCCAGCTTCCATCGCCGAGTCCCGTCAGTACACTCAAGCCTCACAGCGCCTTCATTCGGGCTCTCGACGTAAACCCCGCCAGATTGGAGACTTGCGCCCCAAGCAAAAAGCGCCATGCGGCGCTCCGCAGCAAGCGCTCTATACTCTTCGCTCTTTGCAAAAGCCTCCTCCCTCCTCATGCCGTGATCTTTAAGCCACACGCGCATCTTCCCCTCTATCAGCGCTACCTGATCAAGCGCCGCTTCCGTATCAGCCTTCAGCGTCGGCAGAAGCGCCTCCGCCTCTTCTTTCGTGAATTCCCTGGCAGTTAATTCAACCTTCCCCATTCGACTCCCTCGCTTCAGCCTTTACGAACACCGCGCAGCCATCTCCGCCGTTCCATTTTTCGGTATAACCCTGAGCCGCAAGCCGCCGATACAACGGCTCCCTCTCAGCCGGTATTTGTTCCGATGAAGCCATGTCGTTCAACTTGCATTGATCGCCCCAATAATAGAGATACGGATGGTCATCATCGTCCACTTTTTCCCCTGATAACAGAATGTCTAAGCCCAAGAGGAGAAGTTCGTCGGGATTGAGGCGCTCGACCACAAGCGCCACGGCGCCATATCCGTTTGAAGGGCGATGATCATGAACCTCGTGATACAGCTTACCGTAATCTTCCTCACTCATATTTCTGATATGGATACCGGCCAATGCCTCTTTGTAGCCGGGATGCTCGATTTGCTCCCACAGTTCTTCGCTCGTGCTATATTTCGCGCGTCGGGCAAACACCCAAACTTCTTTTAGAGAACTCAAGCCTGGCGGGACGTAATCCCCCACGTCCTGCTTGATATTCATCAGGTGGTTTATCCAGTAGTCCGTCCGCGTTCCCACATGTTTCGCGTATCCATCGATCCGATAATAATTTATCCTGACCACCGCATCCGCCTCATCTATTTCTGCTCCATGCTGCCTCTTCAAGAGTCCCGGCCCGTTGCCGATAATCGCCACTTTCATGTCTGTCCCTTACGTCTGTCTGAAACCGCGAAACGATCCATCCCGGTCGTGATATAATTTCACTAACTCGCTTTTGCGCCTTGTCTTCACCCGCCGGAAATGCTCCTCAATGAGAATCTTGTTCGCGTCAACAAGGGCTTCGTCGAATTCCTTATCGGATAGCTCCGTGAAGTTCACACTCCGCAAATCGCTGTTGACGTGCTTCTCCTCGTAGAATTCCTCCGGCCCCTTCAGTAATCCGCGCCTGATAGCGTAGTAGTACAGGTCACATCCCGGATACGGAGTCACGGGCCGGATCGTCCGCAGAGTTTCGGCGCCATCAAATGAAAGGAGAAAATCAACGCTCTTCCGCAAGGTAGCCACCGTCTCCCCAATGCTGCCAAAGATGAAATTCAGGGTGGGAACCATGCCTGCCGCCCAAGTCTCCGCCACGCCTTCAACAATCTGCGCTGTCGTCAGCCGCTTGTTCATCTTTGCCAGAACCTCATTATCGAAGCACTCAATCCCGTAGTTGATCTCGACGCAGCCGGCCTCCTTCATCGCCGCGAGGACCTTCGGTGCCGCGAAATTGAGCCGCCCGTTGCAAGACCACTTCAGCCCGGGATGCCTTTCTTTCAAAGCCTCTGCTACTTCTATCGCTCGTGATTGTGACGACATGAGGAGCTCGTCGGCGAAGACGATAAAGGTCGCGTGATAGTTATCGCGGAGCTCACGGATTTCGTCCATGATGGCCTTGACCGAGCGAAGCCGGACACCCTCATCCATCCGATAGCAGAAATTGCACTTATACGGACAGCCGCGAGAGGAAAGCACGGGGAAGACCCTGTCCCGATTCTCCGCACCGACCACCCGGAGCAGCGCGTAATAATCCATCGGAAACAAGTCCCATGCCGGATAGGGGATAGAGTCAATGTCTTCGATTCGCGGTCGTGGCTTTGTGGCCGTTATGCCATTCCCCTCTCGATACGCCAAACCTCTCACCTGACGCAGACTGTCGCCTCTCTCCAACGCCTCCACGAGCTCAACTATCGTGACCTCACCTTCCCCTATCACCACAGCGTCGGCTCTTGTCTTTTCCAGAAAGAACGCTGGAACTGGCGACGGCCCGTGTCCACCGAGAACATAGAAAGGCCGATGCCGAGCAGCATTGATCGCCTTCGAGATCGCGAGGAGCTTTCGATATTGGTAGTAGCCGGCGCATACCCCCACGCCAACCATGTCGAAACGGTTTGAATCCAGGAACTTCGTTAGGTGCTCCTCCGGCCAGTGATATTGATCCTGGCTGTAGACCTCGACGTCATGGTTTGCTTGCCTGAGAACGGAGGCGAGATAGCCGAGCCCGATAGGGAACCAGTGAACCAGCGAATCGTTGTCGTAAACAACCAACAGAATCTTCACGCTTATTCGCCTTCTTTATCCCTTTCTTCCTCTACCTCCCCCGCGCCCGCCGCCCTTGCCACCGCCAGGGCCGCCACTCTTGCAACCGCCTTTATTTCTTCCGCCTCGCTGGCCTCCCGCCATTCCTCTGCCTCCGCCTCTACCGTCTCTAGGACGTGATGCTCCCCGGGGATTTCTGCTCGTGCTCATAACTAGTCTCCTAATGGACTGCTCTTGTACTTTGTGGCATCCTTCGCCTCGAATATCGCCCACCAGCGCAGCACCACAAGCGGCCTGCTCGTTCTCCCGTGGCCGAAGCTCTCGCAGTGTACGTCCTTCCAATATTCCTGATTCGTCCCGCCCGCAGTTCTGTACCTGATGAGCCAGAGGTCCTTCGCACTCTCGGCCTTCGTCTCAAGTTCATCCAGCGTGTCTATGCAGGCTTCCGCATTCGCGCCCGTAATCGTCCCCTCTATCCGAAACCGGATCGGCCCCTTCCTATGCCCCGTCCGCTTTGCTCCCGTCGCTCCTGGAATCTCATGGTTAGTTCCAAGCATTCCTCGCTCCGGGTCCCACTTCGTAATCGGTAAGGGGAAAGCGACGAAGTCGCTCCCGTCACTATCCGCCAGGCCCGGGTTGTAGTTCAGATCGGTCACGTCAGTCTCCCACCATCGCTACCGCTTCCTGCTTTATTTTCCTCAGCTCCTCGATGATGATTTCCCTGATCTCCGGGATGGTTATCCCATGCACGTTCACGGTAACGGCGGCATCCAGGGGCATCAGGGGCGCTTCCATTGCCCTAATCACGCCACCTGCTGGACGATTCCAGGACCGCTCAATCGCCGCACGTGCATAGCTCGGCAACTCGTCTCGTATTACGTCTGTTGCACTCCGAAATGCTTCTTCCAGGTTTTCCGCGCCGCCACTTCTAAATCCAGCAGTTAGCCCCGCCATTACGTTTCTTGTCAGGTAGTCAATGTAACTCGCCCCGGCCAGCGCCGGTCTCCCCGGCTCGCCTTCCGTCAATCGCGCCGTCCCCGATTCTGCAATCAAGCGCCGGATGCCACCTGCTATCCCCCCAGCCGTTGGCTCCTCTCCAGACGGCGCCTCCCGCGCCATTCCAAGCCGTGCCCGTTCCCGATAGACGTCCAGCCCCGGTGTCGCCCTCTGAGCCCGGGCCGCCGCCAGGTTAGCGATATGCTTCCGCAGCGCCTCTGGCGGGACTCTCGGCCCCATCAATAGCAATTCAGCCTCCGCCTCCTCCCGTGCCCCAGCAAGGGCAATCGCTCTCAGTTTTTTCGCTCGCCGTTCTACTTCCTCCGTCCACGCCTTCTGTCGCTTCTCTGCCTCCTCACTTGCAAACATACTCTCCACTGCTTCCTGCACCGACGCCCGCATCTGATTCATCGTCTCGATAGAGCTCTCCAACGCCTCCTTGGTTTTCTCGCCAGCATCGGCAATTGCTCCCGGCATTGCCGCCGCTTTCGTCGCGATGTCATCAATCGCCGTCCCGATAGCCTTTATCCCCTCCGCCCCTTCTTCCCCCGCCTCCTTCGCCTTATTGCCGAGAATCTTTATCTCCCCCGCCGCGTGCATCGCTCTATCCTTGAAGCGCTCCAGCCCTTCCGCCGCGTTCTCTACGTTCTCTCGTAAAGCCGCAATCTTCTTCCCCACCAAAGGCAGCTTCTCGAAAGCGCCGAGAATGGTATTCACGAACCGCAGCACGTACTCACTTATCTTCGCGCCGAACGCGCTTACGTAATGCCACGCCTTCTGAAGCGCATTCCAGACCTCTTTGCGGAACGTGATGAGCAGCGTGATCACGGTAGCGATGATCGCAATCAGCCCAAGGGGCGGCGTGTGCATCGCAAGGGCAACCGCCTTGATCGCAGCCGCGAGCTTGGGAAAGAGAAGTATCCCGGTGCCTACAACGGTCAGTACACCGCCGAGTGCTACCGCTGTCTTCCCAAGGAAACCCGTGAGCTTCGGATGCTCCTTCGTCCAGGCTGTCAGCTTCGCAATTACATCAACCACTCTCTGGGCGAGCTCAGTCGCGTCAGTGATAAGTGGCTTCAGCCCGGTCGTCACAAAACCGAGCACCGCCTTCTTGATGTTCCCTACCGTTGTCCCCAGCGTCTCCAGCGCCTTCGATGTCTTTGAGTCGAGGACGAGACCGAGCTTCCCTGCCAGCTCGCCCTGCTCGCGTAGTGCATCGCCTCCCTTTTTCATGATCGGGAGAAGCCCTTCTCCACTACGTCCGAGTATCTTCTGCGCCAACGCTAACGCTTGTGTATCATCGCCGAGTGTGCTGAGCTTATCCGAGAGCTCGTAAAAGACATCATCAATCGCCCGGAGTTTCCCACTCGAATCTACGACTGCTATTCCCAGCTTGTCAAACTCATCCTTGTATTCGGCGGCGCCATCCTTCGTCTCCGCCATAGCATAGGCGAGGCGCTTCATGCTTTTCTGAAGCGCTTCCTGGGAGCCGTGATACTGCCCGGCCGCGAAGGCCAGCTTGGAAATCTTCTCGTGTGCTATCCCCGTCGCCTCAGCCATGCGGTCTATCGAGGTGCCGAACTCCACCGCCTTCTTCATCCCCACCGCGAAAGCCGCCGTAATCGCCGCCCCCGCCGCAGCCATTGCCATACCCATAGCCCGCGCCTTCTCCGCCGTCGCCTTCGCCTTCTGCAGGGCTTTGTCCGCACCCTTGATGAAATCTGCCGTGTCGGCGATTATCGGAAAGCGTATCCCTGGACCTGTTACGTCAGCCATTTTGTTTCTCCTTCAGCCGCTCAAATATCCTCTCCAACACTTCTCTCTTCGTCGGCTTGCGCCTAAGCTGGGCAACTGCGTCGTTAAAACTTCCTGCCGCATTCTCTTCGCCGAAGGCGCTTGCGATTGCCGTCCCGATAGCCATGTGCAGCACCTCTGCCTCATTCGCCAGCCGCTCGCCTTCCAGGCGCTGCGCGTGCATAAGCAACGCCATCACATCCCGCGCTGGCATCCGCCACACGTCCTCCAGCCGATACGCCGGATACGCCCGGAGAAAGCGAGTTGCTATTTCTGCGAAGGCTTCTCTACTATCCTTTTGAATAGTTCGAGCAGCCCGGCCTTCTCCAGCGCCTCCTTTATCCCGAAAAAATCCGCATGGATTACCCCCAGGTCGTTTACCTCAAACCATGCCCGCACGTATCCGACAACCTCCGCTATGCTTGCCCGCTCAAGCTCACTTTCCTCAAGCCCGGCCAGAGCGGCGAGGAGACGCGCCAGCCCCTTGCCCCGCCCCAGGAATGCCTTAATGAAAGCATCCGGCGTCATCGCCGTCTTGTCCTTCGCCCAGACCGCCCATGAAGTAAACACATCCCCGAAGGCCTCCGGCAGCCGCCGAATATCCCCCAAGCTCATCGGCCTGACGACGATTTCCTTACCAGCCAGCCGAACGGTTTTTTCTGTCGGCGGCTCCAACCCAGGCCCATGCTCTTTCAATTCCTCGACCACATCGCTTACGCGCACACCTTCAGCCACTCGCACACCTCCTTTAGCTGGCGGAGAATGAACCAAACGTCACATCACCCGTATCCGCGTCGTTCGTCGGCACTTCCTCGTATCTCAGAGCCAATGGCTCGGGTGTCTTACCCATTCCCATTGCTCCAGGCTCCGGCTCGAACACTTTGCACTTGTAAACCTTCGCCGCGCCGGTATAGGCAAGCCGCGTCGCCTTCAGATAGAGTTCACCTACGTTCGGGCTGTATTTGATTCCCGAACCGGGGCTCTGTTCCCAGCCCATCAGGTTCTGAAGCAGCCCGAGGTTCGCCGTCTCCTGAAGCGAGAACTCAATGAACTGCCGAATAGAGGGCCGGTACTTCTTCAGCACACCCATCGTCTGGTCGGACTCGATCGCTTCTTGAGGAGCCTCCGGTACTAGCCGAAAGCCGTTCCCCGTTGTGTAGCCTACGTCCGAGTAATCCACGTCGTCGGCAGACCATTCAATCTTCGCCGGACCGACGTATATTTTCGTTGCATCGCCCATCATTTACCTCCTAGTCGTTATGACTGTTTCAGGTTGATCGCCGTCCACAAATCTATCCTGAATGCCTGTTCCGGTGCGCTCCAGATTGGGTTGCCAAAAGCGCCTATTACCTCGCATAGGTCAAATATGTAACCTGAATAGGTCAGTGTTAGGTTGTGATGGAGAAGGGCCACTACACGGTCGGCGATTTCCGCCACCGCGAAATCCCCTCCCTTCGCCTCCGTCGCTCTCGCATAGCAATGAAGCGCCAGCTTCACTTGCCGCAGCTCATCCGCTCCCTCCACTGGGAGCTCGTGCTCCAGCGCCTTTATCAATACACAGGGCGGCGTGAGCCGCGTCGGCTGATACGTCCGCAATATCTGCGAAGCCGTGCCTACCAACCCAACTAGCGTCTCGTCAGCCGCCAGCGCTGCGTGGACCGCGCTGCATACCGCCTCTACGAAAGAAGCCACTTCTGTACCTCCGCCTTCAGATTTGCCTGCACCTCACCGCGCTTCGCGTGAATCGCGGGGCGTAAATATGGCCTCTCAATCCACTCGCCGCTCTTCCAATGCCTGAATCCAAGGCACTGGAATAAGCCATGCTGGAGCGGCGTGCCGACAAACAGCGTATGTCTCGCGCCGCTTTCATCGACTGCCGCGTTAATAGATAACGTCAATCCTCTCGTATCCTTCGGGGCAAGTCTTTTCGCTTCCGCCACCACCGGACTCCCCGCCCGTATCAGCGCCTTTCCCATCGGCGTTTCCGCCTTGTGCTTCAAGCGTCCGAGAAAAACCTCGG
>CAZUUK010000106.1:0-10518 GCA_964622675.1 uncultured Planctomycetota bacterium | reverse complement strand
TGCTGGTTCGGCTACGGCCACTACGCGCCTGAAGTAACACCCGAGCCACGGTCGGTGGGCGACTACGACCTGAGATCAGACGCGGGATACACAGATACTGAGATCCTGCTGAAACCGATAATATCCATGTCGGAAAGAAGCTACGGCGGGCTCGATTCGCCTGACTTCCTGGTCCCGCCCGCCGAGCCGTACCTGACGTTCTGGTCGTGGCGGGAGACGGAACAGACGCCCGGGTTCGACATCTGTCAGGTGTTTATCTCTACGAATGCAGGCCGGACGTGGCAACTGCTGCGCGACCTTGATGACGAACCGGACTATGTCCAGAAGGAATGGAGCGAGTCCATCGTGGATCTTGCCGGCTACGAAGGGCAGCCAGCCCGGATAAGGTTCTATTTCAACACGATGGACGAGCAGTTGAATAAGTTTGCCGGCTGGATGATTGACGACGTACTCGTCACGGCAGGGCTGCGAGGCGAGGACGAGGATGAGCCGGGGCCGGAAGGCGAGGTCACACTCAGCGATGTAATCATGATGCTGAGGCACGTGGTCGGGCTGCAGCTGCTGAGTAAGGGCGAAGCGCAGGACTGGGACTTCGACGGGGACGGAGCCCTAACGCTCGCCGACGTGATAATCGCGCTGAAGGTCGTCGTCGGGCTCCCGTCGTTGTAATGAGGAAGGCTCAGGAAGTCGGGGGAACTCTGGTCGCAGCGGCGGCTTGCGTGGCGGTCTAACTGGGGGCTGATGTGGGTGGCCGCGCCACGCTCGCAGTCATGGTTATCTGTGCATCCGGGTGGGTCTGCAGGTATGACGCCGGACAGGCAGGTGTGATTGGCCCAAAGAGTACGCGCCTTGCGATAGCTGCCTGCCAGGGCCAGTCGAGATA
Source organism: uncultured Planctomycetota bacterium (assembly GCA_964622675.1). Taxonomy (GTDB): domain Bacteria; phylum Planctomycetota; class DG-23; order CAZBND01; family CAZBND01; genus CAZUUK01. The sequence goes on along the minus strand of CAZUUK010000106.1, from coordinate 9,635 downwards.
GAAGCAGCACTTCCTCGCCCCCAGAATCTCTCTGAGCCCGACAGTCACGGCTTTCGAAGGCACCGCCGCGATGTCGCCTCCCGCGCCGAAGGCGGCGTTGATTGTCCTCGTCTCGCGGGCGAGGGTTACCAGCCTGACGGTTGAATTGCGAAACCCCTCAGCGTCCACCAACTCACCCGGTTCCGGGGGCTCGTTGAAAGCCATGTGCCCGTTTATCCCAATCCCCCCGAAGCATATGTCAACCCCACCCTCCGCTTCTATTCGTCGGGGAAGAGCGTCAGGTCGCATCGGATCCGGAAATACGATGTTATCCTCGGGAGGGCGATAGCGAGGCTCCAACTGGTCGAAGAATTCTCGCCGCATGAAGCCCTCGAAGCTCATGGGGTGCGCAGGGGAGACCGGCGTGGCGTCGTCAAAGCAGTATTCGTCCATATTGAAGGTCACGAGGCTGCGGCAGCTGATTTCCTCGCGGTTGCAAATTTCCGCGAGCATACGGAATTGCCTCGTGGGCCCGACGGGGATGATGAAAGTAGTCCGCCTGCCGTTGGCGTTGTTATCGCGGATGGCGTTCGCCATAACTTGCGCGAAATCGCTCCAAACATCTTCCGGGGTGGGAAGTACCTGAAACTTGATGGGGGTAGCCGAAGCCAACTTCTCCAAAGGCGCTGTCATGAATTCCAAAGTATCCCTCCGCTATCGCCCGGGCATCTCCGGGAACGACTGTATAAACCGTTTGATCATGTCGCGCACACTGCGAAATTCGTTCAGCAGCTCCTCCGGGCTGCCGTTGGCCGCTGCGGGATCGGGAAAGGGGACGTGCATTCGCACGCTTTCGCCCGGCACATAGGGGCAGGCTTCGTCGAGTCCGCCGCAAAGGGTGACTACGTAGTCAAAATGCACCTGCGGCAGCTCGTCTATGCGTTTCGATCTCTGGGCCGAGATGTCAACACCGGCCTCGGACATCACTTTTAGGGCAAGGGGATGGACTTCCGTCGGCTGGGCTCCTGCGGAATATGCCTCGAAATCGGCGCCGCGCAACGCGTTCATGAAACCTTCTGCCATCTGGCTGCGGCAGGCGTTGTTCTGGCAAAGAAACAGGGCCTTCCTCCTCTCTCCTGGCATTCTGGCACCTTTGGCCGAAGCCGACACTTTATTTGCCCACCGGGCCGCTGCGCTTCTCCGTGAACATCACTCCAAGCACGATGATAACGGCCAGACCGATTACGAGGCCAAGGATGCTGCTGTAAATCCACGCGCCCGCCGCTACCAGCAGCAGGATGACGACGATGAAGATTCTGCGAAAGCGCGAAGGCTCCCTTTCCTCAACGTCCTGCTCGTCCTGATTGCCAGGGTGCTCCTGCGTCACCGGACTCGCCTCGCTGTAGGACACTCGTCGTCAGGATTCGCCCGACTTCCGTGTGAACACAGCTTTCACAGTTCCAGGCACACGGCCACCTTGAGCGCCAGCCTGTCCGTCCACTCGCTAGCATTAGGATCTCCGATTCCTGCGAATATGTCCAGCCCCCTTCGCGTCCTTTGCCTGTATGCGAGGTAGGCATTGAAGTCATCTTCCGTAGCAACTATGCGCCCCGACATTCCCCTTTCGGGAGTGAAGTCGTAATTCAGAACAGCGATCCCTTGCGTCTGTTCGTCGGTTCTCTCGCCTTTCATGCTTCTATGCTGACCGCGAACCTGAAATGCCAGCTTTTGCGTGATCTGAAATTCCTGTTCAGCCGAGGCGAAAAAGTAGTCCGCCGAAGCCAGTCGTCCGAAAGTCACCGCGGCTTGTCCTTCGCGGCGATAAATGTTCCTGTTCCAACTAGTGCCCAGGTGCCAGAGCCCGTCGTCGTGTACAGTGTACCCCACGTCTCTATTGCTGTCGGAATATCCAAAGCTAAAGCCCAACGAATCGCGGAGGTCCATGCTGACAGTCCCGTCCGTGTCACGGCGAAAAAAGTCTCCGTCTGTGCGATCGTACTGCGCGACGCTGAACGTCACACTCCATTCCTCAAGCTTCCCAGCGTCGTAGGCGCGGCGGTAGCTGGTATACAGCTTGCCGGAGCGGATGTCTTTGCTGGGAACGTATCCATCCAAAGGGTTGAATTCGGGAGATATCTCCTCGAGTGTGATTCCGGCAGAGAATCCCGGGGCCCCGCGCGGCACTGCTCTTGTAACGTTCAGGGTGGTGACGTGGCCGTCGCCGCCCTCTCCGGCCGTGGTGGTGAAGGCATAGCCTGCCTTCCCGGAGATGTAGTGGTCTGGGGAATCCTGCCGTGCGCCCAGTGCAACGTAACCAGCGGTATTGGTGATCCCGGGCTCAGTTCGCGAAACCGCGTCGGCCTCGATGGAGAAGGCATCGGTTATGCTATGGTGAATAGAGGCAACGGCGTCGTTGCGTCCGCCCGGGCTGATCGCATCCAGGAAACCGATCTCCGTTCCGCCGATCTCGCCGAAAAGTTTGCCGCCAAAATCGATCTCCTCAATACGCCTGGAGTAAAAAAGCCTGTTGGAAGGAAAGTAACCCTTGCCCTCGGCGAAAAAAGGGCGCGATTCTGCCACAGTCTTCTCCTCATACGAGAAGTCAATCCCTAATACTTCCGTCTCGATGTTCCTGAAGTCGGGGTTGTGGGTCAGCGCGAGCGACAGGCCCGTTTGGAAGCTCTTTTTCACATCCACTCCAAAGTATACGTCTGAGTCGTCTTCTCGCGCATCCAGGGCCAAATAGGGCATTACTGACCACGGGCGCCTGGGGCTTGGGAGGCTGAGTCCCGTCCAGCACGCCGCCGCACGGGGCCCGGCGATGAATAGTTCGCGCGGCCAATAGCCGGTTTCCAGGTTTCGTTGGATCTTCCGCATCAATCCCACGCCGAAAGTGTCTTGCGCGTCGGGGTATCGCAGCATCCTCAGGGGGATTGCCATCTCCACGGTCCATCCGTCATCGCCGATCTTCGCCGCGGCCTCCCAGTCGCCTCGCCACCGAATGTTTCCGGCGCTGCCTCCAAGCATGGAATCATCCTGAGTGCCCAACGGGTTTACGTAGAACTTATACGATCGGTCACCGGCTGCGTACGTATCAAGCTCCAGGCAAACGTAGTCGTCACAGGAAAAGGAGCCGCCGCGCTTCGTTTCGGACGCGGTGATCTGAGAAGGGTCATCGTAGCAGTAGAATGCAGCGTATACATACTCGTCGTCGTAAGCAAGGCGGGCGACGGTCTTGCGACTTATTGGTCGGTCGTAGCGAGTTGCATAGAACTCGGTTACCGCTTGCGCTTTCAGCCACACGCGCTCTTCGAGCAGGCCGTCTATGACCGGTTTCGACAATGCCCTGACGGCGGGCAAAACGGGCCTTTCCGAGCCCAAGGCAGGCACTTCCTGTGCGGCGGCCAAGATGAACAAGACCACGCCAGCAAACCGCATAAAACCGCGTCCCGATCACTGAAGTCACGGCCCGGATGCGCCAGGGATCAGCCTCATGCTACCGCACGAGTAGCGCCTTTGCAAGCATAAGCTACCGGCGACTCAACTGCGTAGAGACTGGCTTCCTCATATGATGCTTATTCGGCAAGCGGGACGGCGCGGCCGCGGCCGGGTATGATTTTCCGTATTCTCTCCGGCGCATGCGCCAATCTGAAGGGCCGCATATTAGAAACGGGCCGGAATAAATCTCCTCGTATCTCGTATAGGAACGGGGAGAGGCAAATGGACTTATACGAAGGGCGAATAGGAAGGGAAAGGACACTGCTAGTGAACCCCGCGCGCTCCAAGGCCTGCATCCGTGGGCATTGGTCTAATGCGCGGAAGCTTTGCCACACGGTCCGGTGGCAATTATGACATCGTTGCCAGCATAGAAGAGCCCCAAGAAAGGGGGTGATGGACAGTCTCTCGGGATCTCACATAAGCGTAGGAGGCCGGGACCTGTAATGTAAAACACGAGAAGGGAAAGGAGCTCACGACGAGATGAAGAAAAAGATCCTTATCGGGCTAGGCACGCTTCTGATCTGCTCGGCTGCTTTTCAGATCCTTGCGGCGGATGGGGAGCCTTCCGGTACGGCGCCCCAGCCCGGCATTGACGTCGAGATATGGGCTCGGCCCACCGAAGTATCGCCTGGGGAGATCGTCTACGCAGGGGGAAGGGTCACCAACATGGGGGACTTGCCGGATAGGGTCAGGGTTTACCTCAGCGTGCATACAAGGGTGTTCTCGAAAAGGCTGGCACGCTATGAGTTCAAGCTGAGGCCAGGGGAAACGGAGAGATTCGGAAGACGCTTCCGCGTGCCGAGACTTAGGCCAGGGACCGTTCTGGTTTTTCGAGCCGAAGCAAGGAGCGCCAGAGGGGCCAGCGATAGGGATGCCGCGAGGGTACTCGTGGTGAACTAGGGCAACTCCGCGCCCGTCCAGGAATCGAGCTGCGAGTTCGCCTGCAAGGCAGGTGGGCTCGCATTTCTTCTGGCCACGACACCTTCACGGGACTGATCGGACGTACGCCAAATGAGACAGATCTCGCGCCGTCATATCGTTGCAGGTTGACACACACCCTGCGGTAATGGTAGATTCTGGAGGAGGTAACCAGAGGGCCCTTAGCTCAGCGGTCAGAGCAGCGGACTCATAATCCGCGTGTCGCAGGTTCGAATCCTGCAGGGCCCACTGACGTAACTGCCACGCCAGCAAGAGCTTCGATCACACCCTGTCCCTCCCGAAAATTCCGCCCGTCTTGTCCTGCTTAGACTTACGTCGATGGCCTTCCCCTCCCCCTCGGCACGGAACGTCAGCGCACGTCGTACCTCGAAAAGGACACGTGCGCCGCCGCGAAAAGGACGGCGTTCAGCAACACGAGCAATCCGACATCCCAGATGCTTGATTTCAGTGACTCGCCCAACGTCATGCGCCGCTCCTGGAATTTCGGCACCCCGTCGAAGTCCACCGGCTTTCTCGATATCGTCTTCCACGCTGCGGCTTCACGCTCGGCTTCAAAAAGAAGGTGAAGGCTGCTCGGATTCTCCAAGTCTTTCACTCTCACGTACTCCCTCAGCTCTCTTTGATAGTCCTTGATCTGCTGATACAGGTTGCGCCACCGGTCAATTCCGGTCCCTGCCATAGCCTCGGCGGTGCACTGATAGAGCACCACAGGAGAGAGCCGCGCGAATTGCCTGCCCGCCCTAGCCTGTGCTATCAACTGCGCAATATGGTCCTCCAGTATCCGGTTCCCCACCTCTGCCAGCGCCCTTCTGAACCTGGCCCGCGCCGGGGGGTTCACTGTCGGCGACTCACGATCAGAGGAGAAGTTCCCAGCATTTTTGCCGTACTTACCTGCCAGCGCGTTGTCCACCACTTCCTGAATGGCAGCAGCGCTCCTCCTCTCCATGTTCGCTTGAGTGGACACGTTCCGCAGCGCCCTTGCCACCAGACGCCCCGAACTCGGGATGAGAATGACCAGTACCACCCACAGCAGCAATAGAACCACCATGCTGCTCGCTGAATGCCTCATAGTGCCGGACACGAGCAATCCCAGCAGCACGAAGATGGAGACGTAGGCAAAGGACACGAGAACGATCGCCACGATCTTGGGCCATTCCGCCGGCTTGATTACCGCAACCGCGTACGACCTCACAATGATCAAATTCACCACGAGTCCGAGCACGAGAGGTATTCCCAGTGTCAGCATCGCGCCGATATACTTCCCCGCGAGCACCTTAGCCCGTGTCACAGGACCTGATAGCACGAGCCGCATCGTCCCTGCCTCTCTCTCGCCGGATAAGGCATCGTACGTCAATATCATCGCTACGAAACTCAGCAGAGTAGAGACGATGAAAACCCAGTCAACGTCTCTTAGCAGAGGTAGTACGGGATTGCCACGGCTCTTCACTGCCGGCCGCCTCATGCTGAAAGCATTTGTTGCAAAGCGATTAGGCAGCGACTTCTCAAATCCCTCCGAGCACAGCGCCAAGACCTTCGGCTCCCTCATTATCGCTTGCCGGTAATGGGCCAGCTTGTAGAGGTGCGATGAGTGTTCCCTCAAAGCGGAGGCGTTGTTGTCTGTCTCCTTCCGGTAGTCCTTCAGCTCCTGTTCATATCTTCCCACGAAGACGAAGGCCCCCGTCCCAAATAGCGCAACGACAAGCAAAGCCGAAAGCGTGAAGCGTAGACTCAGCAGGTTCTGCAGCAGCTCTTTTCCCGTAATCCTCAGGACCATACGACCATCCGCACGCTCATATTCCTCACCTCACTCACCCCCAGTGTCTTTCGCCGCTATCTGGCGTCATATCTCGCGAACGCCGCGAGAGACATTACAGAGAACAAAACGCATGCCAGCAGCAAGAGAGTCAAGTCAGGAAGCACCCTGCGGATCACCTGGGCCGCACTTTCGTGCCGGGCTGTCAATGCAGGCAGATCGTCCAGGTCGAGGGGTGGCGTTTCAGCAATGATCCGCTCATACAGCTCCAGTATCGGATACGTGCCCTGACTTCCATCACCGCTGTTCATCTTCGCCAGAAGCTCCTCGAACGCTTTCCTCGTCTTATCGTCACATGGTGTGAAATAGCTCGTCGCAGAGAAGCGCTCTGTCCTTGCCCGGATGTAATCAGCCACTTCCCTTCTTTGGGCAGCGGCTCCTTCGAAGAAGAATTCCACGCTTTCCACATCCGTCCTTGCCAGGGCGCACATTATCCGCTGATAGGGAGGGACGAGAGAGAGCCGGGACAGATTGTCGGCAAGGCGTTTCTGGCCTATAAGAGAGCGGAAATAGCCCCGCCGGACCTGTGCTGCTCTCTCTGCATACATTATCCTGAGCGGCTCTTCGAACGAGTGTCTCTCTTGCCCGTACCTCATGTAGTTCTGATCGCAAAGCGCCGCATACCACAACCCGAACGCTCCCTGGGCGTCCGCCTCGGCCCCGCCGGAGCGCTCGTATTCGTGGGCTCTCACCTCCCTTTGAAACTCGTCCCACACAGCATGGACCTGGCTCTCCGTCTTGTCTTTCGAGTCGAGCGCTCGAAGTCGCGTGGCCGCGTACGTGCTCGCATTGGGAATGATCCCCACAAAACAAACCCACGCGAACAACGCCAACATGAGCGATACGCCCGACCTCCTCGTCACGCACGAGAAGAACAGTGCCATATTGTGCATCGAGAAGCAGAAGACCATCGACACCACGTACATCAACCCTACGCGAAGCCAGTCCTCCCCTGTCAATCTCACCCGTGACGAGAGCTCGAGCATCAACCCCGTGATAACGAAAGCTATCGTCACCGGGATCAACAGCGTAAGAAGCCCTGACGCGAGCTTGCCCAGCAAGATCCCCGAACGAGGTAGCGGCCCCGAAAGCATCAGCTTCAGTGTCCCGCGCTCCCTCTCTCCCGATATGACATCATATGCAAGCAGCAGCGCCAGCATGCTCAGAACGGCAACGAATATTTGCGAGACATCGAGCCCAGGGAATATGGACAGGAATGGATTGACATCAGCGGAAGCGAAATCTACGGTGGGGACGCTTCCGAGTTCTACCTTGGCCGAGGCATCCAGTTGGCTCTCCACCCCTCGACTGAGCACCGACAGGGCCGTCGGAGGCCTGTGGACCGTAGGCTTGATGTTCTTGTAGACCTTTACCTTCCGCAGTTCGTCCGAGTTGTGGGCGACGGCCTCGGCGTAATCCTCCAAACTGGCGCTGTAATCTCCTATCAGTAGCGGAACCAGAACCACCACAAGCAGAACACAGACCGCTGTCGCAACAGCGAAGCGAAAAGTGAGAACGTTTAGCAGCAATTGCCTCTTCGCAATCTGCCAGCTCATCACTTCAAAGCTCCTTTACGCTTCTCCTCAACATCCATCTCTCGCCTGTTTATCTGGCTCCGTTCTGTCCCGCCTCCTCGGCACGGAACGTCAGCGCACGTCGTACCTCGAAAAGGACACGTGCGCCGCCGCGAAAAGGACGACGTTCAGCGCGACCAGCAGCCCGACATCCCAAATCGCTGATTTGAGGGCCTCACCTATGGGCATATCCTTTTCCCGAAACTTCGGGATGCTCTCGAAGTCCACCGGCTGGTGCGAAATGGCTTGCCAGCGTTTCGCCATACTCAGCTCTCCGCAGATGAGATGGAGGCTTTCCGGGTCTTCCTGATCCTTGGCGCGGATGTAGTCCATGAGCGAGGCGCGGTACTCCTTGAGCTGGTCGTAGATGTCGAAGCAACGCCTGATCCCGGTGCCCGCAATGGTCTCAGCAGCAATCTGGTACATCACAACCGGAGAGACGCGCGTGAATTGCCGACCCAGTGTCGCCTGTGCTCGTGCGAGCAGGAGATACTCTTCGTGCAACTGGTTCCTGCCCTGAGTCACCGCACGCTGGAGTTTTGCCCGAGCGGGCGGGTTGTTCCTGGGATCATCACGGTCACCGGCCATGGTGCCTGCCCTTTCCCCGTAGTTCTCCCAGTTGTCCCAGATCTCCTGCCGCGCTTCCGCCACCTTTCTAGCCAGCTCCGCGCGCGGCATGAAGTCTCCGAAGGCCCTAGCTGCAAGCCGGCCCGAACTGGGCACCAAGACAACCAGGCCGACCCATATCAGCAGGAGGATCACCATGCTGCTGACCGAATGCTGCACCCTGCCGGACACAAGAAGCCCAAGCAGCACGAAGAAGGAGAGATAGGCGAATGAGATGAGCACGATGACCAGGATCTTCAGCCAGTCTCCCGCAGTAATGGTCGCCATGCCGTACGACCTGACGATGAGCATGTGAACCATCGCACCCGCGGCAAAGGGGATGCCAAGCGTAAGCATCACACCGAGGTACTTGCCTGTCAGCACCTTGTCCCTTGGAATCGCCGCGGACAACAGCAGCCGCAGCGTCCCTGCTTCCCTTTCTCCGGAAAACGCGTCATAGGTCAGAAGAAGCGCCATGAAGCTCAAGAGAACACTCACGATGAAGGCCCAGTCCATGTCCCCGGACCAGCGAAGCAGGAAGTTGCCCGGCCTCTTTACATGAAGCCCGCCCATGCCGAAGGCCGTCGTCCCAAAGCGGCTCGGCAAAGACCTCTCGGACCCTCCCACGCACATGGAGAGCGCCTTCGGCCTCCGCCAGATGTCCTGTTCAAGGAACGCCAGTTCGTACAAGGGCTTGCCGGAGCCCTCTCCTGGGTCTGTCTCCTCCTCACGTAACGCCGGGCCGCGGCCCCGTCCTCCCCCTCCCCCTCTCCCTCTCCCTTGAGAACCTTCAACTCACTGAAGAGATGATCCTTACCGAACGTATGGCTGCAATCGGCCAGACGATCACCGGGGTGGCGCACAACATTAAAAACGTGCTCCAGCTTATTCAAGGGGGACTGGATCTGTTTGACAGCAACCTCGAGCACAATCGAGTCGATCGGCTCAAGACGAACTGGAATATCATACGAAAAGGACTTGATCGTATCGGGAAGATCACACATGATATGTTGGATTATGCGAAAAATCGAAGACCGGAAAAGAAATACTACAATATCAACACACTCATCGGGGAAGTGATCGAAAGCACCAGACAGACGTTACAAGATAAACAAATCGAAGTTCTCTTAAGTCTTGACCCCGATCTTTCAGATTCGTACCTTGATGTTGACGGCATGTACGAATGCATCGTACTCAAGTAATAGGTATCGGGATAGTCTATGTGA
>CAZUUK010000105.1:1368-10611 GCA_964622675.1 uncultured Planctomycetota bacterium | reverse complement strand
TCGGCTTGAAGAAGAATCAGAGCTACTACGATGAGCAGATGGCGGAGCAGGAGACATGGGAAAATCCGATGAGCGTGCACTGGGTGAAGGCGTGGGATGAGAAGGATCCGCCGTACACTTATATCGGGTGGCCCTTCGTCCATAACAGCGTCATGGCGTTGGAGATCCTTCCCCACGCGGCGGCGCCTGTGGTCGGTGAGAATGACAAGCTCAGGCTGACGAGAAGGATCGGGTCTGCGGGTTTGGAGAAGGCGATTTCGCGGTTCAATGAGGAGGATTTTATGGGTGCGGCCGATGCGCTCGATGAAGTGAAGGAATCCAGCGCAGAGGTGGCAAGAGCGATAGTTCAGTTGTGGCTGGCAGGGCGGCCGGAGGTCGAGCTGGAGGAGACGCTGGTGCCGGCGGCGCTGGGTGTTTTGAGAGGTTACGCGGCGGCTCATCCGGAAGAGAACGGGGCCGCGGAGGTTCTTCAGGATGCGGAGATATTTCACAAGGCGCTAAGGCTGCATCTTGAACGCGGAGGGCTGGGGGTAAGCCACTTCATCGAGAACGACAAGGCGATCGGACTTTGGTGGATGATCAAGGAGGGCTCGCCGCTTTATTACAAATCGCAGCTATATATAGGGCAGGCGGCGCACATGCTGACGCCGTACACTCCGGCCCTTGGGATTGCGAAGCAGGCGTTCGAGGGGCTGGAGGAGAAATTTTCGGATAACCGGTACGTGAAGTACTTCGTGCACTGGGAGTGGGAGCCTTATGGGGACGGGACTCATGCGAGGGACTGGTATCTGACTGATTACTACTCGAGGACGGAAGGTGCGCCGGAGTGGGCGAGGCTGCTGCAGGCGAACTACGCGACGATGGTGGATTGGTCGGAGTACTGGATGAAGTTCAAGCAGCAGCCGGAAGGGAACATAGGTGGCGGCTGGGGTGACGACGTGGAGATAGTGGGGGCGTTCGGGTACATGGGGTACATAAGCCGGGGGGTTTCGGAAGTGAGCATAGAAGGGTTGCGGAAGTTCATGGAGGGGCTGTGGGATTACTCGGAGGTGGACCCTGAGCTGGGGTATTGCCAACCGATGGCGGATGCGGAGCACTCGGCTGAGTGGACGGGCAACACTCTGGGGATGATGGCGCAGATAGATTACGGGAACCCGGTATGGATCGAGCGAAGCATGAAGACGGCGAAGCTTATGCGCGATCTGTGGACGGATTACAACGACAAAGGGCATCGGCAGTTCAAGGCGAACTTTTTCGGGGCGGCTCAGGTGGGGGCCGGTGCACGGATGAACGACAGTTGGATCAACTACCGTGCGATACGTCCGGCGGCCGCCGTCCTGAGCTACAACAACAACCCAGCAGTGAAGAAGCTGATGGTGGAGCTTGGCGACTCGTGGGCCGCGGCGGCGATGTCCACCGATCGCGGCAAGCCAAGAGGGGTTATACCGCTCCACGTTGCATTCCCTGATGGGCTGATCGGCGGACACCAGTCGCCGACGTGGTATACGCCGTTCAATGACGGGACGACCATAAACGACGCGTGGCCGAAACAATCTTACAAGGGCTACATTCACGACCTGTTGCTTACGGCCTTCACGCAAACGCGAGACAGGAAGTACCTCGAGCCGCTGCGGCTTGAGTACGAGATGGCGGGACGGCATGGTTACACTCCTGATGTGGGAGGGGGAGTGAGGCTGGGCAGAGCGCCGTGGCTTGATGTGAAAGCGCCGACGCGCGGCCCGCACGATGAGCTGCTCGAAAGATGGACGCCTCCGAGGAGGGAAGAGGAAGAGCCGAAGGAGGGCGAAGAGGCGAAACCCCAGGAAGAGGTGGCCGAGGAGGCTCCTGCCGAAGAGGGAAGCGAAAGGTGGGTGGCGAGCAACCTGAAGGCGGTACAAGTGTGGCTGAAGGCGAAGCGGCTGCTGGAGGGCCGAGAAGGGGAATTGAGCAACGATATAACGAAGCAGCAGATCGCCGATCATTTTCTGTTCGCGCAGAAGTTGAGAGAGATGACGTGGCCGCTTTCGACGACGCAGGCTTCGGCGACAGACCGGGTGCCGATCTCCGGACTTCTGGAGGTGCTTTTCACGTGTACGGGGGGGAGCTTCGGGGGGCCGCTTTTGAGGACGCCGGTAACGTACGTGAATACGACGAAAGATTTTGCGGGGGCGGTTATGGCGGCGGACTCGCAGGGATTGCGGGTTTTCTATTACAGCATGACGCCGGACGCGCGCGAGGTGGGGATAGTGCCGTGGGAGCTGGAGGCGGGCGGGAAATATTGTCTCAGGTACGGGCCGGATGCGGATGAGGACGAGGTGATGGATTCGATTGCGGAGGAGCGGGAGTTCGATCTGCCGCAGGCGGGGACGCCGATCTGGGTGAGGGTGGAGCCGCGGGTGACTTACGTGATTGAGGTGGACCAGGTGGAGCGTGGAAGGATAGCGGAGCGCGCGCCCGACCCGGGGCTTTCGGCGGAGGATATCCGGTTCAATGAGGAAAGACATCTGCTGATGGCGAGGATTCACAACGTGGGATCCGAGGGGGTTCGGGGCGTTGGGGTGGTTTTTTACGACGGCGATCCTGAAGGCGGCGGCGTTCCCATAGGGAGCTCGGTCGTCCCGAACATTGAGGCTCCCAACGACCTTGAGCCGCAAGCGGTGACGGTCGGGATCAACTGGGCGCCGACGAAGGAGTCGCACGAGATCTACGTGGTGGTTGATCCAGACGACGAGATAAAGGACGAGATAACGACGTTCAACAACGTGGCTCACACGACGCTGCCGAAGAAGGCGAAAGCTGCGGCGGCGGAGGAGAAGGCGGCGCCGGCTTCGTTCCGCACGGGCCGCGGGAGGTAGAAGAGAGGCTGGTGAGACAGGAGATGAGAGGCGGGGGGAGGGGTTTTACGATCATCGAGCTGCTCGTGGTGATTGCGATCATAGCGATCCTGGCGGGGCTGCTTCTGCCGGCGCTTGCCAGGGCACGTGAGCAAGCACGGCGGGCGGCGTGTAAGAGCAATCTCAGGCAGATCGGCATCGCCCTGCACACTTACTCGACGGATTTCGACGGGTGGTTCCCGAGAGGGCCGGATGGAGCTTATTCGTCATACTCACTGGGACTTTTGCTCTACGGCGAGAGTCCGTACATACAGGATGCGAGTCTGATGATCTGCCCGAGCACTGAGGGGAGGGTAGGCGCGTGGCAGATAACGGGCGGAGGTCGGAGCGGCAGAGACGGTGGGATGCACGCGTCTTCGACGTCATATTCGTACGAGCATTACATGACGACGTCGTCCGATCCCGGAGCTGCGGTGGCAGCGGACGAGATGGGTCTCGAGCCGCTGGACGTTTACGGGCGGATTGGGGTGCTGAGCGCGGAAGATTTCGCGAGGCTGGACGGGAAGGCATACCCCGGGGAGGCGCGGGTGGAGCTGAACTCGCCGAATCACAAGGGGCAGGGCCAGAACGCGCTGTACGTTGACGGTCACGTGGAATGGAGGAACACTCCGTTGATGGGCGCGCATGGAGCGGGTGGTGTGGGGTCGGTGAAGGATCGGGACGAGATATACAGCATCCGGCTTCACGTGCTGAATGACAAGGATTACTGGCCGCCGGGAGGTAGGGATGCGTGCATTTCCGACAACTCGGTGATGTGGGGTAAGACGGGAGGGACGCCGCCTAACGTTCTGGCGTACGGCGGGGGGTAGGTCGCGGCGGGCTGGAGATAACAGCAGCAGGTTGCGGAGGAGCTGGCAGAGGGATGCGCGTATCCTCTGCCGGTTTTCTCAGGAGCGGAGGAGATTATGAACTGTAGGCGAGGATTCGCGAACTGGCAGTGGGTTGCTGCTGCGGTGCTATGTTTTTGGTCCGGAGCGAGTGCGTCGCAAGGAGCGGCGACGGTGCTGCGGTTTGACTGCGGGACGGCGGATTCGCCGGTTGCGGCGGGATACGAGCGCCTGACGGCGGAAGATGTGTACTCGACCCAGAAGGGATACGGGTGGGAGGGAGGAAAACCCGCTTCGGTGGAGTTTGACTACCCCAGGCAGCCTGATGAAATAGGGAGCGAGGGACGGCCGGTTCAGTTGAGGGAGTATCTGCATCAGAGCTTCGACGACCTGAACCGGGACGGGGTGGTGAGCGAGTCGGAGCTGATTTTCCGGGCGGACGTTCCCAAGGGGAATTACCGTGTGACGGTGACTGTCGGCGACATGTCGCAGGCGATCGGCTCGATGGATGTTTACATGAACGGGAGGCTTGCGGAGAGTCGCGTGGCGGCGTGGACTCCGGGGAGCTATCGGTTTTTGATGAAGAACCCGAGCGGCTGGCGGACGTACGTGCGCGACAGGGCGGAGGCGAGGGACGGGGTGATTCGGATATCTCTGAAGAAGAATCAGAGCTACTACGACGAGCAGATGGCGGAGCAGTCGAAGTGGGAGAATCCGATGAGTCTGTACTGGGTGAAAAGCGCGAAACCGTCGGTGTGGAACAAGAAGGAGCCGCCGTACAATTACATCGGGTGGCCATTCGTGCACAACAGCGTGATGGCGATAGAGGTCGTGCCGGACGTGCCGGCGCCGGTGGTTGAGAAGGACGGGAGGCTCGGCCTGACGCGGAGATGCCCGTCGCCGGCTTTGCTGGATGCGATGAATGAGTTTAACGGCGGTGAGTTTGTTGCGGCGCTGGGCGCGTTGGAGCGGGTGAGGGAGCCGGAGGCGCAGGCGGCGAGGGCAATCGTTCAATTGTGGCTGGCGGGGCGACCGGAAGTGGAAGAGGAGGAGAAGCGGCTGGTTCCCGAGGCGGTGAAGGTGCTGAGGGATTACGTGGCAGCGCATCCGGAGGAGAGCGGGGTGCGCGAGGTGCTCCAGGACGCGGAGATATTTCTGAAGGCGCTTACGATCCATCTGAGGCGAGGGGATTTGATGTTCGTCAACGGGCGGGCGGTGCAAAGGCACCACTTCGTCGAGAACGACAAGGCGATAGGGCTGTGGTGGATGATCAAGGAGGGCTCGCCGCTTTACTACAAGTCGCAGCTATACATAGCGCGGGCGGCGAACATGCTTTTGCCGTACATTCCGAAGCTGGGTGTCGCGAGGCAGATACTCGAGGAGCTGGAGAAGAAGTTCCCGGAGGACCGCTACGTAAGATACTTTTTGGACTGGGAGTGGGAGAATCACGGGGACGGGACGCATGCTTCCGATTGGTACATGGAGGATTACCTGGCGAAGTCGGAAGGTGCGCCGGAATGGGCGAGGCAGCTACAGGCGGCGTGGGCGACGCAGGTTGACTGGGCTGAGTGGTGGGTGAAGTTTAAGCAGCGGCCGGAGGGGAATCTGGGCGGCGGGTGGGGGGACGATGTGGAGATCGTCGGAGCATTCGGGTACATGGACTTCGTGAGCAAGGGGGTATCGGAGCTGTGCATGAATGGGATGCGGAAGTTCATGGAGGGGTTGTGGAATTTTTCCGAGGTGGATCCGGAATTGGGATACTGCATGCCGACGGCGGACGTTGCTCATTCGGCGGAGTGGACAGGCGACACGCTGGGTGTAATGGTGCAGGTGGACTACGGCAATCCCGTGTGGATCGAACGGAGCATGAAGACGGGCAAGCTGATGCGAGATCTGTGGACCGGCTACAATGTGAAGGAGCAGCGGCAATTCAGGGCGAACTATCTAGGCGCGGCACAGGTGGGAAGCGGCGGTCAGATGAACGAGGACTGGAGCAATCTGCGGGCGATACGGCCGGCGAGCGCGGTGCTTCGATACAACCAGAACCCGACGATTCGGAAGCTGTTCATCGAACTGGCCGATGCATGGCTGGGGTCAGCGATGTCCACGGAGAGAGGGAAGCCGAAGGGGGTCTATCCGAGAATGGTTTCCTTTCCGGAGGCGATAATCGGGGGGATTCACTCGCCGAATTGGTACACCGCCGCCGACCCGCCGGAACCGAACCAGCATAGCTGGACCGGACAGGGGATCCACGAATACATGTACGATTTGATGAGGACGGTGTACAGCCAGACGGGCGATCGGAAATATTTTGAGCCAATGCGGCTTCAGTATGAGTTGGGTGCGCGATACGGGAACGTACCGGAGGAGAAAGGTGCTGCGAGGCTGAGGAATCGGCGCGGGGAGCTTCCGTGGGAGGTGGAGATGCCGACGCGGGCCGGGTTCGAGCTGGTTCTGGAGAAGTGGCAGCCGAAGCACACGAAGAAGCGCGAGGTCGAGAAGGAAAGTGGCGGCGAGACGAAGCGCGAGAAGAGCAAAGCGGAACGGGGGAGCGAGCGCTGGGTGGGAGAGAGCCTCGAGGGGTTGCAGTACTGGCTGGAGGCGAGGCGCGCGATGGAGGGGAGAGAGGGAGAGCTTGAGAAGGACATAACGAGGGGGGAGATTATTGACGATGCGACTTTCCTGAACCATATGCTGAGGATGGGTTGGCCGAAAGACACGACGGAGGCGGCGGCGACGGACCGTGTTGGATTCCCCGGATGGCCGCACGCGTTCTACATTTACACGGGCGGGAGGTACGGAGGTGCGCTTTTCGAGGCGCCGGTTACTTACAGGGATACGACGAAGTATTTTGCGGCGGCGGTGATGGGTTCGGACGCGCAGGGGCTTAGGATCATCTTCTGCAACATGACGCCGGAGACGCGCGAGGTGGGGATCGTGCCGTGGGAGCTGGAGGCGGGCGGGAGATACGCGCTGAAGTACGGCCCGGATGCGGATGAGGATGAGACGATGGATTCGATTGCGGAGGAGCGGGAGTTCGATCTGCCGCAGAGAGGGACGCCGATACGGATTAAGGTGGAGCCGAACGTGACATACATGATAGAGGTTGACCAGATTGAAAGAGGGAGGGCGGCGGAGCCTGCGCCGGACCCGGGGCTTTCGGAGAGGGATATTCGGTGGGTGAAGGAGCGGAAGCTGCTGCTGGCGACGATTCACAACGTGGGCGCGAAGGCGGTGCGCGGGGTGGAGGTGGAGTTCTACGACGGGAATCCGGAAGAGGGAGGGACGCGGATCGGAGGTTCGTTTGTTCCGAACATTGAAGCGCCGAACGATCTGGAGCCGCAAACGGTTACCGTGGGGGTGAGCTGGAGTCCGACGGAGGAGGCGCACGAGATCTATGTTGTCGTGGATCCGAACGACGAGATAAAGGACGAGATAACAACGTTCAATAACGCGGCTCACACGACGCTGCCGAAGGAAGCGAAGGCTGCGGCGGCGAAGATGAAGGGAACGGTGATGGGGGGGCGGGGCCGGCGATAGAGGTGTGAGGACGCAACGAATTTGCAGGGCGGCCGCGTGTAAGGCCTATTGGATTTGGGCTATGGCTGCTTTCTCGCAGCGCAGTGCTTTGCGCACGGCAGCTGCTCCGGCGCGGCGATTCTCCTCCAGCTCCCAGGTGTTGTCCGGCGCGTCCGGCTTCCAGCCCGTTATTCGGCAGTCTGCTTCTTCCTCTCAAAGTCCGCCGGCATCCGGATGGCCGGGTGAGCGTCGTAGAAGTCTCGCAGCTCCTGCCAACGGCTGTCTACCTCGCGACACAATGCGGCCGCGTCATCTATGACCTCGATATCACTTGCAGTCGGCTTCTTGCTCCAGTGCGGATTCACATCCCATACAAGGAGTTCTGTCTTGTTCAGAGCCATTGCATCCTTGGTAACACTGTGAACGACCATATCCCAGCCGATGGACTTCCGACTCACTCCGAACGTCTTCAGTTCCGCTTCACCCAGACGATATCGGCGCCATCCCTCCCCGGCAGTCACAAATCTACCTTCGGGCATGTCGATCGTGTTCACCTGTGCATCAATCTGTATCCAGCGACGTTCCGCCGCCTCCCAGTATTCACATATCCAGTGGCTTTCGTAGACAACCTCGGCCGATGGGAAGATAAGATACCCCACCCTAACACGCGCCGGGATACCATTGTGACGCAAGAGCGAACATGTGAGAACAGCGAATTGCCTGCAGTTCACAAGGAGGCGCTTTGCCATGGGACGTGTAACGCCGATAGGTTCGTCATGGAGCACGCGTATTCGGCGCAGAAGCTCATCAGTCTTGCGGATCCGCCCTCCCTTGTCTTGTGCCTCTGAAGGATTCCGATACCTACGGGTCAGAACCCCTTGCACAGCCTTCACGATAGAGGGGACGTCATTCGGGATGCCCTGGTACATCTCTTCCTGTGTTCCCGGATCCGTCCACTCACTATGTGCACGGTAGTACTCCAGCATACGCGTATCCACGTCCTTTGCGGACTTCTGCATCTCGAGCCTATGAGTGCCAACCGCCTGGCACCCCATCGCAGCCATGAGCATGACACAACACACGGAACGTGCATATAGTGTACTCACGTGTCGTCGTCGCGTGTGTGACTTTTGCTGAACCCGCACAACGCCTGCAATTCTCATAGGCGCTCCTTTGAGGCTTTTGAGGAAGCCCGATCGGCTTCCATCGCGTGTAAGGCCTGTTGGATTTGGGCTATGGCTGCTTTCTCGCAGCGCAGTGCTTTGCGCACGGCGGCTGCTCCGGCGCGGCGATTCTCCTCCAGCTCCCAGGCGTTGTCCGGCGCGTCGGGCTTCCAGCCCTGCTTCTTTGCCCAAGAGGGAGGCAGGTGTCCCACCATCTCATCCCAGGCTTCGTAAGCAGCTCTGTACTCCTTGGCCGCGGCCAGGATGTGAGACCTTACACCTTCGGGGAAATGCCCAGCCGCACGAGAGAGATAGACGGCAGTGGAGTTTCGCACGGTCCATTGAGGATTAAGTCCGTGGCAGGATTCGCACCCGCTGCAGTACTCGGTGTCCCTGGAGATGTCAGCAACAGCGTCGGCTAATGCCTCAATGCCCGCCAGGCCGAACTTGGCTCTGGGGAAGCGTTGCCTGACGGACTCAGGCGGCTGGACGCTCCAGTCAACGAGATCCCTCATTACGCGGAGTGCAACGTCCTTGTCGTCGGCCTTGGGGAGGCGCTCTGAGTGGCGGCCGAGCTGTTTCTGGTGCCACCCCTCGACCAGCCGGACCCACTCTTCGAACTCCGCCCAAGTCCACCACCTTGCATAGGTTCCGGGCCCGTCATGCATCGCGAAAACCTGGCGCTGCTCCTTCCCTGCTGCGTCGCGGTAGCCGGCGAAAAGGACATTCTCGTAGTGCCAGCCTTTGGCCGGGCGGTTGGAGTCAATGCTCTCCTTGAGAATCCGCCACGCCTCCTCGGCGTCGCCGAAGGGGAGCCACTCATAGCCGAAGCCGGTAGCC
>CAZUUK010000105.1:0-1268 GCA_964622675.1 uncultured Planctomycetota bacterium | reverse complement strand
CCACGCCTCCTCGGCGTCGCCGAAGGGGAGCCACTCATAGCCGAAGCCGGTAGCCTCGGCGATGCGCTTGTCCATGCCGATGAAATGGTTGGCGTACTTCGGCCTGTAGGTGTTCGGCTGCCAGGCGAAGAGAGCCGACGCACCGGAGACAGCGGCGAGAGTGTCGAAGTCCATGTCCTTCCATCCGGCCGCACGCATTTCCACAACGTGGGTCGTTAGATAGACGGGCGGCTGCCAATAGACCTCGTCTGCGACGACCATATGACCCTGCAAGTTGCGAGTCAGGCGCTTGAACTCCTCGACGGCCTGGATGACCTGTCGAGTGAATTGCGGTCCCAGCTTATGCTCGTCGAAGACTTCCTGTACCATGGGTGTTATCTCCTCTTGCGCATAGGCAGCAAGTGCTGTTTTGAGTTTGGCGCGGGCGCGGTGGATGAGGGCCTGGACCGTGCCGAGCGGAATGTCGAGAAAGTCGGCGACCTTTTTGTAAGAGAGGCCGTCGAGGTGGAACATGGTTAGGGGGACGCGATACTTGGGCGGGAGCGAAGCGATGGCCGCGAAAACGGCGTCGGCTAACTCACGGTTCTGGGCGACCTCAGGCGGGCCGGGCTTGAAGTCGGGGATTTCCAGGTGGTCCAGATCAATGCGGCCGTCGAGCTGGTGGAATAGCCCCGGGCGAAACGACCTGAGCCAGTTCATGGTGACGCCGAAAGCCACCCTGCGGAGCCAGGCGGCGAAGCGGGAGGGGTCGCGGAGCTGGTCGAGGTTCGTGTAGGCGCGGATGAAGGTCTCCTGGGCGATGTCCTGGGCATCCGCCCAATTGCCGACCAAGCTGTAGGCCAGGCCGTAGGCGTGGCCTTGATAGCGGGAGACGAGGTCCCTGAAGGCGTCGTTATCGCTGCGGCGCGTGCGCGTGACGAGTTGGGCATCGGTTGGGTCTGACAATTTGCTCTCCTCAGAATGGTCGCCGGGTTTTGAGGGACGTCCGTCAGAGTAATGTAACGGGTTCGAGGGGAAATGTTGCGCGCAATCCGGAATAAGTTTGCGGATCGACGATAGAGCAAAGGGACACGGGGGAAAATGTTGGGGTTTGGGCGCCTCGGGGCGCAGGACGCGGAGATAGGGTGCATATTTTCGGAGGGAGGATGAGATCAAGGCTGAAGGGAGGAGACGCGTACGGGTGGGAGTGATTTGTGTTGGGGTTCGGATAGTTGCCGCTGGGTTGAGTGTGGTGAGAGGGAGAGGAGGCGTTCGAGGATCGGGATTGC
>CAZUUK010000104.1:1227-10669 GCA_964622675.1 uncultured Planctomycetota bacterium | reverse complement strand
TTGGAGTTTGCGCTTACGGTGGCGGAGTCGAAGAGGCTGATTGCGAAGGGGTTCAAGGCGCATCCGGCGGTGAAGAGGGCGCTTAAGGAAGGGACGGTGGCGATCGCGAAGGGGACGACGAATGCCTATGTCGTGGAGGAGCTGACGGGGGAGAGGATAGATAAGACGAAGTACGTGTCGGGAGTGACGAAGAGGTACGGGAAGACGGATGCGTCGCTCCCGGCGCTGGTGCTGAAGGAAGGGAGGCGAGTGGAGGGAATTTCGGAGGTGGAGGCTTTGAAGGAGATGGGGGAGGGGGATGTTTTCGCCAAGGGGGCGAATGCGGTGAACTACGCGCTGGGACAGGCGGGGATCCTTATAGGCCATCCGACGGGGGGAACGATCGGTGCGGCGCTGGGGACGATCGTGGCGAGGAGGATACATCTGATAATTCCCGTGGGGTTGGAGAAGAGCATACCGACGGATATGGAGGTGGCGCACGCGGAGCTGGCGCGGGCGGATGAGATGGCGGAGAGGGGGCCGGCGCTTTTGCCGGTTACGGGGGAGATCCTGACGGAGATAGAGGCGATAGAGATTCTGACGGGTGCGAGGGTGGTGCCGGTGGCGGCAGGAGGGGTAGGGGGGGCGGAGGGAGCGGTGTGGCTGAGCGTGTCGGGCCCGAAGGAGAAGATAGAGAAGGTGCGAGAGCTGCGGGACGAGATTTCGGGGGAGCCGCCTTTTATTGCGGCGGAGTGAGATGCGCGGAAAGAAGGAGCGGCTCTATTTTCAGCGGCTTGGGACGCCCCTGGGGGAGGCGACGCTCGTCTGGTCGGAAAAGGGTCTGAGGAGGCTGGAGTTCGGAACGGCAACGCCGGAGGGGGAGGAGAGGCGGCATGAGGGGTTCGAGAAGGCGCTCGGGAGATACTTCGAGGGAAAGGCGGAGCGATTTGAATTCCCGGTCGATCTTGCGGGGCTTACGGAGTTCGAGAGGGAGGTGCTGGAAGCGGCGAGGGGGATAGGTTACGGGGAGGTGCGGTCTTACTCTTGGCTGGCGCGGAAGGTCGGGAGGCCGAAGGGGGCGAGGGCGGTGGGGAGGGCGCTGGCGAAGAATCCGCTGCCTCTGGTTATTCCGTGCCACAGGGTCGTGAGGTCGGATGGTTCGATAGGCGGCTTCTCGATGGCGGGCGGGGTAAAGGCGAAGCGAAAGCTGCTGGAGCTCGAGAGAGGGAGGAGATGAGAGAGAAGATTCTGGTTCTGATGGGGCCGACGGCTTCGGGGAAGTCGGGTCTTGCGATGGAGATTGCGCCGGGCCTGAATGCGGAGATCGTCTCGATGGATTCGATGATGGTTTACGAGGGGATGGACATCGGGACGGCAAAGCCGACGGAGGGGGAGCGGGAGCGGGTGAGGCACCACCTTATAGATATCGTGCCGCCGACGGACGAATACAGCGTGGGGAGGTACCTTTCGGATGCAAAGGCTGCGCTGGAGGATGTTTTCTCGCGGTCGAAGAGGGCGCTGGTGGCGGGCGGGACGGCGCTTTACTGGAGGGCGATGACGCGGGGTCTTTTTTCGGGGCCGCCGGCGCGATGGGACGTGAGGAGGCGGCTGAAACGGGAGGCGGAAGAAAAAGGTGCGCCGGCGCTGCACGAGAGATTGCGCGAGAAGGACCGGGAGGCGGCACAGAAGATCCACCCTAACGACCTTCGCAGGATCGTGAGGGCGCTGGAAGTTATTGAGGCGAGCGGAAAGCCGATGAGCGAGCTTCAGAAGCTGTCGCCGCGGTTGATCGAACCAGATGATGCGGTGGTTGTGGCGATCGGGATGCCGCGGGAGATTCTCTACGAGCGGATAGAGAAGCGGGTGGAGACTATGTTCGAGGCGGGACTGGTGGATGAGGCGAAGGGGCTGCTGGAGAGATACGGACGGCTGGGGCGCTCGGCGTCGCAGGCGCTGGGATACAAGGAGGTGCTGGAACATCTGAACGGGGAGCGCGGACGGGAGGAGACGGTGGAGCTTGTGAAGAAGAAGACGCGGCATTTTGCGAGGCGGCAGCTTACGTGGTTCAGGGGGTTCGAGGAGATAAGGTGGGTGGAGACGGAGGAGCCGGAGGGGGAGGAGGCGAAGGCGGCGGTGGTTAAGGCGTTCGAGTAGGGACTGCGAGGGTGAGAGGAAGTGGTTTTCTTTCGAGGGGTTTCTCCGAAGCTTCTCCGCGAGCTGGGAGCCATCGGCGGCCTTCCGGGTGTCCCGGGATGAGCGCCACGGGGGTGATTGGAAGGTGCGATGGGGTTGACAGGGGTGGGGACATACGGGAAAATGCGGGTTTTGCGATGAGCAGGCGTTGGGCAAGCGATTAAGCGGGCGATCCGCGGGAAACAGCGTTATGACGTTCGGAGATAGCAAGCCTTCCTTCCAGGAGGTGATCGATTTCTATCTGAGGGACGACGTGTCGGACGCGCTCTGGGAGATGTCGAACCGGCGTCCGCTGAGGTTCTACTACCACACGGATATGGACTTCAGCAAACATGGCGCGAAGGCGAAGAGCATCGGCTTGCATTGTGTCGAGAGTTGCGAAGAATTCCGTCAACTGGTGCATGATGCGAGTTGCCGATTTTCCGGTTGCGCCTCGCCGTTCTATGCGTTTTTCGGGATGCATGCGCGCGCCAATAGGCCCGGGGAGCGCGAGCAGGTAATCGGATGGGATGTGCGCTTCGAACTCGATCTGGATCAGGCGTCGTCCTTCGAGGGATTGATACCGCTGGCGGCGGTGCTTGAGCACCTTGGCATACGCTGTTTGTTGAAGTTCTCCGGGCATAGGAGTCTTCATGTCGTCGTGCCGGCGGAAGCGTTTCCGGAACGGATGCGGTCGAACGCGGTGCACAGGGAGTGGATGGGAGCTGTTGATTTGCTTGGAAGGTTCCTTGCGAGATTCGCTCCCGTTCTGACGAAGACGTCAATCGGTCTTTCTAAGGACATGCTTCTTACGGCGCCGTATTCGTTTCACCGGTACAACGGGCTGATAAGCCTGCCTTTGACGCTGGAGGAGGCGATGGAGTTTGATCCCGAGTGCGCGAGGCTGGAGAACTTCAGCGGCGTGGCCTGGTGGCCGGAGGATATGACGTCCCAGGGCGAGGAAATGGAGCATCTTTTTGATCTGGCGCGGCGGTCGGAACGGGAGCCGGAGCTTGCATTGGAGGTGGCTGAAAGAGCCTTCGAGGGAGACAGGTGGATTGCCTTCGTAGAGAAATCGCTTCCCGCCGGGGTTGGTCAGGATCGGATTGTGAAAGCGCTTATGGGAGGGCTGGTCGCTATAAATCATCCGATCGAGGGTGTTCCGCGTGAGGGCGAGGCTCTGCGGCGGGTTCGACGGGCAATGGCACGGATTGACGATCCGGATGTGAAGAGCGTGAAGGTGCTGAAGCTGGCGGGGCCCGTGGGATTCGGGATTCGGCGAGAAACATACCTGGCCTGCCGCCAGGAGATGTGCAATAGCATGGCCGTCTGGGTCCGAGAGGGCCTGGAAGGTGCGATTCAGCATCTGGTGAAGGTCGCATCAGGTTCGAATCTCCCGGCTCCCGTAGGGCTTTCGGTGAGGCTGCTGTCAATGCTGCCCGAGGAGGAGGGAGAGCTGCTTTCGGCGCTGAAGGAGGAATGGGAGAGAGAGGAGAAAGTGCGGCGGGTGAGGGTGTTCGTGGCGCTGGGGCTGGCGGAGCTTGGCGGGCGTTGTCCGGAGGCGCTGGATTTGCTGTACGTCGCGGAAAGGAGCCCGAAGCTTGACGGGCTAAAGGCTTGTCTGCGCGAGGCAAGCGAATGGAAGGTGGAGGAACGGCCAGACCTTGCGGCGGCGGCTCTTTGCCTGGTGTTTGGAAGCGAAGCCGTGGAAGGGTGGGCGCGGGATGTCGAGAGCGAGGAGGCGGCGGAAATAATCGGGGGCGTTTTCCGCGGCAACCTGGACAAGTTCAAGCACGCGGTGCGACGAGCGCTGCGGGTTGGCACGGACTCGTCTAAAGCGCCCGGGTTGTGAGTGCGGCGGCGACTACTTCTCTGCCAGGATGTCCTTGTTGAATCTCTCCATGAGGCAGTCGAGGTCGGCGTCCATGAGGTAGATGCGGCCGGAGACGGCGCGGCTTTCGCCGGGAGGGATTAGGGGGATGCGGGGCGGGCCGGAGTGGAGGCAGGGGATGCGGGAGTTTGTCATAAGGCCGGTGGCGCCGCGGAAGGCGATGGCGACTAGATGGCTGCCGTCGTCGGAGATCCTGGCGATGAGGGCGTGGTCGGCTTGTTCCTCAATGACCCACCAGCCGGCCCTTGGATTGATCCGGGGGCCCCGGTATTCTCCCATGGCCTTGGTGTGAATCTGAAGCCAAGGGGGGCGGCGAAGCTCTTCGGCGGAGGGATGGGATTTGTCGAGCGGGAAGAACTTCCCGTTCATTGGGATGTAAGTTGTGGAGACGTCGTTTTGCTCGTTGAAGCCGGTGGCGTCTCTCATGCTGAGGCATATTTGGGAGAAGACGCTGTGGATGGGCTCGGTGGTGCCGTTGAAAGCGGTCATGGATGCGTCAACGTAGTCGGGGCCGGGGGTGAGCTTGCCGGAGAATTCGATCTTGCCTGGAAGGACGGCGCGATAGCTGACGGTGCCGGATTCGTCGGTGGACCAGGTGGGAAACTCTTGTAGTTTTTCGACCGGGATCATGTCGGGGCGGGAGTGATCTATGAAGTAGAGGTTATTGTCGGCGTGGAAGGTTTCAGGCAAGCGAAGGGAGAAGAAGCCCTCGTCCATCCACAGCGGCTGAATCCTTACGGCGAGTCGGCCCGGTTCCTCGCCGCGCGGCGGGGGATTGGGGGAGAGCCTGATCCGCGGTGCGTCCCTGGCGGCGGGCGCTGCGGCGCAGCCTACGTTGGTCAGGGCGAGCAGACAGAGTAGAGACGATACTGACAGGGCTTTCAGATACATGGTGGACTTCTCCTATTTCGCGAGGACGCGCCGGGAAGAGGGATGATAATGGAAGAGAAACGCGGAGGCAACGGAAATGTTGAGGGGCGGGCAGGTGTATGCTAGGATTCCATGAGGAGGCGGAAGCGAGGGGCCGGCTGGCTTGAAAATGTTCCCTTCGGAGGAGAGTTATTGGCTGATTGGAGACAATTCGGCTGGCAGGGGCTGTTGCTGGAGGTTCCGGAGAGCTGGAGCCTTTCGGCGGTGCACGGGGATAAATCGTCGGGGTACCTGCGGATGGACGACGGGGAGCTGGTGCGGCTGGAGGTAAGGTGGGAGGGGGAGAAAGGAAAGCCGAACCTGGAGGGTGTGGTGAAGAAATACCTGAACGGGCTGGAGAAGGCGGCGAAGAAGGCAAAGGCGAAGTTCTGGTCGAAGCGGGACATGCGTGTGGGGAAGCTGGGGGAGCGAGAGCACGAGTACTTTCAATGGCGCGAGGCGCTGCAGGGATTCGGGCTGATAGTAAGGTGCGAGGAGTGCAAGAAGGTGTGCTTTGCGCGGGTTATGGGTAGAAGGGGCGAGGCGATGGAGCAGGTAGCGAGGCGGGTTTTCTCGTCGCTGGAAGACCACCAGGAGGGTGAGGAGGAGGTGTGGAAGTTTTATGACTTCGAGTTCCGTGTACCGAAGGATTTCAAGATGGCGCGGAGTTCGCTGCGGGCGGGACTTTTTCAGATATCGTTCAGCCGGGGTACGGAGGAGCTGGAGTTTGCGCGGTTGGGGATAGCGGATTACGTGCTGAAGGGGAAAAAGCCATCGGCATGGTACCTGTCTTTTGCGGCGAAGCAACTGCGGGGATTTTCGATGGACGAGGCGAAGGAAGGACCGGAGATGCGCGGGCATAAGACGGAACTGATCGAGGGGTGGACGAAGATACTTCGGAAGGTAGCGTCGGTATTTACGAAGAAGGAGAAGGTGCAGTGTCTGGTGTGGAAGTGCGAGGCGGCGGATAAGCTTCTTGCTGTGAGGGCGGTTACGCCTGCGGGCGGGGAGGAGATTTGCGAGAAGGCGGCGCGGTCGGTCGTGTGCCACGGGGAGGGATGATGTTTCGGCGGAAGAAGGTGGAGCTTACACGAGAGCAGTCGCTGAAGGCGGTGCCGCTCAGAAACCGGAAGGTGGAGGTCAGGCGGGAGAGTTCGGGGAACGCGGTGCTGGTGTTGAAGAGGAGGAGGTCGTGGTGGGCGAACATCGTGGCGAAGATTTTCTACGTTCCGGAAGAGCGGAAGATCGGTTTGGATGAGCTTGGGACGTTCGTCTGGGATCTGTGCGACGGGCAGACGAACGTGAAGACGATAATTTCGCGCTTTGCGCAGGAACACAAGCTGGGGAAGAAAGAGGCGGAGGTCTCGGTGGTGGAGTACATGAAGAGGTTGACGAAGAAGGGGTTGATAGGACTCATGGTGGAGAAGCCGAGGGAGGAAAGTGGCAGGAGAAAGGGAGGGCGAGGGAAGCGGCGCGGATAAAAGGTCTTGGCGTAAGGGGGAACGGGGCTTATAATTCGGCGGATGGAGGTTTTAGGAGGAGATAGATGTCGGCACGGGAAGTGCACTACGAGGCCGCAGCGAGAGGGAAGAGAGAGAAGCAAATAGTGCTTCCATGGAAGCGCGCGATAGAGATCGCGGCCAAGAGCATAAAGATAAGGATTTGGCGGTCAATGATCACGATGGGCGGAGTGGTACTGGCGATAGCGTTTTTGATGTCGATTTGGACGGGAAATACGTTTATCAAGTCGCTGGCGTTCGCGAACGACCCCGGGGTGGACGTGAGGCTGCAGAGGAACAATATCGACCCTGACGACGTGCGGGAACAAGGAGGGAGGATGCAGGAGAGGGACAAGTGGCTTATTGCGCTTTCGCTTCTGGTTTGCGTTGTGGGGATCGTGAACGCGATGCTGATGTCGGTGTCGGAGCGATTCAGGGAGATAGGTACGATGAAGTGCCTTGGCGCGCTGGACTCGTTTATCGTGAAGATATTTTTCCTCGAGTCCACGTTCCAGGGGGCGGTAGGAACGCTGCTGGGTGTGGTGATAGGTTTTGCGCTGACGCTGGCGCGGTCGTCCATAAGCTACGGAGGGGCGCTGTACGATCATTTCCCATTCGGGGGTGTGGGGTTTTCGGTTTTGATATCATTCGCCGTGGGTACGACGCTTTCGGTATTCGCGGCGATCTGGCCGGCGAGAAGCGCCGCCAAGATGCAGCCGGTAGACGCGATGCAGGTGAGGGAATAGACGGAGGTATCAAAAGTGGCCACGGTAGACGAGCAGACTATTGTAAGAGTGAAGGGGGTGGAGAAGATTTACGTGATGGGAAAGGTGGAGGTGGAGGCACTAAAGGGGATAGACCTTGAAGTGCGAACCGGGGAGTACATGTCGATCATGGGGCCCTCGGGGTCGGGGAAGTCTACGCTGTTTAACATGATAGGGGGATTGGACAAGCCGACGGATGGGAAGGTTTATATAGAAGAGGTGGACATCGCGCAGCTCGACGCGTACGAGCTTGCGTGGCTGAGGTGCAGGAAGATCGGCTACATTTTCCAGACGTTCAACCTGATTCCGGTGATGACGGCTTTGGAGAACGTGACGCTGCCGATGACGTTTGCGGGACTGACGACGGATGAGGCGAGGGATAAGGGGGCGGGCCTTCTGGATAAGGTCGGGCTGGGGGAGCGGAAGTTCCACAAGCCGTTTGAGCTTTCGGGAGGGCAGCAGCAGCGGGTTGCGGTGGCAAGGGCGATGGCGAACGACCCCTCGATCATCCTGGCGGACGAGCCGACGGGAAACCTGGACCTCTCGACGGGGCGAGAGATCATCGAGCTTCTGAAGGGTTTGAACGCGAGCAGCGGCGTGACGATAATCTCGGCGACACACGACATAAAGATGCTGGATGTGTCGGACCGGGTTGTGAGGATACGCGACGGGCGGATAGACAAGATCGAGGAGCGCGCGGAGCTGGAGATCGAGGTCGGAACGATAGACGGGGAGACGGAGTAAGTAAGGGAGAGATAGGCAGTAGAAAACCGAGGTTTCGAGTGCGAAAGGGCCTTCAGGCGAAGGCCCCTTTTTTTCGAGGCCGGGATTCGAGATAGAAGGATTGACCGCGTGCTGAGTGAAGGGTACATTTGTGGCGTGTGCGGGGTAAATTTGAGCTGGAGGTCGGCGTTAGCCTGATCCCATAGGTCCACCCATGAAGCAATGCTCTTGCCAATTTGAGATAGATGAGAGGAGGAGAGCGATGTTTGAACGGAGAGTGTGGAGGATAGCAGTTGCCGGTGTGATGGTTCTGGTGCTGACGGCGGCTTCCGCGTATGCCGCGGAGGAGAGGAAGGAGGCTGCGGAGGGTTTGAAGCCGGCGGCGGAGCTGCCGGCGGAGACGGTTATGTACGGTTACTTCTGCGGATTCAAAGGGCTGAAGGAAAAGTCGGGAGGGACAGCGCTGGGGGCGATCCTTGCGGAGGAGGAGGTGACTGACGCGATAGCGGCGATGGAGGATTTCATCCTGTCGCTGCTCGGGGAATGGGAAGAGGGGGAGAAAATAAAGCCTGCGCTTGCGCTGGCGAAGGAGCTTATTTCGAGCCCGATGTGGGTGGCGGTGATGCCTGGGAAGGGTGCGCCTTCAATAAGCGTTGATGTACGGAAGACGGGGATCAAGATGGTGGGGCCGTGGCCGCGAGCCGTGCTGGTGGCGGAGGTGGGGGAGAAGGCGAAGGAGCTGGCGGATAAAGCGGCTGAGATGCTGAAGGAACTGGCTCCCGATATGCGATTGGTGAAGTCGGAGAAGTCCTACGCGGACAAAGCGCCTCTGGCGGCGTGGTCGCTGGAGGGCGGGCCATTGAGCGTCGCGTGGACGGGAGGCGAGGGGAAGCTGATGGTTGCGGTCAGCAGCGGGATGACCTCGGTTTCCAGCGGGGCTGCCGAAACATTGTGGAAGCTTGTGGATGGGAAACTGAAGGGGGAAAAGAGTCTGGCCGAGTCGGAGAGGTTCAGGAAGATGGCGGAGAGGTGCGGGTACGAGAAGGCTTTTGACGTGGATTATGTGGACGTGGCGGGGATGTTGAAAGAGGTGCGGCGCGTCTTTCCGGACCTGCCGGCGAACGTCGCCGCGGCGCTGGAGGCGAGCGGGCTGGGGTCTTTGGAGGCTTTCGGACGCGGGGCGTGGTTCGACCCGCCGGGGATAAGAGAGGCGGGGTTTGCGTGGTTCCCGAAAGGGAGGGAGGGGATATTCAAGGCAGTGGGGGCCAGGGAGCTGGAAGAGGAGGAGCTTTGGAAGGTGCCGAAGGGAGTTCAGACCGTTGGAGCGTTCGGCATGGATTTGGGGATTCTGTGGGACGCGGTGATGGGAACGGTGAAAGCGGCGGCCGGGGAGGAGGGGGAGGAGCTGGATGAGGCGCTTGCGGAAGTGAAGGAGGAGCTGGGCGTGGACCTCAGGAAGGATTTGATCGGCTCGCTGGGGAACCGGCAGATGCTCTACATGAGCG
>CAZUUK010000104.1:0-1127 GCA_964622675.1 uncultured Planctomycetota bacterium | reverse complement strand
CTCAGGAAGGATTTGATCGGCTCGCTGGGGAACCGGCAGATGCTCTACATGAGCGGGCCGATGATGGGATTCATGGTGCCGCTGGTGGCGAGGATCGAGGTGAAGGATGGGGAGAAGGTGAAGGAGTGCATTTTGAAGCTGGCGGCTGCGGCGGGCGAGGCGGTTTCGGTGGAGATGATGGAGTACAGCGGGCGCGAACTCTACTACGCGAAATCCTCGGCACAGATGCCGATGCCGCTTAGTCCGGCTTTCGCGCTGGACGAGGGCGACGTGGTGATGGGCTTGACAACGCAAAGTGTCAAGGAGGCGCTCCGGCGGGAGCCGGCGCGGGAGACCTCTCTTTTGGCGAATGAGGATTTCCTGAAGGGGAGAAATAAGCTGGCGGCGAAACTCAACGGGCTGAGCTACGAGGACACGAGGAAAGCTTTCGAGACGAATTACTCCATGGGAGCGATGATGGGAGGGATCATGAGCATGGGGGGCGCCGGGGTGGACATGTCGGCGCTGCCGCCGGCGTCGGTGATATCGCAGCATCTCTTTGGCACGGTGAGCGTGTGGGGCGCTGCGGAGGACGGGTTTTTCGCGGAGAGCTACTCGTCGGTGCCTGGGATTTCGTCGGCGCCGATGGCGGTGATGTCGCTGGGGGCGGTAGCAGTGATGAGGCGCGGAGTGGAAACGGGGCGCATGCACGCAGAGAGAGCTATGTGCGTGAACAATTTGAAGCAGATCGGGCTGGCGGCGCACATCTACTCGACGGACCACGACGAGTGGTTCCCGCAGGGAGAGACGGCGGCGGAGGCGTTCTCGGAATTGGCGGCAGGGATGTATGTTGTCGATTTGGAGGTTTTTATCTGCCCGAAGGCGGAGGGGTACACGGCGGCGGAACCCGGGGCGAAGAAGCTGACGGAGGAGAACGTGAGCTACGGATGGGTGCCGGGACTCAGTGCAAACTCCCGTCCGGATTTCATCCTCGCCTTCGACAAGAGCGTGGAGCATCACGGAGACGGGCGGAACGTGCTGTTCGTTGACGGGCACGTGGAGTGGATGCTGGAGGAAGATTTCCAGAAGAAGATGACGGAGCAGAAGGAGAAGCTGAAGAGCGAGATCATGCGGGGAAGGGGAGATGA
>CAZUUK010000103.1:4086-10752 GCA_964622675.1 uncultured Planctomycetota bacterium | reverse complement strand
CCTCGGCCCCGACACCTAAGGAGCCATCCTCCAGCCTCCAATCATTGGCCCCACAACTCTACATCCTATGCCCCACACCTTCCATTTTCGGAGAAAAACAGCCGCGAGTCAACACACATACGCGGCAGAAGATCACCCCACAACACACTACAGCACCGGCTCCAGACCTACCACCACGCGAAGCGCGTTGAGAACGTCGGCGAGACCGATGGATCCGTTGCAGTCGAAATCGCCGGCCTCGATTTGCTCGGCTGTGAGCGTCTCGACTCCCACCACGTGTTTAAGCAGACGTATCACATCGCTCAGGCCAACGCCGCCCCCGTCCACGTCCATTGATGTCGGTGGCCCAACCGTCCCCGGAGTGCGAGGAGATGCAGTTACTGTAGCGTTCGTTCTTCCCAAGGCGCCTCCCAGCCAGACATCCACTACGTCTTCGCCCGGCGTTTCTCCCGCCTGATAAACCCCGCTATCCACCTCAATGCTCCCGCGGGACCCAGCATATGCCAACGACCAGAACGGAGCCGGACTCGGAGTGGGCGTCGGTGTCATAATTCTGAAGTTAAGATACTCGTCCACCGAAACCTCCGGAGCGGACGGTATTATCTCCAGCGTCGGCGTGACGCCGCTCACAGTGAACATCCCATCAGGCCCCGCCGTCGCTCCAACGGACTGATTGACATCATCCAAAACATCCACGCTGGTAATGGAAAGCGAGCTGCTGCTAGAGCTAGGTGAGCCCTGGACTTCGAAGCTGACACTGAACAGAACCATAGGTGAACTGGCAACAGTGACGCCCGGCGGGAAGAAGATGGTAAGCCCAACCCTCGCCTCTCCGCCCACGCTGGTATCCGAGACGAATATGACCATGAAGCCTTCGAAAACAGCGCCCGACGTGATGTCAAGCTCGGTGGGCTGAACGAGCACACCATCATCGAAGGCAAGAGTTACGTCGTAGGTCCTCACATGCCAAGGCGGGAAAGGGGTGACCTCTAGAACAACATCTACTGTGTCCGTCCCGCCCGGCCCGGCGCTTGCATCAGTTGCTCTGACCGTCGCTTCGGCCTGGGCGACTGCTGCGGGGAAAAGAGTCAGAACGGATAGTACGACGCAGAACATACCAACTGAGACATGCTTAGTCATCTTGCCACTCCTCTGCCAGGAACTCCTTGCGCCGGTTCCCCACGGCCCAAACTCGCGTCACGCGCCACCGGAGATGGTAGCAGATTCCCCCGCAAATTCAACCAAAGCAACAAGCACGCGCCTTCGACACGGGCAGCACGTCTAGCCGCTCCAACGGAGTGTCAATATTTGGAACCTTCCTCTGGGCTCCCTCCTGAAATGGTCACCTGACCTCCGGAGGACCTCGGCCCACACACCTAAGGAGCCATCCTCCAGCCTCCAATCATCGGCCCCACAGCTCTACATCCTATGCTCCACACCATCCATTTCCGGACAAAAACAGCCACGAGTCAATACATCCACTCCCCGAAACCCTAACCCACCTTCACCGCCCCTCCACCTTCCCGCCCCCCCCACGTGCACCACCCAGGCACTTCCCTATAAGCCATCTAAAGCCTTACCGATCACGCCGCACACCCCACAAACCGCAGAAACACGCAAGGAAACCTACGGGAAGAAGGAAAAAGCGAGGGAAACCAGGCCCGGAGAGCCGAAACGAACGCAACTTCAGGATGTGCTGAAAAAATTTGCTCTACGGGGGTTGACAACGATCACATGCACGTATATAATATTGGTATGAACAGGACAGTGCATATACAATGCCCCAAGGCCGCCCGACAGTAATTCGCCACTTAACAAACCAAGGAACGCTAGCTTCCAAAGTTGGAGGTGACACAAATGATAATATGCTTTAAATGCTCCAAGGAGACCAAAAACGTTCTGGACAGACTGGTTCAACGCGGTGGATACACAGACTACGGACAGGCCATTTCGACGGGCCTCGTCAATCTCCTAGTCCTACAGGACGAAGTTGACAAAAGCGGAAGCATAGTGATCTCAGATCGGGGAGCACGACCAAACAAAAGACCAGCGGCAAGAACCGGGACGCGCAGCGACAACGGGCTGGGAGCGACAACGGGCTCCATCACACTGAATCACAAAGCAATCCGCATACCGGACGCATTCCTGCCAGAAGGCATCCCGCCACACCCACCACGGCTAGCCGACCCGAGCCCAGAAACCCGGCGTCCGGACCAACAGATCACCATCGATCAGTGGACGTTCGGCCAGCATAACAGGCTCCTGCCAGCGAAGGCAAGCTGCAGAGCACTCGCACATCTCATGGTTGATGAACCCAACGGCATACCGCTCGCCGAGGGAACCACACTCGTGGCACACTGGGCGGCTAGCCTGGGAGATTACCTATCGGCACACGACGAAACGAACAAAATCAAAAAGGACGACCGCCTTTCCACCGCCTTTCCAAGAATAGGATACGAATCAGCAAAGGGACTCATGCGCTACGCCAGCCAATTCGTCGCGGCAGCAAACAGAAAAGGTGAGCTCCTCGGCCTCCTGGCCGACTTCAAACTGATTGGGAGAGCCCAGACCGAGGAAATTCGCATATTGCTCACGAAGGCAGGCTGGGATTTCGCCCTACTTCAGAACCCCGTGCTCGACGGCAGACAGGAAACCCCCGTGCAGAAGTTCAGCGAAGAGGAGAACTCCTACCTCCTCGAACACATCTCATGCTCCGTCCCGGCCGAAGACTTCGCATACCGCGCTATAATCACGGCTATCAATCAAGGCGCGAACACGCCCGAAAAGCTCGACAAGGCCATGCATAGATACATTCCACGCCAAAGAGAGTCCGACCTAAAGAGGTCTTTCATCGCCACACAGAGATCGGGGGCGATATCTCGCATGGCCGATCTGGGACTACTTACAAGGCAGAGGCATGGCGTAAGAGTTTTGTATCTGCTGACACGGCTAGGGGAGGACTACCCAAGCCGCAGCCAAGAACCAACGGAGGAGGTGGACCGTGATTGATTTCAAAGATGGGCGCCAGCGACCAACAAACTTTATCAATGTCTGCAACATCATTGCTGACTCATACCCCTATGGAGTACCGCACGGTGTCCAGAAGGACGCCATCCAGAACGCCATGGACGCAGCGAGAGCGAAAACCAAAAAGGCAGTCGCAGTGAAGTTTGAGTTAGTCGACAATGAAAAGGGTAGGTTCTTCGTCATAAGGGATTCAAACACCGTTGGGCTTACAGGGCCCGTTCTGGAAGTGGAAGATTACGAGTCCGAACTGCCCGACCATTATCATTGGGCTAGATTTGAATCCTTTGCCTTCACAAAGGACGATCCCGATGCGATCGGTGCTAGAGGACAGGGCAAGTTCATCTTCTTGAGAGCATCGAAGACATACACAATGTACTATGATACTTTGAGAGAGGATCGTCTCTATAGGCTCGGCGGAACACAGGCCCAGCAGACCGGCTGCCCAATGCTCCCCCCGAGTGAAGACGAACCATGGGAGGGTCAGCGGGGTGCGAGGGAGCTCCTCAGCAGATGCGCAATACTTCCCCTGGACCTAGTGGGAACAAGGATCATCATCGTGGACCCTATCGATGAACTAGTAGAGGAGCTGAGGGACAGTCGATTCCTACGCGCGATTGAAGAGACTTGGTTTCGCGCGATAGAGAAGAAGCGACTGGCGGTCAGCTTGAGTTATGACGGAAACACGCTCAGCGTGACCCTTCCGCCGCTGTACCCTTTGCCCCAAAAAGACGTTCGGCATAAGCAAAGAGTGTGGGTGATTAGGGAGAACTCAGATAAGAACCGTATCACCATTTCCGGGGCCAAAAGCTACAGAGTGAAGCACTTCCACGCAGTCCACTTCGATGGCGCGGTTGTGCCAGAGCAGATGAGGGGCATAGCGGTAATCCATAACGACATGAAGATCACATCCGAGGAGACCAATCTGTATCCGCCGCACATGCGCGAACGGGTAACGGGGTTCATCGAATTTGACCGCGACCTTGACCGTGAGCTCCGCAAAGGCGAGAACCAGAGACCTAATCATTACGACCTCAGGTGGCGAAGACGGCTACCGAAAGCTATCAGGGAATACGTTCGCGCGCAACTCGAGGACTTTGGAAAGAGCAAGCTCGGGATAGGTCTTCAGCCCAGGGAGGCTCGAAAAAGGCGTCGTGCGAGCGCAGAACAATGGGCAATGCGGCAACTCATGAGGTTTGCGCGAGATTTGGATCTGTTCGCAGCTAAGGGACCCAAATGTCCCCCACCTGACGTTCCCCCGGGTGAACCGAAGGAGATCGGGGTCTCCATTACCGATTTCACTTACCCCGACACGGATATAGCCCCACGAGTCAACTGGGGGCACAAGTTTCAGGGTCTCCGCGTTAAGGCCTACAATCGGACCGCTGAGGCGAAAATGGTCGCTGTATCGCTGCATGCGCTTCGCGGTGATTCAACCGTGCTGCAGCTGGTTGACCGCCGGCGCTTTGAACTAAAAAGACGCAGTCCACGCTGGCTCGGGCCACTGGAGATCACTGTTGATAGGAAAACTTTTCCCGTCGCGGGGGAGTATAGACTAAAGGCAACGCTTTTCGACACCTTATCTGGAGATCGAATTGACGCAGTGACAAGAAGATTCTGGGTCGAAAAAGACCCTCCCTTGCGTATGCCGTTCGAACCCCGGCCCACGCGTGGGTTCCCAGAGCCGAATGAGCACAGGCAGTGGCTCACCTCTGGGAGCATCAACAGCTCCGCCACGCTGTATTACAACGTGTCGCACCCGGCGTACCTCGCCGTTGAGGAGGACGAGGAGGGACAGGGAGACTACCTTTTTCAAGTCGTCCTCGAAGGAGCCATTCACTTTATCCTGAATCGGCCTGACCAAGAGGACGGCGCCCCCGATTTCCACCCGCTTCACTCAGATCGAATACTCGGACGCCCAAATCGGGCAGAGCCTGCTGAGATACCCAGCAAGACTTCCGAGGAGATAGCCCGCTACCTTTCCGAGGTGCGTTGGCGGATGATGAAAGAGGAGTGACTCCGAATGGCCGTGATACTACGGAAAACGGTGATCAACGGCCCCTCTACTTTTGAAGTCGAGACATATGAGCCGCCCGGTCGTCTATCAAAGGATGAGAGAGTGCGGGCCGACCGACTCGACGAGTTTCTGCGGAATGAGATGCCCAAGATACGGGAACACGTGCTAGCGGCAGCCCCAGAGCACGGCGAGCTGGTTCGCCGATGGTATCTTCTCGGCAAGAAGCTAAGGGAAATAGTATCGAATCGGGAGCTTGTCTCCGGTGCTGATGTTGATAGCGGGATCATCTGGTCTGCCATCTGGTACTTCCTCCCCGATTCATTGAAGCCGGCGGGCTCGACTGAGAGCACTGACTACTCCCAGAAGCGACACAAGCGAAAGGATCATCTTTCCCTGTGTTTTGAGATCGCTCGCTTTGAGTGGTGCGAAGTTGCTTGGCTCAAGCGATGGGACGATTGGAACCAAATAGCATTTAGGCCCGGCCTGCTGCGCGACCCACGAATCCTTAATGCTCTCGGCAACCACATGTTATCCCTCGATGAATATCCTTCGCGAGGGGCGTTCAGGAATATTGCGAAGATGCTCGGTGAGAAATTCCCTACACGTCGCTTCCGCGACAGCTCCTTTTTCACCAAAGACGACATTCAGAAAGCCGTTACCGAGGCCATCGCCAGAGCCGCGAGTCGTTGACCCTAGGAAAATCGGAA
This sequence comes from uncultured Planctomycetota bacterium, assembly GCA_964622675.1. GTDB lineage: Bacteria > Planctomycetota > DG-23 > CAZBND01 > CAZBND01 > CAZUUK01. The sequence continues at coordinate 5,004 of CAZUUK010000103.1, read as the reverse complement.
CACGACAGCTCTCATTCCGAGACTGGGCTGGCTCCCACCTCTGGGCACGACACGATGTACACTTTCATTCACCGACATACCATCCATCCCCAGAGATGGATGACGATTGAAATTCACCCGCCTCGACCTTGCCCCCCTTCCTTCTGGACGGCCTGCCCGCCTCCTTTGCGGCGGCTGTGGCGGGCCTCCTCCTTACAGCATCCGCCTCCAGAAACCGACGCACTTGCAACCCGTGAAAAGGCCGCGCACCCCACTAAGATCCGAACGCATCACCACACACAAACACAGCCCCACCTAACACCCGCTGAGCGAACGAATTCGCTATAGCACTTTTCTCACACTCCCTTTTCAAACACGACCGCGCCAAACGAGCAAAACGCCGCACACCACTCTCACAATCCAACGCATCATCCACACACAAAACCCGCGCCTACTAACACCCGCTGAGCGAAAGAATTCGCTATAGCTGATCTCCCATCACCCGCTCCTCAACCGCACACTGCAACATCCTTTCCTCTTCGCGCACGCCACCGACGCACTCCACACCTCACCGCTGCCACGTTCACTCTCTCAACTCCCGTCCCCCAACCTCGTCAACCGCAACCCCCAACCCAGGATTTCACGACCATTATCCCCCGATTAGCGAAAGAATTCGCTATAGGGGTTCTCCAGCAAGCGTTCTCTCGCCACCGCTGAACCGCAATTCAGGACGCGCTCTCAAACTAACTAACCAACCCCGCTCCGACGACACCAAATCTCAAACGGCGACTCACTAACACCCGCTCCGCGAACGAATTCGCTATAGCCGATCTCTCATCACCGCTCCTGAACCGCACACTGCAACATCTTTTTCACTTCAAGCACCCCACCGACGCACTCCACCTCTCACCGTTGCCACGTTCACTCTCTCAACTCCCG
>CAZUUK010000103.1:0-3986 GCA_964622675.1 uncultured Planctomycetota bacterium | reverse complement strand
TGCCACGTTCACTCTCTCAACTCCCGTCCCCCAACCTCGTCAACCGCAACCTTCACCGCACGACTTCACCAGCATTATCACACCCTGCGCGAAAGAATTCGCTATCGCTGGTCTGCGATCACCTACTCTTGAACCACGCACTCCAACATCTTCTCTACCTCGCGTCCGCGACCGGCGCACTGGACACCTGACACAGAACCATTCAGGACAACACCCTCGCGGACTTGCTCCTTCTCACCTGACCCCCGCCTGCTGCACCGGCGACACCAGCTCACGCGTCAAATCGGAAACGTTCTAAACCACGCTGAGCGAAAGAGTTCGCTTTAGCCGGTCTGTTTTTCTCCGCTCTCGCCCGTTGCACCTAAGCCGGTCACCCACTTCCGCCACACTGACTCGGACGTTCCCGTTCTCAACGCCCTTCCCCCCACTTCGTCAACCGCAGCCCCCAAGCCAGGATTTCACCACCATTACCACCCGCTGAGCGGAAGAATTCGCTATAGCTCTTCTGCAGCAACCGTTCGTCCGCTAGCGCCCAACCGCAATTCAGAACGCGCTGTCAAACTCACTGACCAACCCCACTCCGACGACACCAAACCTCAAAGGCCGACGCAACAACACCCGCTCCGCGAAAGAATTCGCTGTCGCGCGCCTCTGCGAGAAACTATTTCTCAATCATCACCGTCGCGCAAGAGAAGCCGCCCGCGTTGCGTATTTGATTTCGAGAACGCCACCGGCTATCCTCTTCATTCGTGGAGCAACATAAATGAAATCGCGAAGCGTCGGCGATCCGCGCGGTCGACTCCGAACATCCCGACAGTTCTTCTACATCGCCTGCCTTCTTCTCGGCGGCCACTCGCTCCTCGCCCAGGTGCTTTTGGTCAGAGAGTTCCTCGTCGTCTTCTTCGGCAACGAGCTCTGCCTGGGAATAATCCTCAGCTCCTGGCTGATCGGCATCGCACTCGGCTCCCAGGTTGCGGCTAGGCTTCTTCGCTCCGAAAAAAGATCTGACGCCGGCGTGGCGACGCTCGCCCTCGCGATGACGCTCTTCCTTCCAGCAGCTCTAATCGCTGCAAGGTCCGTCAGACTTCTGCTCGGAACGCCGGCCGGCCAGCTCATTCCCTTTGGAAAGCTCTGGCTCGGCACCCTTGCTTTGGTAACGCCGGTCTCGATTCTTTCCGGCGCCAACTTCCCCTTGCTTTGCGCCGCCCTCGCCAGAAGGGCTCGGGACGCTGGCTGGGAGATCGGAAAAGTATACGTGCTCGAGGCAGCCGGCGCTGTCGCCGCCGGCGCGCTCTTCACCTACGTGCTTGTTGGAAGAACACCCGCTTTCACAACGGCCTTCGCCGCTGGCCTGCTCCTCGCGGTGAACGCAGCTGCGATCGCCTTCGCCGCAGATCTCAAACGCCTCAAGCTCCCGGCCGTAACTCTCTTGCTCATCGCCGCCGCCGGTCTTGCGCTTTCCAAAACGATTGAACGCAAAAGCATCGCCCTCCGCTGGAACTCTTTCGCTCCGGGCGTCGAGCTTCTCCACTCCGCCGATTCCAGATACGAAAACATCGCCGTCGGAAAACTCGAAGACACGTTCCAGCTCTACGCCAACGGTCAGTACGTAACCTCATTCCCGGATCCTTACTACTACGAGCAAGTCGCCCACCTGGTTATGGTTGAGCACCCTTCGCCGAAAAGCGTGCTCCTCATAGGCGGCGGTGTCGAAGGGCTCCTGAAGGAAATCCTTAAGCACGGAGTCGAGCGCCTCGACGTGGTTCTGCTCGACCCGAAGCTGCTCGACCTCGTTCGCCCCTACCTCGCTGAGGACGACGCGCGTACCCTGGCCTCGCCGAAAGTCAAAGTCCTCCACGTTGACGGCCGCCACTTCGTCAAGACGACCCGCGAGCGATACGACATGGTCATCTCTTACGTGCCCGACCCATCCACCGCGATGCTCAACCGCCTCTACACGAAAGAGTTTTTCGCCGACGCGAAAAGGACGCTGAATGAGAGCGGCGTCTTTGTGACGAGCGTCACCTCCGCCGCCAACTACATCGGCGAGGAGGTGGGCGACTACGCCGGCTCGGTATACGAGACGCTGAAGAAGAGCTTCGCGCACGTCGTCGCCGCGCCCGGAGATGTGAACACTTTCTTCTGCTCCGATTACCCGGGCGTCGTCACCGACGACCCGCAGCTCATGGCGCGGCGTTACGAAGACCGCCGCATCCAGCCCGAGAAATACAAGGAAATGTATGAACTCATGCTCATGCCGCCCGAGCGGACGAAAGAGCTGCCGGCAAAGCTCGCGGCGCGCGCGCCGGGCGTCACCAACTCCGATTTCCGACCCGTCACCTACTTCTTCAACCTGATCCTCTGGGGCAGGTTCTCCGGCTCGAAGGCGGTCGCGCTGCTCGCGCACCTCAAGAAGCTGAGAGCATCCCACCTGCTTGCGGCCATCGGATTGCTTCTCGTCTTGCGGCTTGTTTACCGCGCGGTGAGAAGGCGCGGTCGCCGGAGCCAGTGGAGAACCGACATCCTTCTTGCGATTGGCACAACCGGCATGGCGGCGATGGGGCTCGAAGTGATTTTGCTTCTCGCCTTTCAAAGCATCTACGGGTACGTCTATGCGAAGATCGGAATGGTCGTCGCCATGTTCATGGCGGGCCTGGCGTTGGGCGGCCTGAGCGGAGCAAAGCTGGCGGGAAGTCAAGCAAAGGGAACTGCGCGGAGACCGGCATCGCTGCTGGTGACGACTGAGGGACTAATCGCGGGCTTCGCCGTGGCGCTGCCGTTTGCGATTCGGGGGCTTTCTACATTCGGGGCGCGGCCGGAAGTGGAGGCGGCGTTCATGGGGCTCGTCGCCGCTGCCGGCTTCCTGACGGGGCTCGAATTTCCCATCGCAAGCAGCGCTTACCTGGCGACGGGAGCCGCGACGGGACTCAGCGCCGGGATGGTTGACAGCGCCGACCACATCGGGGCAGCGGCAGGGGCGGCGCTGGCTGGAGTGATCCTGCTGCCGGTGCTGGGCATTCCGGGAGCGTGCATGGTTCTGGCGGCGGCAAATGCGGCTACGGGCGTCCTGCAAATGTTCCACGTGGAACAGTCATCGTCTGCAGTATAAGCAGCTAAAAGAGAATGTATGGCGGGACTGGGGCAATGATAGCAGGTATAGACGGCAAAGACGGGTTGAGGGAAAGGGCGCGAAGAGGTGATGGTCTTGTGGGGGAAACGGCGGAGGGATAAGTGGGTATGCGTTATGTCGGCGCGGCGTGGAGGCAGATGAAGATTCCCCTTGTGCGGCTGAGGAGTTGTGAGGATGCGGGCGGAAGCTGAACGGTACTTCACCGGTCCGAAGACGTATGACCCGGCTGCGTTCGAGCGGAGCCGGTATTCGTCGGGGAGTGTGAGTTTCTGGGTGCCGCACTTGATACGGCTCGGCTGTATAGATACGGAAGTTCGAGTGCTGGATGTGGGATGCGCGACGGGGGGATTCACCATCGCTGTTCAAAAGCAGACGGGGGCGGAGGTCGTTGGGCTTGATGCGTCAGAGTCGCTCTTGAGATACGGTGCTGCGAAGTCAGATGCGGGCTGCGTGCATTGGGTTGAGGGAAATGCGGAGAGGCTGCCTTTTGGCGATGAGAGGTTTGACCGCGTTTTGATGTCGCTCGTGCTGCATCAGGTGGCTGAGAAAGAGGAGGCTTTGAGAGAAGCATTCCGGGTGCTGCGACCCGGCGGTTTGCTGCTGGTTCGTACCGTTCCGCCGGAAGCGGTTCACAAGATGGTGCCTTTTCGTTACTTCGAGAAGGTGGCTGAGGTTGAGGCGAGCCGGCTGCCGCCCCTGCCTGAGGTAGTACGAATGCTCACGGAAGCGGGATTTGGGAGGATCCGTGAAGAGACGGTCGTTCGTAACAGGAAGCTTGAGCTGCGAGAGGTGGTTGATTCTCTGCGGAAACGGTCGAGGCCGAGCTATAAGCTGCTGAGTGAAGATGAGCTTGAGA
>CAZUUK010000102.1:9015-10962 GCA_964622675.1 uncultured Planctomycetota bacterium | reverse complement strand
AGACTGTGCAGAAGGTGCAGGCTCCTGCACAGCCTTTCGTTGCCTTCGACCCGGCCCGACCGACGGAGGATCAGTCCGCCCATCAAGCCCGTCGCGTATTCAGTTGTCTGCTACCCGATCTATACGGCTGAGGAGCCCCAAGTGCAAGCTCTGGTCGTGGATCTATACGTCGAATCCCGATATCCTGTGCGGGCATTTCCCAAAGGGTGGGGTAGCGGCTGGGCCTGATTGCCAAGACGCTTGCGCTCTTGGCCGGAGGGGCTGCGAGGTGAAAAGCCACTCGCTGAGCACCGGTCCTACGCAGCAGGTGACAGCAAATGGCTTCCAACGAGGGCGGCTCAGTGGGGAAAACCCGGAGGGGACTCAGGTTCTGCCGACGGCGTCCCCAATGTGAATTCGAAAGCCTTGATGCTGGTACCGGAAACAAGGTAGGCGCGACGTACTAACCGGCCGCGCCTACCGTCGAAACCGCGTCATGCCACTTGGGGGGCCGACTACTCCACAACCTTGACATCAGAGTACAGCTGCTTAAGGTGCGCTTTGCGCCCTTTGGCATCGGCCTTTCGCCAAACGTGCTCCTTGGCTGGAAACACCGCCTTCTTGGCGGCTGCCAGCATCTTCGTAGCAGTGGCGTCGTCACACAGACACCGGAGCACAAGTTGCTCTCTCACGAGTTTCGCGCCCATTTTCTTCCCTCTGTCCAAGGATCCTTGTGAAGACGTTGTGTGTATACCCGCAGTGGCAGTGAAAAGCAAGTGTCGTCCCAAAGACTATTGTCGTCAAGGGCGGCACACCATCGCCACACAAATCGAGGAAAAATCTACCGGCCGGAGCAGACCGCCGTCCCATACTCTCCGCCATTAATGGCAAGACTCCCCCCTTCTTGAAATCCCCCGGAGGATCAGTCCGCGCGATGTGCCAACCCAATACCCGGACACACGCGCTGACAGACCATGGAAATATACCACATTTTTTGCAAAAGTCAAGCAGATACCGGGCGGACTCTGGAAAAGACGCTCGACACCGTGACGGTGCCGCGTAAGGACCGGGGGCGTCCGCGGAGGAATCCGAAGCGGATCATCGCCGACAAGGGGTACGACAGCAATCCGCTGCAGACGCGGCTGAAGCGGCGGGGCATCGAGTTGATCTGGCCGTACCGGAAGAACCGTGGGCGGCGCCGATATCACGATGGCCGAAAACTGCGGCGGTACAAGCGCCGGCGGAAGGTAGAACGCACCTTCGCCTGGCTCGGGAACCACCGGCGGTTGGTGGTCCGCTGGGACCGCGGCATCACGATTCGCAGTGCGTTCTTTCACGTGGCATGCCTCATGATCATGCTGAGGCAGTTACGAGACCGGTTCTGGAAACCACCCCCCACCAAGGGGGTGCTACGCCACCCTCGCTGGCGCCACCGACCATCAGCAAGCTTCCGGCAGCTGATGTAAACACTTGCCGAGTCTGAGGCATGCGATATGGATCCATTCGGAGTTTTCGCAAGCCTCTAACTCGAGCGCGACTGTATTGGTATAGAACAGAGAACGTTGATCGCCCTTGCCGCAGGAGCAGAAGTACTTGAGAAGCTCCTCATATTCGTTCACCGGATGAAACGTGCCAGGCACTAGGTCCTGGAAATGCGCGCCAAACGCGTGATCTGAGATATGCGAATGTAAAAATGTTGCGCCGCTCTTCTCCAACTTGCTGGGCGACAGATTCAACATTCGTGCATGGCCCATGTCTAAGTTGAAACCGACGTGAGTCGAAAGCACCTCATTCGAGCGCGAGCTGCCCGCGGCAACGAATTCCCTTATTGCGGCAGAGCCGTTTATAACGTGTCGTGGCCCAGGTTCTATTTCAAGAGCCAAGCCAACCCCTGGGTGCCGGGCTTGCCGGCACTCGGGCACAACCTCCTCCAGGGATTCAACCAGCCTCTTGACCTTGCTTCTAACC
>CAZUUK010000102.1:0-9005 GCA_964622675.1 uncultured Planctomycetota bacterium | reverse complement strand
CTTCTAACCGTGCTGACTTGAACAAAGTGGCAATTCTCATGGCCCTGTTGATGACATTTGTCAAGCACTGATCCACCGACGATCTCAAGGCACTTGGCCCCAAGCCGCCTTGTAATCTTCACGCAGTTCCTCACGGCGCTAATGGCCTTATCTCGGGTCCGTTCGTCGGTGCTTGTCAATTGCGGAAAATAGCTGGCCGTTGCCACAAAAGACACATCCGCGTTGCCAGCCCTAGTCTCCACGTTTATCCAATCTGCTATCGTCTTAGGGTCGGCATCGGCCAAAGCGTCAATGGGGCTGGCACCTTCTTGCACAAGACCTGCCCCGGAGAGTTGCTTTAGGTCACTTTCACGAAGTAGGTAGACATCAATAAATCGCGCTTCAGTGGACCCGAGTTCCGCTGCAAGCTCGCGTAGTGTCAGAGTCGATGAGCTTGAGAGCACGGATAGTTCCATCTGTTACCTTTTCCTCAGAAGCCGCTAGCCTTGGGCACCGCCGCTGACCTGCATGGGCACTGCCTCTCAAGGAGAGGCCCGAATTCGTCTGGGACCCTCAGGCGCGGCGAGAGTTATCTCACGCGGAATCCGTCCCTGGCCAATTGGGCCCCCGCGATCACTTTACCTGCATTCGCGGCCTTATCCCAGATTTCGCCCTGGACGCCACCGCTCGCAGGGCTCCACAGAATCGAGCCCAAGTAAGGGTCTGCCAAGCCTTTAGTGCTTGCCTTGGCGTTGAACAAGAAACATGCCTGCAGTTCTCCCCTTGCGAGATCGAGTTTGTTCCTGTAGGTGCGCACGCACCATGAATAGCCGTCCCTTCGAGCGGCTGGTCCGAGAACCTTCTTCACCAAGCGCTCCAATTCCGTACGACCCGAACTGTCGCGCACCGATAGGTTGTGAGCAATCGCCCCTGTTGGACAAAGCTCAACATCCCATTCACCTAGACCCGCTTCTCGGCAGCCTCGTACGCGGCACTGGGATAACACGATCGCGCGCTGTATGCAGGTGCTTGCAGGTATGGTAACCTCGCTGGGGGCTGCAACGATGAATCTTACGAGCGGCTTGACGGGGTCAAAGTCGCGAGCGGCTTTAAGAATACTGGATGCGGGCCTCTCGAGGTACGCCCCCCGTGTTGTGTCGTGAAACACAAAAGAGAGGGTTGAGAAGTCGCTCAGGTGCTCACATCTGTAGCCTATTAGCACGATCGCGTGTCCGCGGCCCTCAGCGTAGCGGTCCCCATAGAGCCTAGGGGCATTCACTAGGACGATTATGGGCAGGCGAGCCCTCAGGTAGCCAAGGAGTATCTTGCCCACGGTTTCACAGTAAATTGCCTTAAGGGATGGCAGGCGTAGCCCCTCGATAACTCCTGACACGCCGATGCCCGGGGATCTTACTACACTCTCAATCTGGCGTACGTTCAGGCCATCGATATAGAAACCGCGCGCTCCGGGATGTAACGGATCAGACTTTGTCCCCGCCGCCAAGCTGGTCAGCGCGAAGGAGCCAAATACCTTCGCACCGCGGTGCATTAAGATCACAGAGCAGATGTAAAGGGCAGCTTCTGCACACCACGCGCCGCGGCCCGGCGCGTGATTAGCGTATGGCGTGCATTCGAACGGGAGGAGTCCCATGTAGGTTCCATAAGGCCCAAGGACTGTGATCTGATACGGTGGCATTCGCATTGGCCGCGGCGGGCGGAGGAATGCCTCAGCAATTGGGCGCTCATCCCCGGAGAACCCGGCCCGCCTTAGAATGACGCATCCGAGATATTCCTTTTCCCTGTACTCTGTCGAAAACACGTGACAAAGACGACCGAACCGTGGGAATGCAATGTCTTCATAGGCAAGTTCGGAACGAATAACAAGAGACGCGGCTTCCTCGCACTCCGAAAACGAGATTCCCGAACCGTAGGCCTCTGCTAGGTACGGAACTGCTCGCTCGTATTGGCAGATGGAGCATTCGGCAGAATGTGGTCTCCAGTAGGCTTGCACAAATATCCCATGCCCGGAATGCATATTCCCAAGCCTCAAAATTGGTGTAAGGACCCTAGCGAGATCTCCAGCCCAAGGTAGCCCGCAACGCCGCGAGCACTAGCCTTCCATCCTGCTTCACCGTGAGGCGCAGTCTCAGTCGCTTCTTCTTGATGATGTCCCACACCTCGGAGCCGCAAATATCCGCAAGGTATTTCTTAATTATCTGCAGATCTCTTCGAGTCCTTGGGAGGAGTGAAGAATCTGGCAATCTTCCGACCAGTAGAGCTGCATCGAACCCCGCAAGGGGGCCTTGGTAAATCGGTCGTCCTTCATGGCGCACACTGACGATGAGTTGCTTCAGTTTATTCCGTCGCCATTTTTTCCGAACGTATTGGACTGCCTTGTGGAGGCTGTGGACAAAGGCCACTAACACAACGCCCGTGTTCATGACCGTGAATGCTATCTCCCATGTTTCCTTTGCGATCCCCAGCAGCTCGGCATCGCGAACGAGATCCTTTTCAGCACCGCGCTCTAGGTAATCGACCTGTTGTGGGACTCTCGCTCTGAGGATCCCTGCGAAGTCGCGAGCCGGGGCGCCTAAGACGGATATCTCCAAGACGTGCGCAGCTTTCACCCCGTCCCCTTTCGGAAGATACCTAAGCGTCCACGAACATGAACGTGCTATCAGCGTCCCCAAGACCGCGCCAAGACAACATCAACCGCCGCTAAGACAGCTGTACAACGTATCTGAGCCTCAACAGGAGCCCGTGTCAACAAAAAAACGCGGCCGAGGGAAGAAGCGAGGAATGTAAGGTCCTTTGGCTCGCGATGCGCCTCGAGGCGAGCGGGTAAGATATCTGTAGCAAGCGCCTTATGCGTATTCCTTGTCGATACGCGCCTGGCCGCAGTCGAGGCACCGGCACCGGCGGCGGATGATGGCGGTGTAGGGCGTGCCGTCGGCGCGGAGGCCCGGGCACTTCTGGACCATGCGGCCCCAATACTCGCTCCGGCGGGAAATGCCGCACTTCGGGCAGTGCGACCGCTCCCCGACCACCACGTCCGTCACATTCTTGCTCCCCTTCGGACGACCAGGACAACGCTTCCTCATCGCTTCTCCTCCTATGAGATGTAGGACACCCGCTTCCGTTTCCGTTTGACCTTCTTCGGCCCCGCCCCGCGAAAGAGCGACACGCCGAGCATCGAGGCCGCCGCCGCGAAGCCCACGAGACAGTCGAGCCAGTGGTTGTCCACGGCGCTCGCCTTGAGTTTCCACTCGTCCACCGTCCGGCCCCGCGCCTCGGTCCGCACCCGGTACTCTGCCGCAAGGTGCTCCGAAAGAAGCCGGTGTTCCTCAGACTTCGTGCCGAAGAGCGACAGGCGCACCCGGTCGCCCAGCCGCGACTTTCGCGCCTTCTGAAGGTCGGGACGGCGAGGCAGTTGATCTCCTCGCGCTGCCAGCCTTTGAAGTACCGCCGGGAGTCTGAGGTACCCTGAGGCTTCTGAGAGGCGACCGGGACTCGGCCTTGCGGGGCACAATGGCCCTACTGTTTCTCGCTTCCGCTGTGGTCGCTGTATAGGGCCGTAACGCCCGCCTGCATGTCTTCGAAACTGACATCCGCGTACATGTTGGCCGTGGTGGCGGGGTCGGCGTGACCCAATTGCTTCTGGACCTGACGGAGGTTCCGCGTCTTCCTCAGCAAGTGAACCGCCATCGTATGACGCGCACAGTGGATCGACAATTCCTTCGGAAGTCCCGCCCGGTTGATGGCCACTTTCCAAAGTTGCTCCAGACCCTGCGGCGTAAGGGGGCCTCGCTTGCCTACGAAGAGGGGCGAACCCTTGCTGGTGACTTGGCCGACTTGCTCCTTCCAGGAAATGAAGTGCGTCAAATGCTCAACCAACTCCGGTGGGATCGCCAACGTCTCCTGCTTGTGTGGCCTTCGCTTGTGCCGCCAGACCCTAAGAGCCCCGCGCTTCAGGTCGAGGTTTCCCAGAGTTAGTCGGGCCATTTCGCTGACGCGAAGACCCGTGAGCATGGCCACGTCAACGACAGCCCAGACCAGTGGGCCGCGGAGCCTCCCAGCCTGCAGGTCCGTGATCGCCCACGCCTCCGTGACCGTGCGGAGCCTCTTGGCCTCATCCTCGTCCATGTACTTGGTCCTCTCGATCGGAGTCATCATTGGCAGTTCCTTTTCAAGAGAATACGTAGCGCACCGAATAGAATATAACACAGAATCAGTGGGTTGTCAAGCCCCTTTCACAAGAATATTCTAATTCTCTTGTGAATGGTGGCGGCAGGGAACCCACTGAAGTGTTGCCTTCACGGGCCTTGGCGCCGCCTTTCGTCTCCTCTATCAGCCACTCATAGGCGGCTATCATCCCCTCCGGCCGGGGCCGCGTGCGGTGCGGTCGGGATAGACTCGGCAACCCTCAGAACGTGGCGAGCGAAGGCCGAGGAGGAATAGAGCCTTACGCCTCAGTGCTCGCGCCCATAAAAAGGGCCTTGGAGGCGGCGGTCCAGCAAGCCGAACAGCGAATCTTCGAGGGTGCGCCGAGGTGGGAATCATCGGCCCTCTGGCTTGAGAGCATGAGGCCGGACCGCTGGCGTCGGACGGAGCGGCGGGAAATCACAAACCAGGTGGACGTGCGGGTTGCTTGGCCTGACCTTGTGCGGCCTGGCCAGCCGGCGGCCCTGAAAAGGGCCGAGGCTGTGGAAAAGGCCCTTGCAGAGGAGCGGCGCTGCCTGCCCACCACTTCGAGTGTCAATGGCGCGATCAGTCCTCCAAGCGATACTTCCGCCCAGGCGAATGCAGCAGGCGTGTTGCCGGCGGACCCGGAGCCGGGCGACGATGCCGACGCATGAGCCGCATGGGCATCCACACCATCCAGCAGGCCCAGCGGCTCGGACTGTGTTGCCCCTCGTGACAGCGTGGAATGTAAGAAAGCCCGCAGTAACGAGAGCGTGTCGCAAAGGGCATAGCCAGGAACGCCGGAATCCACTCGTGGCCCTCAAGCTTTGTTGGGGGTCCACTGAAGCGGTCTGTAGAATTGGTCCCTGAGGAGGTTGGCGTGTTCAGGGCCAAGTCTGATCTCAAGAGCCTCGAAGAGCCTGAGCACTGACGCCCCCCAGAATTGTATCCCAAACATGGCAACATCGGACCGTTTCATGCCTGACAGCGGCGAGGCGGCCCATATATCTGAATGCACGCATGAGCAGAGCCACTTATAGAGAACATCATCCAGCCACGCCATCTGCTCATATGCAAGAACCTCAGCGCGGCTCTGCTCTGGAAACCAGTGGTCGCGGAACCACGCTGGGTGTTCCGAACCGTCCGTCGTTGCCTCCACCAAGAGGTCGGTTACCGTCTTTCCTCCCTTGGGCTTCTTCTCTAGGTAGTCTGCCCCGCAGCGCAACACTACTTTCCTGGCGAGTGCCTTCGCCAGACCAACTCTAGCAGGGTCGTACCGAGAGGCGGGCAAAAAGGGGCACCCGATATTGCGCATGGAGTTCACTGGATGTCGGAACGTGAGGACACAGTCGTAGTGCAGGAACAGGGAGGCTCGGCCGGGCGGGTCCTTGCAGAAGGCAAAAACAGAGATGCTGGCCTCGATAATCGTTCTAAGAAGCGACCCTACGGCCTGGGACGAGCACCTGGTTCTCGTGTCCTTGCAGATCTTGTAGAGCGTAGAAGAGACGGCCGAGACATTGCTATACAACAAAGAGCTGGCCTTCTTTACCTCAGCACTTGCCAGTGCTCTAATGCCATCCTCAAGACCCCCGGTAATCTTGCAGAGGTGAACTAGTACCTCGTCCATTTGTGGGTCCCAAGTGCCGGTGATCTCCATACCTCGTTCTCCTTGTGCCCATCCTAGACTTCAGATTACCTGAAGATGACCGGGACTGCAATGGCTGCATTCTTGTTTGCTCAGTCTCTTGCACCTCGCGGCGCATCAAATACCATGCCCTCACTAAAAATCCGAAAGGGCGGTCGCGCGGCTCCTCGGCTGGACCATCGAGAGGGAGGCGGGGAAAACTTTCTGGCACGCAGGAAGGGGGGCAGGTATGCTCAGATGCAAGTGAGGTTGCTCGAAACCTCCAGGCGGGTGCACGCACAGGTTTCGGGGGGCGTGAAATGGGGTTTCGATTCCGAATCGGACCGTTCACCGTCGGGCCGTCCGGCCTCCGGTTGAGTTGGTGGAAGAGGCTCTTCGGTTTCTCCATCCCCCTCATACGCCCGGAGAATGGAAAAGGCGGACCGGGTTTCGGCGTACTGCGGTTCTGGCGCTTCCGCTGGTGGTTCAACGGCAAGAAGTGGTAGTGAACCGAGTACGCCCTCGGGAGTCATGTCTTCTCGAAACGCCCTGGCGGTAAGCCACTCACCCTGAGGAGACCACATCAAAGCAGATGAGACGAAGGTCCTCGCGACCAACCTTGGTTGGCCCGTTGGCAGTAATCTGCTCCTCCTGTCGCGCCCCGGCTGCAAACTTCTCGCAAAGGTCCTTCACGGCATGGAGCAAGGCGGCTACGTCGCTGTTGACTTGGAACTGTTGGTAGGCTGCCCGGAGTTCCTTGAGTTGCACAGTAAGCATCGGCTGGTTCAGGAATCGGATGGCCTCCAGCGCCTGACGCCTGTCCACGTCCGGGTGGTTAATGTAGCCCTGGATTGCCGTCGCCACGGTTTGCTGAATGGGGTCAACGGTCTTGGGGGCGGCCTCGAGCGCCTGCTGCTCTTGGAATGAGGCGATGATGTCGCCAATGGCTCGCTCCTGGAGGTCGAATATCTCCCCGAAGATCTCGGCGTCAACGACTCGCGGCGTGTCCCGGTCGCAGGCGATCAGGTTGGCGATGAGGTAGCGGTTGTCCAGGACCCCGCCGTCCTTCAGGTCCACATACTTCCAGAAGTGCATTTTCTCGCCGCCGGACGGTTCCGCCTGGAAGTAGAAAAAGGCTCCGCGTGCCCCCTCGTGGACCAGCCCGGAGTGGATGCCGTCCGGCAGAGATTCCAGCATCTCCCTGCCGCCAGCGTCGAGAAGCCCGCGCAGTTGCTGGAGCAGAAACTCGCTGCTCGCAAGTTCCGCGAACTGCTCCTCTTCCTCGATGACGCTTCCGTCCTCGTCGCGGATCCGCCGCAGGGTGTTGAAGTTCCGGGGGTGCACGGCCTCGCCGAGGACGCTCGCGTCCAGGAAACCCGCCCGGTCGATGTCTGCGATCTTGCGGCTCAGGCTCTCGACCAGCCGCAAGAGTTTCTCCAGTCCCTTGTCCGGGAACATGTTGTGAATCCACAGCGTGTCGAAATCCGTGCCGATGCGGTCGATCCGACCGGCGCGCTGGACCATCCGGGTCGGGTTCCAGTGCAGGTCGTAGTTGACAAGGTAGCCGCAGTCCTGAAGGTTCTGCCCTTCGGACAGCACGTCCGTCGAAATGAGGATGTCCACTTCCTTGTCGGTGCCAATCCACTCCTTCCGACCGTTCGATTTCGGGGCGAACATCTGGACCAGCCGCGTCCGGTCGCGGGGACTTGCGCCACTGTCCATCCGGCGGACCGCCACCCCGCCGAGTTCCTTCTGAAACGCGACCGCGTCTTCCGCTTCGGGATGCCCCAGGTGACGGTACAGGTAGCGGGCGGTGTCTCTGTAGTACGAGAAGATCAGGACCTTCTTTCCCCAGAGTTCCTTCCTCAGAAGGTTCTTCAGCCCCTGGAGTTTGGCGTCGTTCTCAGGCCCGATGCCCCTGACGCGCTGCCAGATGGCTGTGAGCACCTCCACGTCCTGTTGGACCGCCTCGTGCAACTTCCGCAGGTCGTACCTGGACGTGTCCACCTCCCCCATCGCCTCCAGGACGCGCTGCGCCTCTTCGTTCTCGTCCATCTCCTCGGCCAGTGAGCGAGGCGTTGCGTCGTCCTCCTCGTCCTCGCGTTCCAGGTATCGCAGGGCCTTGTGGAAGTCGCTGCTCCTGAGGAGCCGGCCGCCCAAAGCGTAGGACTCGAACGTCTTCAAGAACGCAAGCGCCCGCCGGATGCTGATGCGGAACGCCTCGATGCTCGATTCGAAACGCTTCAGATACCGGCTCTTGAAGATGCCGACCAAGGCTTGCTCGCGGCCGGCCTCAAACTCGTCAACCTCCACGCCTTTCTTCTTATAGGCTTCCAGGTTGTACGGCGCGAGGGTCAGTCGCTCGATGCCGGAAACAACCTCGTCATAGATGCCCGCGTAGGTCGCCTCCAGGTTGTAGCGCACCGTCCGGAGCCGCCGGTCCGGGAAAGCGATTCGCTCCCCACGGGTTGTGGCCTCCGGGTCCGCCTATTTGATGAACGGGCGCGTCCGCCGGATAACCGCCTCCTCAAGCAGGTTGAAGAGGGCGAACACACCGTTTCCATCTCGCGATGCGCGGCGGGCGTGAAGGAAATAGCGGTACAGGTCCCCGATGCCTGCCGCCGCGAAGTAACTCCGGTCCCCGAGCGTGATGAGGTTCAACTGATTGTAAAGGTCGAAGAGGTCGTTGTTGATCGGCGTGGCCGTGATGAGAATGATCTTCTTGCGGACGCCGTCGCGGCCGCGGCCGCCGTTGGCCCCGAGGACCCGCTCGATGCTGCTGTAGCGCTGAGCATTCCGATTGCGGAAGTTGTGGGACTCGGCAATGAGGCTAGCGTCGGCATCCCCCCACGGCTCCGGATCGAACTCCGCGCGGCCCAGTTCCTCCTGGGAAAGGATGGCGGCCGGGATGGTCGCATCCCGGAGTTCCTGCTCCCACATGTCCCGCAAACTGGCCGGGCAAATCACGAGAGCCTTCTGCCGCATGTGATACGCGAAGTCCTCCAGCAGTTTCTTGCCGATCCAGGTCTTCCCGAGGCCCACCGAATCGGCGATCATGACGCCGCCGTAACGGGCGAGAATCCGCCGCGCCTTCTTGACGGCATCCTCCTGGAACTCCGCCAAGTCGATAGCCGAGCGCGTCGCCGCGGGCGCCTCGGCGCCCAGGTCATCCCGGAAGTACTCGTAGAGGGCCTTCATGTACACCTGGTACGGCGTGTAC
>CAZUUK010000101.1:0-11019 GCA_964622675.1 uncultured Planctomycetota bacterium | reverse complement strand
GACGAACGGAATTAGCACCGCAGGCAGCTTCGATGCGGGAAGCGGCTCCTTCAGCAGAAAGTGCGACGAGATAGTCGCAAAGATCGGAAACGTAAACGATAGCACCACCACCACTCCCACCGGCGCGTACTCCAGAGCCAAAAAGTAAAACGTCGACGCCACACCTCCCGTCAGCCCGCTCAGAAAAAGCGTCCCCCTCTCTTTCCCCAGCAGCCTGAACCTGAACGCCCGCGACAGCCCCACAATCACGACCAGCCCGAACCCATACCTGACCGCCGCTACCTCCGTCCCCGAAAGACTCTCCGTGACGAACTTCACAAATATGATCATCGCCGTGAAAAAAAGCATCGCGGCGAGAAGCGCACCTATCCCTTTGACCCTAAAAGCTTGCATGAGCACCGCCCGTCACATTCGCTCAGGTGCCTCGATGCCCAGAACCTTCAGCCCCGACCGCAGCACTCCCCTCACCACATCCACCAGCGCCAGCCGCGCCCGCATCAGCTCCTCATCCTCGCACAGCACCCGGTGACCGTGGTAGTATTGGTTGAACGCCGTCGCCAGCCCGATCAGATATTGCGCAAGCACCGCCGGCTCATAATCCTCCGCCGCGCGCCTCAGCGCCTCACCGTACCCCTCCACGGATCGCGCCAGCTCCATCTCCTCCGCCTCGCAAAGCTTCCTCGCATCAAACTCCCTCGGCACCTCCTTCCCATACTTCCTCAGAATGCTGCAGAGCCTCACGTGCGTGTACTGAAGGTACGGCCCCGTCTCCCCCTCAAAGCTCAGCACCTGGCCCCAGTCAAAAAGCACATCCTTGATCCGCCTCGCGCTCAAATCCGCAAATATCACCGCCCCTATCCCAACCGCTCGCGCCACCTCCTCCTGCTCCTCCATGTCCGGGTTCTTCTCCTCGATTATCGTGCGCGCCAGCGCTATCGCCTTATCGAGGACTTCACCCAGAAGTATCACCCGCCCCTCGCGCGTCGCCAGCTTCCCCTCCTTGAACCTGACCAGCCCGAAATCCACGTGCACGCACCTTCTCGCCCACTTGTATCCCATAAACTCCAGCACCTTGAAAAGCTGCTGGAACCTCAGCTTCTGCTCCGAGCCCACCACGTAAAGCATCTTGTCGAACTTGAACTTCTCGTAGCGGTACTCCGCCGCGCACAGATCGCGCGTCTCGTAAAGCGCCGCTCCCGCGCTCGACTCGAGCAGTAGCGGCGGCATCCCGTACTCCGATAGATCGACCACCAGCGCCCCCTCGCTCTCCTTCGCAAGCTCCGTCCCCCTAAGCCGCTCCACCAGCTCCTTCGCCATGTCGTTGTAGAAGCTCTCCCCCGTGTAGTGGTCGAACGATATCCCCATAAGCTCGTAAATCTTCCTGAACTCCTCCAGGCTCACCTCGCTGAACCTCTTCCACAGCCCCAGCGCTTCCTCGTCCCCCTCCTCCAGCTTCCTGAACGTCATCCTCGCCCGATCCTCCAGCGACCCGTCCTTCCTCGCCTCCTGGTGGAATCGCACGTACAGATCGTTCAGATGCGTCACCGGCGCCCTCTTCATCTCCTCCTCGTCGCCCCAGAGCTGATACGCCACTATCAACTCCCCGAACTGCCTCCCCCAATCCCCCAGGTGATTTATCCCGACGCACTCGTACCCCAGCGCCCTGTAAATGTTGTAGAGCGCCTGACCTATCACCGACGACCGCAAATGGTGAACGCCCAGGTGCTTCCCGATGTTCGGCGACGAATAATCTATCACCACCGTCCTTCCCGCCCCCTCGTCCGAAAGCCCGTACGACTCCCCCTTCCCCGCCGCTTCCCTCAGAACCGTCTCGATGAACTTCGTCTTATTCACGAAGAAATTCAAATACGCCCCGACCGCCTCCGCCTTCTCCAAAAGCCCCGTCGGCTCGAACTTCGCCGCCAGCCCCTGCGCGATTATCTCCGGCGGCTGCCTCAGCTCCCTCGCCAGAGAAAAACACGGAAACGCATAATCCCCCATCCCCGCCTCCGGCGGCTTACCCATCGCTCCCCTCAAATCCTCCCGCGCCATCCCCGTCGCCCCCGAAAGAAATTCCAGCACCTCCTCAACAAACGGATTCATCCGGAACTCCTGCATCGCATCTTCGATGAACGCCCCTCGAACGCCCGCCTCCCCGCGCTCCCCTCACAGCCGCAGCTTCGATATCCGCTGCGCCGCCAGTTCCGTCTCGCCCATGCTCGGCACCAGCGCGAACCTGACGTATCCCTCCCCGGGATTCAACCCATCCTCCGTCACGTCGCTTATCCACGCACCCGGCGTCGTCACAATCGCCGTCTCCGGCTGCAAAAGAAGCTTCGCAAACTCCACGCTCGAATATCCCTCCGGACACCTCTGCCACAGATAAATCGTCGCCTCCGGCGTGCAATCTTCCAGCCCCGCTCCCACCAGCGCCTCCACCAGAATGTCCCGCTTCCTCTTATATTCCGCCCGCATCTCCTCCACGTGCTTCTCGTCGGAAAGCGCCGCCGCCGCCGCATCCTGTATGAAGTTCGGCGTCCCGCTGTCCACGTTCGTCTTCACCTTCCGAAACACCTCCACCACCCTCGCATCCCCCGCAACCCAGCCCACTCTGTACCCCGTCATCGCAGAACGCTTCGAAAGAGAAAAGAACGCCGCCACTCCCTCCTTCGAAACCTCCAGCGCGCTGTGCGGCGGCTCATCAGTATAATAAAGCTCCGTGTACGCCTCGTCCGACGCGATGATTATGTCGTTCTCCTGCCCGAACCTCACCGCCTCCTCCAGAAAAGAAACCGGCGCCGATACCCCCGTCGAACCGTTCGGATAATTCATCCACATTATCTTCGCCTTCGCCCTCACCTCCTCCGGTATCGCCTCCAAATTGGGCAGAAACCTTCTCTCCCTCAGTAGCGGCACGTAATAGGTCTCCCCCTCCGCAAAAAGCGTCCCGCGCGAGTACGGCGGGTAACCCGGCGTCCGCGCGATTACAACGTCGCCGGGACTCACGAAACCCTCGGCGAAACTTAAAACCGCCTCCTTCGACCCTATCGTCGAGGATATCTCCGAATCAGGATCGATCTCCACCCCGAAACGCCTCTTCATCCATTCCGACACCGCCCTCCGGTAACCCTCGCTTCCCTGGTAGCTCGGATATCCCGTCGACTTGTGCCGGTCCACCCCCTCCTGGCACGCCCGCCTCACGATCTCCGGCGTCGGCACCGTCGGATCTCCCACCCCGAAATCAATCGGCTCTATCCCCTCCCCCCGCAGCTTCTCAACCTGCCGGTCAACCTCCGCGAAAGCGTACGCCCCAATTGACTCGACCCGCCTCGATGCCTCAATCCTCACTCCGCGCTCCTTTTTCCTCTGCCGAACTCACGCTTCGCGATCAACCGCCTCCGCAACCCGGCGGATTCCAACCATCATATCGGCAAACTCCGCCGGAGTCAAAGACTGCGCCCCGTCCAGAATAGCCCGCTCCGGATCCGGATGCACCTCCACCAAAAGCCCATCCGCTCCCACCGCCACCGCTCCCCGCGACATCGCCGCCACCAGCGACCTGTCCCCCGTGCTATGACTCGGATCAACCACCACCGGAAGATGCGTCACCTGCTTCAGATAGGGCACCGCGCACAGCGAAAGCGTGAACCTCGTGTGATTCTCAAACGTCCTTATTCCCCGCTCGCACAGTATCACCTCATCGTTCCCCTGCGACAAAACGTACTCCGCCGCCAGCAGAAACTCATCTATCGTCGCCGAAAAACCCCGCTTCAAAAGCACCGGCATCCGCACCTTCCCGGCCGCCTTCAGCAAAAGGAAGTTCTGCATATTCCTCGCACCTACCTGCAGCACATCCGCATAATCCGACACCAGTTCCACATCCGCCGCGCTCATCACCTCCGTCACTATCGGAAGACCCACCTCCTCCCTCACCTCCGCCAGCACCTTCAGCCCATCTTCCATCAAACCCTGGAACGTATAAGGATTCGTCCTCGGCTTAAACGCCCCTCCCCTCAGCGCCACCGCTCCGTGCTCCTTCACCTCCCTCGCCACCGAAAGCGTCTGCTCGTAGCTCTCCACCGTACACGGCCCGGCAATAACGCCGACCTTCGTCCCCCCGAAAGCGTGCTCCCCCACCTGAACCACGCTCGGGCTCTCCTTCAGCTCGCGGCTCGCCATCTTGTAAGGCGCAAGTATTGGAACCACTTTCTCCACTCCTGGCATCGCCTCCCAGAAACCTCGCGGCACCTCCCGCTTATCGCCGATTGCCGCGACCACGTTGCGCTTCGTGCCTCTAAGCAGCACCGCCTTCAGCCCCACCCCCTCTATCCGGCTTACCACGTGCTGGATCTCCGCCTCCGTCACTCCGGGCTTCATCACCACAATCATCCTTCACCTCCTTTCGGGCAAACAAAAAGCCCCGGAGCCTCGCGGGGCCCCGGGGCCTAAAAAACTCAGCTTCTCACATCAGACCCTAAGGTGCCGCCGCGACTCGCCCGGCAAAATAGGCAAACCAGTACCAGTAGCGATAGCTAAATCGCTTGCTTCCGGCCTTCATTTGCCCGTGCACCTTAGGGTTCAACTCAAAGATCCTTCTCTCTAACCCAAAACCTGTCGCACCTACGTCACGAAAACAATACACCAGACCCACCCCCTTGTCAACCCCGAAATTCCACTTCTCCTGGAATGGATCAGGTAGATCGGTACCCGCCCTGGGGGGTATTGGTACGGGGAGGGCTGGTGCAACGGAGGGAGGGCGTAGCCCGACCCGAGTTGCACCAGCCGCGCGACGCCCGAGGGGAATGCCCCTCGAAAACTGGCTTGCTTCGGGAGAAGGTAATGGGAGGAGCTGAAAGCTCTTACCTCAGAGCTTCGGCGCAATCAATGAGCACACCCTTGGAAACGAACAAGCGGCACAGGCATAATCCCGGGATCATTCACGGTCTCTTTCGAGGCCTGACACCGGAGGTAAACCATGTGCCCTGTAACGTCCTTTACCATGCTGCGCTCCAATTCGCCGTACGGCGAACCACTCCTTTCACCTGAGGCTTCATTTAGTGCGCTATGCCCTGGTCCACTTCACGTACAACGTGGAGCAGTTTTTGCGGGGGAGGTCAGCTCTTTTTTCGCTTCGGCTTTACCCCAAGACAAGTCTAATCCTTCGCATGCGTCACGCTCCGATCCTAGCGAAGTCATTCTGCAGGAAAGGTTGCCCAGGAGCGTTTCGATGGGCCTGCGCATACGGCACAGGTTAGCTAGCACGCGACGCGCGATGCGCGGGTAGGAGTAGAAACCTCTGCCGCAGGCTTCGCTCTCCCTCAGTATATCGGCCCAGGATAGATGCCTGTATCTGGCCACTGGGAATGTCAGTGTGTAGTACTTCCAGTCCTCCGGAAAGGCATTGGCCGCGATGCGGCCCTCCGATTCCATCTTTGTCCACAGGCGTGTTCCGGGCAACGGTGTCAGGAACAGGACGTTGAGGAGATCGAGACCGTAGTGATTGGCCGTATCGGCAATCTGTCGGCCGATGCCCTCCCGATCAACATCCAACCCCATGATGAATGAGCCTGTCACCAGAATGCCGTGCCGCTGTATGCGCCGGACAGAGGCCTTGAGGTCACGGCCTTCCCGGGCGTTGAACTTCTTCTGGACCTCCGCTAGCCCTTCCACACTCGGCGACTCGAAGCCAATGAAGACACCAAGGCAGCCAGCCTTCGCAGCCAGCCTAAGCAGCTCTTCGTCATCGGCCATGTTAATTGTTGCCTGGGCAATCCACTTCTTCCCAAGATTGGCCCGGATCATGGCGCGAAACAGCTCTTTGGTCCGGGCAATATGGTCTTTGCGGATGCCCACGAGGTTGTCGTCCACGACGAGGACATACCTCTCCCGGATCAATTTCAACTCTTCCACTACGTTCCCGATCGGGCGGTGGCGAAAGCGCCCTCCGTTGAAGACGGGCACACTGCAGAAGCTGCAGTTGAGTGGGCAACCGCGTGTGGTTTGGACTGCCCCAAAGCGATAGCCGGTCGGCAGCAGGTCATGCCGGGCGAGGGGGACTTTGTCCATTTCCAAGGCAGTGCCGGTGTAGACCCGATTTAGGGCGCCCTGCCGCGCGTCTTCCAAAACCTGCGCCCAGATGCTTTCCGCTTCGCCGGTCACCACGGCATCCACCCGGTCCGCCGCCTCCTCTAAGCACATCGTCGCATGGATGCCGCCCATCACCACGGGCACGCCGCGACTGCGGAACTCGTCCGCCAGTTCATAAGCGCGAACCGCTTGTGACGTGAAGGCGGTGATCCCCACCAGGTCGGGGCGCGGCATGGCGGTGTAGTCGGGCGCTCCGAGGTTCTCGTCAATCACCGTTATCTCCCACTCGGGAGGAGTCAGCCCGGCTAAGACGAGCAGGCTAAGTGGCTTCCAGACGCGGTACTGCCTCCAGCGGCTCTTATTCATCTTGATCATCTTGACTAACGGATTGGAGGGGTTTATCAGATATAGGTGCATGCGTCATCTCCCGCCTAACATGTTAAGACTTCCCAAGCGCCTCACGAGGAGATGCCTGAATGTGCCATTATACAGGTGACATGCCCCTGTTCCACGCCGAAAATCCCCTCTCGCATCCCCAATTCTCAGCAAGCATGCAGGGACGCTGCTTGCCGCGCCCTTGCTCCCGGCACCGAACTCACCCCGCCAACCTAATCGCTTTACGCGGTAAAGGATCCGAACTTGCCTGCCAAATCCGTAAGCCGGGTTTCCGGATCGCGCACAGCGCCCCGACTCCGTCGAGGCCGCATCACAGCCTCCCGCGCAGCCATGACCATCGGAATTCTCCTCATCCGCCGGAGCTGCAGCTTCCCCTCTGGACATCACGCCAATACCGTGTATCATGACCCCATACAATCCGCTTGTCGCAGCGCGCACAGGAAAACCGCGTCCAACGAATCCGCACACAAAGCTCGAAGGGAGAGACAGATGAACAGATCCCAAAGACTGGTGCTTATGATCGGCCTCGCCGTCGCCGTTTTCATGGTACTCTATCCCCCGTTCCGCTACGAATATGACGGGTACGGGGAGAAGCACGCCGGCAAACTCGGCTACCGTCCTCTCGTCGTGCCGCCCACCGACGCAGACCTCGCCGGAGCAGTCTACACCGCCATGCACGGCGAGCCTACCTTCTCCGACGATCCGGCAATTGCCGAAAAGCAGAGAGAAGCCCGCGCCCAAAAGGCAGGACCGCTTGCTAGATTCTCCACCGTCCACGTGGACCTGCGCAGACTAGCCCTCCAGGAAATCCCCGTCCTCATCCTCACCGCCTTACTCTTCATCCTCCTCCGCCGTCCCCAAACAAAACCCGAGCAACCCTCCTGACAACCGAAATTCCACCTACCGCAACCACCCCAGAGAACACACTACAGCACCGGCTCAAGGCCCACGACGATCCGGAGAGCGTTGAGGACGTCGCCCAGGCCCACGGAGCCGTCGCAGTCGAAGTCCGCCGCCGAAGCTTGCTCCGCGGTTGGAGTCTCCACGCCCACCACATAGCTGAGCATCAGAATGACGTCGCTCAGACCAACACCGCCGCCGTCGACGTCCATTGACGTTGGAGGGCCGGCTGTCCCAACAGCCCGCGGCCCCAAAGTAACCGTAATACTTGTCGCCAGACTCTCTCCCTCCGCCGAAACCATTACGATATCTGTCACGCCCTGCGTCTCCCCCACCTGATAAATGCCGGTCCCCGCATCAATCTTTCCCCCCGAAGGCGCCAAGATGAGTGACCACTCCCCCCCAGCCCCAAACGTCGTCGTGAAATGCAGCCACTCCCCTCTCCAGACCGCCGGGTTCTCCGGGATCACCCGCGGTTCCTCTTCCACGCTAAAAAACCCATCGCTGTAGTCTTTATCGGAGCCACTCGCGATCCTCACCCTGTAGTCGGATCCGGCAACCACGCTCACAGGAACAATCCATTCGTACGAACCGTCGTTCGGCGTCGCGGAGCCTATGTTGCGGTACAGGCTATCCCCCTTGTAAAGCTGTATATCAACCGTACCGCCTTCGTTCGATTCCCAACGGATCTCATACATCCTCGTCACGCGCCAGACTTCCCCCCCGTTCGGCGAAATGACCGTAACACACCCCTTCTCACCTATGCCGAAATAACCATCGCTGTAATCAAAATCCGAAGCACTCGTCACCTTGACCAGATAATCCGAACCAATTGCCACATCACCCGGAACTGTCCACTCATAGGATCCGTCGTTCGAGGTTTCCGAAGCGATTCCCCGTTCCAAGCCGCTCCCCTTATAAAGGTCAATATCAACCGTTCCCCCTTCGTTCGACTCCCACCCGATCTCGTATGTGCCGTCTATCCGCCATAGCTCCCCGGCGCTGGGGGAAACGACCCTTACATACGCCGCCTCGTCTATCGTGAAATACCCATCGCTGTAGTCAAAATCGGAACCCCCTGTTACCTTCACCCTGTACTCCGACCCAGTACCCACATCTCCCGGAATCGTCCACTCGTATGACCCGTCGTTCGGAGTCCCCGACGCTATCGCGCGGTGCAAGCTAGCCCCATCATAAACGTCAATATCAACCGTCCCGCCCTCGTTCGATTCCCAGCTCACCTCGTACGTCTCGCCCATACGCCACAGCTCCCCTCCGTTGGGAGAAAGAACCTCAACGTACGGCCCCTCCTCGATGGCAAAGTAGCCGTCGCTGTAGTCGAACGCCGAAGCGCCTGCAACCTTGACCCTGTAATCCAGGCCGATACTCAATCCACTCCCAATGGACCACTCGTACGAGCCGTCGTTCGGGGTGCCCGAAACTATTCCCTCGCAGAAGCTCTCGCCCGCGTAAAGATCAATGTCAACCGTCCCGCCCTCATTCGATGTCCACGTAACTTCGTGCGTCCCGCCTGTGTACAGCGTCTCCCCGCCGTTCGGCGAAAGAACCGTCAAATACGCCGGCCCCTCAATGGTGAAAAAGCCGTCGCTCTGATCGGAGTCCGAATCGCTCGTTATCATCACCTTATAATCCGAACCGATGATTACATCCCCCGGAACCGTCCACTCGTATAAACCGTCGTTAGGCGCCTCGGAGGCTATCGCCCGGCGGAAGCTCCCCCCCTTATAGAGATCTATATCAACCGTCCTCCCCTCATCCGAATCCCACGTAATCTCGTACGTTCTCCCGACCGACCACACCTCACCCCCATTCGGAGACGAAACTGTAACGTGTGTCGCCTCGCCGATAGCAAAGTACCCATCGCTGTAATCAAATACCGAAGCGCTTGTGACCTTAACCCTGTAATCCGAGCCCACAGCTACATCCGTCGGAACGGTCCACTCGTACGACCCGTCATTCGTAGTCCCCCAGACTACCGCCCGATACAAGCTCCCTCCCTTATAGAGATCAATATCAACCGTCCCCCCTTCCTCCGATTCCCACCTGATCTCGTACGTGCCGCCGCGATACCAAACCTCCCCTCCGTTGGGAGACGTCACCGTTACGCTCGGTGTAGGACTCGGCGTAGGAGTTGCCGTCGGGGTAGGACTAGGGCTCACCGTAGGCGTCGGTGTCGGTGTAGGACTAGGGCTCGCCGTCGGCGTAGGTGTAGGAGTCGCCGTTGGCGTCGCTGTGGGAGTCGGCGAGATGCTCGGGCTCGGCGTGGGGGTTGGCGTTATCGCGGAGATTGGCTCGACCCCGATAATACCCTGATGGCCGTATTCCCACGTATCCGGGAAGTCTCCAATCGCGTACCAACCGTCTGAATATCCGCCCCAACCCATGTTTAAGTGGACAAACATCAACCCCCCTGAATCATCCGTCCCGTCCAGCACGATAGCGTGCCCCTCGTCAGACGCGTTGTACATCCCGTACAGGACGGGGCGCGCCGCACCGATTTCCCCTTCCATAAGATCGAACCATTCCGCATCCGTATAGTTGTGCCGGCGCTCGTATGACGAGGTGTCCCAGTAAAAGAAGTAAGTATACAGAGCTCTCCGGGCCAGCCCCATCGCCGCACCCGACCCTTGGGAAGAATAATCCATATCCACAGAGACACCGCAGTGGTAGCACAACTTCGCAACCGCGTCGATCTCCGCCTGCGGGCTTGACGCGCTTATCCAATTCGGCATGTTCTCCCAGTCGTACTCCGTATCGAAGTTCGCCGACAGCTCCTGCTCGTACGCCGTTCCCTCTCTCCACACATAAGAATGCTCCCCTGTCCCCCTCGGCGGGTGTTGGTGAAAATGCATGACCTGCGCCATCGACGTGGCCACGCACCCGACGACACTTCTGCCGCCATTCAACACGTCGTAAGGGCACAGCCGGTTGTACGGATCCCCCTGCTTCCACCTGGAACTCAGCAACGGTCCGATACGCCCATCTTCACCCTCTGCCGGCAGCCCCGCCTTCGACACCGCCTCCCACCCCGGATGAAACGCCGCTTCTTCCCCCTCAAGTTCCCTCAGTCTGAACGCAGCCGCCTCCAGAAGTATCGCAGCCGCCGGCACGTCCGGATCGAATCGCGTATCTTCCGAGTAAGCCAGGATCGGAGACAGAAGATCATCAGCCGCGACCATCACAAACCCGTCATAGAACCCCTCGAACACGTGCGCCACTATCCGCCCTTCGCCCAGAAGCGCAATCCCCGGCGTCCCTTCCCCGATCGCAGGCATATCAACACCCAAAGCCCCCTCCACCGCCTGCGTCCATCCAATCGCCGCCTCTCGCGCCTCCTCCTCGCTCACCGGCCCTGCCGGCGCCGTCGTCAGCAGCGCGATAAACACAGCAACCAGAAACGGAACCAGCCTGATCCGCGATCCGCCCAACTCCCTCCCGAACCTCACTACTCGCGCGCCGGCTCGACCTCCCTCAGCGGCCTTCAGGCCCCTATCTCCGCTCATTGCAGCGTTCCTCTATCTAGGACGCACCCGTGAATACCACCCCTGACTTCCGGAGAACCTCGGCCCCGACACCTAAGGAGCCATCCTCCAGCCTCCAATCATTGGCCCCACA
>CAZUUK010000100.1:0-11067 GCA_964622675.1 uncultured Planctomycetota bacterium | reverse complement strand
CTGCGAGCAACCTCTCTTCCAGCGGCCTCGTCGCGTACTCGAACCGCGGGAAATCGACGCCGAAGTCAAACGGGGGTGCAGGCATCGCCTCGGCGATCATCATCTGACCTGCATGATGCTTGTAGTTTGCTCTCCACTCTTTGAAATATCGCTGCCGCACCCGGGAGGCATGGGCTTGGAAATCCCCCCGAAATACGTCAAGCTGTTCCAGTAGTCGAAAGCGATCGATGGGCGCGGCGCCGCACATGTTCAGCCCCGCTAGGGCCGCTGAAGCGTACGGCGAGAGCCGCGCTATCCACTCTGAGGCCGAAAGCTGCCGCCTGGCGAGAGCTACACGGCGTGCATCTAGTTGAGCCATTGTATCCGCTAGAGCCTTCAAAACGCTCTCGTCCGTCTCGAAAATTGCAGCCCAGAATTCCAGAGTGCCGTATGTAAGCCCATCTTCTTCTATTCTCTGGTCGTATGCTTCATCAAGCTGATCCGAACGCTCATCTAGTGCAGCGGATCTCTCCCTCGCGGTTTGCAGGGGAGAAGGGGTCCTTGCGATGAGGCTAGCTATGAGCGGACTAACATTTGGAAGTACGGCGGTCCAGGTAAGGTATATGACAAGCATGGCGGCTGCGACCGTGGCAGGGCGGGCAGCCAGGCTTGACACAAAGAGCCCGGCGGAATACAGAGCGGCCGCATAGAGGAGGCCAGTCACAACAAGGCCTGCAAGGATGATCCAGTCGGTGCTTGTGACTGCCGAACCTGCGGTGCCAGATATGACTGCGAATGCTATCAAGAGCCCTATGAGGAACGGAGTAATCAATGCGAGGTATCCGCCCAGCCACTTGCCCAAAAGGAAGTGACTCCTGGCGACGCTGTAGGTCATGCACAGCGCAAGCGTCCCATCCTCTTTTTCTGCTGCGATGGAATCATAGCTGAAGAGGATCGTCAGCAACCCCAGCACTATCCCTATGAAGCGGATGAAGTCAAGCTCCTTGAAGAGGCTGCTTGACGGGCTGGCTGCCAGGTCGACACTTATGTCCTGGTCAAAGCTGGGCGGAACGCGGAGGTCCGCTCCCTGGAGGTCCAATCCCGTGACGAATACTCCCGTGGGCCTCGGAGGGATGCCTACGATGACGTCCGTGTGTCGGGACTTGATCTGGTTGTGCAAATCGCGAATGTCGTTGTACGATTCACTGATGTGTCTGGTGACCTCGTGCGATTGCTCAACGAAGGCTCTGACGCGAACGTACGTGAGGAGGGGCATCCCGATAACAAGGCATAGCGATGCCACCGCGAAGCGCAGTGTGAAAAGCTTCTCGAGTAATTCCTTTCTCACGATGGCCAGAAGCAACGTCCCCTCCTGTGCCTACGTCAACTCTTGGCGCATGAAGACCGCATAGCCCAGCAGCCCGGTAACTACAACCCACCCTCCAAGCAGCAATATATCCAACAGGGAACGCCTGAAGGCTTCCGCCAAAGGCGGCGTGGGAAAGACGCAAGCAGGCAGCGCGTCCCGCGAGAGTTCGTCCGCTGAGATTTCCTCCTTGGCGAAATCTTTCAGACGGAGCTTGAAGGCCCACTCATAATACTCCTCACCGTACTTCCGGTCAGCCTCGGTCACAAGCTGATAGTAGGTGGGCCCAGTGCCTGCCGACTCTGTCGCCGCGAGTTCAAAAGCTCCCGGCGGGGAGAGCCTTGCGATGAGCCGGGCCAGGTCGCCTTGTCGCTTCAACGAAGCTTCCTGCATCCTGACCAGTTGCAGCTTGGCCTTTTCCTCGGCTGTTTTTTCTCTCGGTACTTTGAACTGAGAACTATGCCGTTTGAGGACCTTGGCGCTACCGCCGGCCGCCTCCCAGTCGATCTGCCACGATTGGATCTTCGGTCTCGGCGCAACCGGCATTAGTGCGCGCGCGGCCAGGGGGGCTGCAGCAGGCCACGCCAGGGTAAGGGTGAGCCATACAAACAAGCCGCTCACCAACGCGGTGGACGATGACCGGCATACGGCCGACAAGAGAAGCCCTATCCCGAACCACGACGCTAAGTAAAGCGTGCTCAGCAAGCCCAGCCACATCCACCGAAGGAGCAAACTCCTTGTGAGCGGGAGTTGGCCTATGTACGTGGCGACTGCGAGCGCTGCCGTCAGGGCAATAGCCAAAGGAAACCAAATGGAAATGAAGCCGCCAAGCTGCTTTCCAGCGATGACTGTAAAGCGGGATACCGGGTTTGCGAGTGCAACCCTCAGCGTTTGTCTCTCTCGCTCCGTCGTCAACGAATCCGCGGCAAACCACAGCGCCAAGAGGCTGGCCACGACGCCAACCACGTGGAGCAAGTCGGGGCGTTCGAACCACTCGCTGAGAGGGTTGCCGTGGAACTGCTGACTCGGCTTATCCGTCTGCAGCCGGAGGTAGCAGCTGCTCCTGGAGCTGATGGCATGGAAGTCAAGGGGTAGTCGGCCTTCCAGGCCGTTGACAAGTACGCTCATCGGGGCAGGAAGCCTGTAGGCATGAAGCCCCTGCTGCAACACCGCGCGCAGCCGTGACGGGATATCCTCGATCGCAAGAGCTTCCTTGAGATTCACCTCTTGCTCTTGCTCGCCTGCTCGGACGAGGTCGACCCTCTCTCGATACTCCACTGCCGACGCAATGGCCCCCACGACTGCCAACGAAGGCAGAAGGAGAAGTGCGAGTGGCAAGCGCAGATTCCTCAGGTTGGTGAGGATCTCTTTCCACGCAAATGCGCCAATGTTGCGCCATACCCGTCTCACTATCGGCCTCTTCACCCCTGCAAGAAACAGTTTACGGTGGAGAGCGTCTAGATTCAACTTGGTCCCCTTTTCCGCCCCCAACTATTTACTTGACGAGCTTACGAGATGCCTCGCGAAACGCAATATGGCGGAAAGCGGAGACCGCGCCTGCGTCACCTTTCGAAACATCCTGACCGCAACGGCCCTCCTTTACCCGCAGCTACGAACACAGCTTCAACCTTGTCGGGCATCCTGTCTCTTGCAGTTCCTCGTAATTCAGCCTCAGGAGTTCAGCATACACTTACCTGGAATTCCTGGCTTGTGTAATGGGAGTCGTAACTGGGTTAACCATGACCCGTTCACCATGCTCCGAGACCTGCTCGGAGGAACCATTTGGTGTCTTGCTCATCTGGATCCTTGAATCAGCGAGGTCCTACATTCTGCCTCAAAGGCCCAGCAACCGGTGGAGAGCCTCACGCGGAGCGCGCTGCTCGGCATTGAACGAGAACCCGTCCGTCCCGAGGGGCTTCCCAACCCCTCAGGGTCGCCTCGACCTTTCCGGCGACCTGGAAGTTGTAGGAGATCGCCGCGCCAGGATCGGCAACACCCCTGTAAGACCCGGCGTAAGGATTCCTTGGTCCGGTCCACTCCATCGGGCGGTATCCTCCGCTGCCTGATGGGTCGTGGGTCATATACAGCCATCCCTTGCTGCGGTGGGGAGCCCCGCGGAACTGTCGACACAGCGCCCAGAACGCGCTGTCCATGTGTGGTCGCGATTCCTCGACAACGACCCTTGCCTCGACGGGCGGGTGACTCAGCGTGATTTCTCCGTCGGTGGGCAATTGTGAAGACGCACCCTTGTACCTGTCCTCCCCCGGGCCAGATACTCATATGCTGGAAAGCGCTGGATCACGTGCTCTCCCGGCTCGGCTAGCACGATTCCCCGGTTCTCAAGGCCACCGGCTGCCGATGCCCTTTGGACTACCTTATCTTCGGCATTACACCAGCATGACGCGTAGATAGTAGAACCAGGGTGAGCGGTTGACGCCACTTCCATCTCGAGATCCCCATTGAAGGTGGGATTAAGCACGACAATCCGCCCGCCCGGAATGCGCTCTTTACATCCTTGGGAAACCAAGACAGGCAAAGCGACCAGCAGTGGACCTATACACCTGTGGGATGCACGCATTCTCTTCCCCCTCCTCCGCTGGGTCTTGAGACCACATTGGGATTTGATCGGTCGGCTCCGTGAATGCTGACCCCCTTGTTGAGCGTTGGCCTAACTCCGCCTGACCAGCGCAGAGCAGTCTCCTAAGTGGCCAGCTACGTCGGAGCAGCATCAACCGGTCTCCGGTTGGACTATCAAGCGGCTACAGACTCCAATCGACTAGGGGGTCTCCTCGCGGACAGTGCCTTCGGCAGACGGTGGCTTAGCACCCCCGCCCCGGTTTCCTATCTTGCACTGCTTATTGCCGTCGGCGGCAGACGACCTGGTTGGACTGCTTTCTGAAAAGCGTGCTGGCTTCCTCGACGCACTTCCTCAGGCAAACGAAGAGAGTAGCAAGCAGGATCGTCGCATCGAGCCTCAAGCTCCATCTAGATATATACTCCAGGTCGTACTTGAGCCGCTCATGAAGAGAGGTGTTACCCCTGAAACCCCGTATCTGCGCGAGACCTGTCATGCCCGGCTTGACAGCAACCCTCTCGGCGTATTCTGGGATCCGCTTGGCCAGGCGCCGTGCGATACGGCTCATCTCCGGCCTTGGGCCTACCAAGCTCATCTCTCCCCTGAGCACGTTGATTAACTGCGGCAACTCGTCGAGCCCCGCCGCCCTTAGTACGCGCCCGACTGCCGTACAGCGAGGGTCATCATCTCTTGCCCATACATGACGCCCACCATCCTTCGGGGCATGTCTCATTGTCCTGAACTTGTAGACGGTAAAAGCCCGCCTGTCCTTTCCCAGCCTTTCCTGCCGAAATATCACTGGCCCACGGGAGGAAACCTTTACTATCAGTGCCACCACGGCGGATAGAGGCGCAAGCAGAACAACAACCACTCCCCCGACAACAACATCAGAGATTCTCTTGAGGCAAGGATCAACCCCTCGCTGACTGCTTTCGGTCCTATTCGTTGCGGGTTACTCCCTTGATGACCACCTTTTGTATGAGATACTCGTCAGCGCTGTGCCTGTCTTCGAAGCCGTCAATCCCAAACATGGCTGCGGCTTCTGCACCTACCTCAAGTTGATGCAGGACAGTGAAATTGCCGTCGACGTCATGGTCATAGGAAAACTCCGCCATCTTGCCCTTTCGACTGATTCGGAGAGCTACAGGCGAGGCTGTCAGCTTAGGGTTATCTGACTGGACGGGCACGTGGTCCTTGGCAAGCACAGGGTCACGTCCCTCGTAGAGGTCCACGTAGAACGCTGGATGCTCAAGGGGCTTCTCCGCGTTGAAGTATCCGGCCCCGAGGCTTGCCACGAGCTTTCCTGGTACGATGATTCGGCAACGAAAACCCGTATGACAGCCGGGGGCCAGCACGAAGGTGATCCCACCGTCCGCCTTGCCCTCAGGCCCTAGACTGTATTTGCCAGAGGTCTTATCCAGCGCAGTGACGGGAAGAATGTAGTTCGGCTTTGAGGGGCTGGGGGCGCGCTGCATCACTATAGTGCCGCTCTTGGCGCCAACAGTCCAGTACTGGGCGGCCGGATCATTAACTTTGCGGGGCAGATTCGAATTGATGTACTCCGCCCACTTCAGAGCATCCGCCTCGCCTGCAAAAGTGAGTTCCTCCGCAGCCCCGTGGAACCACAATCCGAGAGCCAACAACAGGACAAGTACAACTACGAATCCTTTGGCCATCGTTCCACCTCCGCTCGAGAGCCGAGCCTTCACCCCGTCTAGCAAATAAGCCTCTTTTGCACGGCCGAGGCAGAGTCAGGCTAGCTCCGCCTCGAACTCTTGTCAAGGCCTCTTTGTGCATTTTCCATGCTTCATCGCTAGCTCTCTTCTTCCCCTTTGTCATGGCTTTGACGGCGTTCGGACATCATCGAACAGTTCCCGCTGAGAGGTTCGGCCCGGGGATGTCTGACGCAGGTGAGAGCGACTAGTTGATCAGCGCTGTGCCGGCATCCGGGAACACTTGAGGGTAAAGCCGCTGGTTAAGAGCGAAACGCTTGAGTTGGCAGGCAATGACTCCGGCGACTATCGTCGGAGAGTAGATGATACTTCTGGCGTTGCAAGCAAGCTTTTCGGCCTCGTCCTGCGGGCGGAGATTCTGCTCATATGGAGCAACATCGTCGGGGTTGGATGGGCGAACGAAGTAAATCCTTGCCACCTCGCCTCCCATCCTTGGGTCGATGAAGCGGGGCACAGCCGGGTTCAAGTGGACGCGCTGCGGTGGCTGGGCACGCCCGGGCGGCAACTGAGCGAAGCGCGAAAACGAGCGGAAATGTGGACTGCATGGAAGCCTAGAGCTCAACCTGGGTGGGGCGTTGGGAACTTCCCGCGCCACTAATCGGTGCCATCAACGGGCGTGTTTCGGTGCGCAGAAAAAATATTTGCATAAAATAAAGATTAAGGGTTGAGACGCGGAGCCAAAGTTGTATAAGGTTAAAGCGTGGCTGGCAACCTATATTGTCTAACTGAATCGCCATTGAAACAAGTCAGGTTGTGCAAACGGCTGGACCGCGGGGAAGGAGGTGAGCACCGGTTCGGCTGATTAGCGCCGCGGGCCTTAACGGCACGGAAGCCGCGAGGGAGTATTAAGCAGGTCTAGCCTCAGGTAGGGGGAGAAGAAGATGAAGTGGCTATTTATGTGTCTCGCTATGCCGTTGGCGGTCGCGTCCATCGCCGGGGTTCTCATCGGTTCTCAGGCAGTCGCGAGTCGGGCGCTGACTGAGGAAGAAATAGCCGGCATATGGGGCAGCGCATGCTACGATTGCGACGGCGTGGACGAGAGAAACGACTGCAACCAACCGGGGTGTGGAGGATGCGTTAATGGAAGTGTGTGCTTCCCCGCTTGGAAGGGCACAAAGAACTCCAGAGACGTGTGCGTCACGGACGAAACACCTGACGGTCTATGCCAGGAAGATGACGACGTGGAGTGCTACACTGTGTACAGCTGCAATACCGACGGGAGTACCCAGAGCAACATGCAGTGTTCGAGCGTAAGCGGCAATTGCATTTCTGGAACCGGGACATGCACCGAGTGCGTCCAGGGGGCAAAGGGAGGTACGTACGATACGAAGACCTATAGCTGCTATAAGCCGCAATAGGAGGTCCGAAGGCGGATCTGCTCCGGGGCGCGACTGAGCAGGTAGTAGCCTCGCCCAAGGTAGAGTAGCAGTACCGGCGTCAATTGTGCTTCGGCAAGCGCAAGCTTGTGAGTGTCGGGTCTGAACGGTTGCCCGTGGGCCATACCGCGCGCGGTAGAGGCGCGTTTCGCGGGGCTCTCGTCAACCGCCGCTCCCGTTCGAGGTTGTGTCTAGTAAGCATGGCGCTTTGGAATCTGTGGGGCATAGGCGGATGATTTCTGGTAAGAGGCCTGGCCAGAGGCTAAACGGTTCGCGGCCGAGATGGTTCTTCCTCCTTTCCTCCGTAGTCGCGCTCTTTGTACCGGCGCATCTTCCTGCTGTCGTTCAAGGCGACACGGAGTTGCTAAGGCTGACCGCCATGGCGCACAAGGACAACGTCGAACGGATCCGAACCTGGCGGGGTGCCGCCCGAATCGATGTGGCCTATGAAGACGAGAAGGGCGTGACGCTGGACGAGAAGAACTCCGCCACCTTTGTCTACGACAGCGAGCAGGGGGCCACGCGGTGGCAGTGGGTCGTCGAGGAGCGTCGCAACAGGCAAGATGGCCAGCTTGTTCCTGTGACGCCCCAGCGCATCAGCCTGGAAGATGGCCGGCTTCTTCCTGTGGCGGATGCTCGAGAGGTATCCAACGAAATGAAAAAGGGCGACGCTTTCTATCACTGCTGGCCGGGTGTGACTACACGCGCAGGTGAGAAGAAAAACACCCTAGTGATATTGCCTGCTTCGGAAGCGCGGAAGGGTGCTTACAGTTACAGCTTCGACCCCATGTGGTATCTGACGCATCGAGGTCATGACTTGACGGAAAGGTTGATGTTTTACTACCGTGAGGCAGCTAACCCGGACTTGACTCCGGGGACGATCAAGCGGCAAGGCGATCTCGTGATCCTGGAGACACAAGGCGGGGGCGTAGTGAACCGCTATACGTTCGATCTGGCTCAAGGCGGCAATCTGGTCAACTACTACGCCGAGGCTTCAGAGGGTGTCGAGAACTGCGACTGGAGCTACGAATATCAGCGCGGAGCGTGGGTTCCGAAGGCGGTCTCTTTACTGCTGGATCTGCACTACGAGGACGGAAGCGTTTGGAAAAGGGCAAGAACGATCAGCTTTGCTGACAACGTCGTAAACATTCCCGTAGACCCTTCTGAATTCTCGCTCGAGAAACTCGGCGTTACGCCTGGCGTTCGGGTGACAGACCAAAGGATGGGCATATCGTATGTCTACGGCTACGGGGAGGAAAAAGCAGTTGAACTTCCGGATGTGGGGTCCATGCTGGAGGAATTTCCGGCAGGCCAGGTCCAGCCCGAACCCCGTGATGCTCTAAGTGCGCAGGAGGATACCGGCAGCCCAGGCGAGACCATGGGGAAGCGGACGGCGGAGCGTTCGCTCAAGGGTAACCGCTATCCCCTCATCATCGGAGGCGCAGCGGCTTTCGTGCTACTGGGCCTCATCGCTGCGTTTCTTGCTCGAACGCGGCGAAGAAGGGCCTGAGCGCATGAAATCTCTGCTTCGTTCTCTGCCGGCCCTGTCGTACCTGTGCCTTGCCTGCATTTCCGCGGTCTCCCTGGCAGAAGATACTCCTACGCAAAGCTCCGCTCCCCCTCAGCCGCTCTGCGGGCACTGGGCGGCGTTTCGTTGCTGCCAAGTGCTGGGAGTCCCTTTGGAGATGGAAGACGTGATTGGACTCCTGCCCCCTACGGATCGCGGCCACAGCATGAAGGATCTGCTTGAATTCTTCTCGCTGGTAGGCCTCGGCGCAGATGCCAGGCTCGAGACTTTTGAGGAGCTAATCACGGGCCGGCTTCCTGCAGTGGCACATATGAATCCCGACCATTTTCTGGTCGTCGTAGGGGCAGACGATGAACACGTGTTTCTGTTCGACGGCCAGGGACGCAGGCAGGTCTGGACGCTCAAAGACTTTCGGGAACGGTGGACAAGGAGGACGCTAACGGTTTGGCGGCAAAATGATACCCGTCCCTTGCCGGCCTTCCTCCCGAGGCCGACACACGCTGCGCCTCGGATACAATTTGATACCCTCCTCATAGACAAAGGTGAAATCCCATCGACCGGGGAACCGGTCGAATTCGTGTTCCCATTTCGGAATCTGGGCACCGCTGACTTGATTATTGAGCGAGTACGGGCCGGTTGTCCTTGCATGGAATCGGAGAAACCGAAGCAAGCCGTCCCGCCGGGCGGCGCGGGCGAAATCAGGCTCAAGTACAGCGTTGAGAAGGGGAAAGGCTCATTTGTTCATCTTGCATACGTCGCGACTAATGACCCTCGGTTCCCGCTTATGAAGTTGGCCGCTTGCGGGAATGCCACAAAGACCGTTAGTGTGGAGCCGAAGTACCTGGACCTTGGTCGCCTGGTCGCCGGGGCGACATACACAACGTACTGCCACCTCACGTACTCTGGAGACGTCCCTCTGGACGTTGCAGAGGTTGAATTGGTCGCTCGCGGCCTGAAGGGTGATTGGCGGATTCTGGAGAGAGAGCTTGCGGAGGGACTTGTGCCGGCCGCTCCTGGCACGGTAGCTCTTGTCGGCAATAACGCTTGCATATTGGCGCTATCGCTCATGCCTGAGCGCGATTTCGTGGGAGACGTCGAGGGAGCGCTTTACGTGCACACGAGCGTAGAGGGATTTCAAACGCTGAGGGTGCCGCTCATGTGTCGGGTGGTTGCGCCGGTCCTCTTGCTTCCCGAAGTGCTGTTTCTCGGAGAGATCCGCTCCGGGCAGAGCGTGCACAAGACGATCACCACGGTGTCCATGACCCGAGACCCCTTTAGGATCGTTGGGGTCGACACCGCAACCACGGGTTTGAACTGCAGCTTTCCTACGGCGGAGACTCACGAGGCGGCCATATCTTTCACGGGCCGGATAGAGGATCCGTCCCGCGTGGCTAATGCGAGCATCGTGCTGCACGTCGAAATGTCTGGCCAGCCTCAAGCTATGGCGATCGACATCCCGGTGTTTGGTTTGGCGAACGGGGGTCTTGTCAAGTGACCGAGCTCGCGAGGCCGACACGCTTGCCATTCCGCCACCAACCCTCACGGGCGTTCAATACTATCTAAGGTCGTCATCGCTGCCACCTGGTACACCGCAGTTACTGAGCCGGCAGTACCGGCCTGCCTCCTTCGGAAGTCATGGTCATATGAATCGTCCGAGCACGCGTTTCCGGCTCCGCCATAGTTTCGATACTTCGTCGCAATCGCTTGACCAAACACTCTGCGAGCTCTAGAGGAGCTGCTGTCGCTCAAGGTGCCTTATTTCTTCACCAACTTATTTGCGCAAACCTTGCGCAGCAACAGCGCCGAACCTGCCGCAACAGCGAGCGCTACAGTAACAAGAAAAACCAGTGGTAATCTTGGTCCCGCACCAGAAACACCGCTAGCTTTGCCCATGTCCCTTCCGGTCGCTTCAGAATGTGTCGCCAGACTGAAGACTCTGGACTTAGCTAGATGGCTTTCCCGAAAAAGAGTCTCAAGATCGGTCTCGCCGACCTCTGGAACCCCATACGCGTAGGTGATGCCGGCAACTTTGTCGACCACCTTTGTCCCCGCGGGAGCCCCCAGCGAATCCAGTGTGAACTCCGAGTCCTCCACATTGGCTTGCGGATCAAATTTGTCTATATCAACCGTCACGGCGTATCTTCGCTTGAGCACTTTCCTGGTATTCCCGTCGACCTGAACCCTCGTACCCTCCTGATCCGAAGTCACCTTTGCCGCGTACCAGTGTGGGCCGTAGTTCGTCCAATCTACGTGCAGCTTGTAGTAATCTCGCGACCCGTCACCATTCATATTTTCCTGACTGCTCGTATGCTCGACCACGCGGTATCCTGAATTCCCGTCGAGGACTATCACGCTGTGACCGTGGCCCTCGGGGTGCACACGCGACTTAAAATCCGCGCTAATGTGCACCAGGCCAGCCCCGTCCACGTCAACTAAAACCCTTTCAGCACCGTCGGCAAACGCCTTAAGCTGTCGCTCCAAGGGCACGCCGATGCTCGTGCAGCCGAAGG
>CAZUUK010000099.1:0-11098 GCA_964622675.1 uncultured Planctomycetota bacterium | reverse complement strand
AAATGTGGGTCCATCCTTGAGTTGATGGCCGAGGGCCTGCGCTGCCCCAAACGTGCGTGTCGATTCATCCTGCCGGCGGACCTGGGATAGCGAAAAAAAGTATTGGATTGTGCTTGACGGCCACGCCGCAGCCTGCTATACCCCCCCGTGACGACACAGGGACGGTGTTCCATGAACGCGACAGGATGTTGCGCCCACCGCTATCATTCAGCTTATTCCCCGTATGCTTTCTACGCCTACGCCTGTCGCGTAGCCTGTATCGTCCACCGCCTCGGTCGGCAATCCCGGGGCGCGTGCAACCAACGCCCAGCAGAATCGGGCTAGAGATAGATTGGAGTCGGCCGGGGCGTTCCCGGCCAGTTGAGACAACTTAGAGCGCGCATGAAACGGGCCGCAGTTGAGGGCTACGGCCCTGATTGCCACGAAACTATGGCGATCATATCGGCTCGCTCAGACCGCGTCAAGCACAAATTCCTGTGATTCGCGGTTTTTTTACGCCTATGGCGTAGAAAGATGATTGCCATGAAACTGTTTCAAGCTGCCCAAGGAAGGGCAGAGGCCCTGCCCCCGGAGCTGAAGGGAAGATTTGGGCCTATGGGCATTACCCGACTCGGAACCTTCTGCCGGAAACACGGCCTGCCGGGCGTTGAGGCAACTTGCTACGCCCTGGCGCTGTGGAAGGCCGGCGACGATCTGCAACATGCCGTATCGCAAGCCCAAATCGCCGGGGAAAGCGGCCTGGCCCGCCGAAGCATAACCCGGACATTCAAGCGGTTTCTCGCCGGCGGCCTACTGCAAGCCTCCACGAACGGTGCTCAGCAGCCGCCGCATCGCCGGGGGCGGCCGTGTCGCGGTTATGGCTTCCCCAGGTTTGCCGACTTGGCCGACCGGATCGCCGCCTACCGGCAAAGCGACACCCGCAAAAAGGAGGCCGCCGACAGCGCCTCACGCATCCGAAAATGGGAGGCCAAGAAGGCTGCGGATAATGCAGCGCCGGCGCCCCATTTAATTCCAGCCGATAATGCAGCGCCAGCGCCCCCGGATAATGCAGCGCATAGGCGCCAAAATAATGCAGCGCCGGCGCCCCATGAACTTACTAAAAGAAGAAACAGACAACAACCACACACACCCACGGCCGAGTGTGTGAGCGTTGCGCGCGACGAACCAGCAGCAGCCGAAAGAACCGAAACGACCGAAACGGCCGAGGCGGTTGTTCGCGGTGCCTGGCGAACGGCCACGAAGGACCCAGGCGCGAGGCTGACCAAGCGGATGCGTGAGGCGATTCGAGAAGTGGAAGCCAAGCGATTGGTCGAAGCGATTGGCAAGGCCGAACGCCGCTGGAAGCGAACCAACAACGGAAAACCGTTCACCTGGGGATGGGTGGAAACGCAGCTTGGCGGTGTTCGTGAGGCTCAGGAAGGACGAAGGCCAGAGTATCAGTTCAAGGACCCCGACAAAATCGACGAATCGCCAGCACAAGGCCGAAGGCCGGACAAACGGCCTGCCGATCCGCCTGCGCACCGCGCCGGGCGAAGCGACAGAACGCCAGAACAAGCCCAAGCCCTTGCCGACGCCACGAAGCGCCAAGGGTACAAGCGGCACCTGGCGAAAGTGCAGGAGGTATGGCGAGACGGCATTCTCGAAGAGCAGGCAAGGCTTGCAGAGCGTATTGCTACGGGCGAATTGACAGAAGCACAGGCCGTCAAGCAAGCCAAGTCTCGGCAAGCCAATCTTGCGGCCGTGGGAACCTAAAATGAATATCCGATTCTCCGACATCCCGAAAACACCGCGAGAGCAGCTTGATTTCGTGCTGCGGCGCAAACGTGCCCTCCTGGACGCCGTTGCGCACGTGGCCCGGATTCGTCGCCAGGCGGATCTGCTGCGACTCGGCAAACGTGCCGGGATCGTTCCGCGAAGGCCCGTCAAGGTGCGCATTGTCAAGCCGGGCGAGGCCCAAAGACGGCCGAAAGTAGGCTAAGGAGCGTTCGGGCGACGCCAAACAGCGCCTATTTCGGCCTAATTCCGGGCACATTCGTCGCTTATGGCCGCTGCCGGGGTGGTGGCGTAACACAAACTACTTCTTTTCATAGGAAAGGGTGTAGTTTTCGCTTGACTTCCGCCGATGTGGCGGCTACAATTCCGTCGATGATAGGAAATGTGGTCGTTTTCGGAAGGGAGCGGGCGATGAACTGGGCAACATGGAAGATCGATTCGTGGAAGATTCTCAGCCGGGGCGAAATCGCAGCGGTGCTCGCAGACGCGCGACGTCGCGCGCACCGATCGCGGAACAGTCAGCAGAACTTGATTATCTTCCGCCTGGCGACGTGCTGCGGGCTGAGGGTTTCGGAGATTGCCGGCCTGCGAGTTTGTGACGTCCGGGTCGGCATGGCGAAGCCGCACCTCAACGTGCAGGCTTCGACAGCCAAGGGCCACAAGGGGCGGTCGGTTCCACTACACTGGGACCGGGAAACCCTGGCCGACTTGGCGGTTTGGCGGGAATACCGCCGGCGCGAACAGCACGCACGGCCGAAAGACCCGTATGTTTGCACACAGGCGAAGAACTCGCCTGGCCGGCCCTTGGACCGGATGGCCGCGAGAAAGCGGTTCATACGGGCATGTAGAGCCCTGCCGGCGGATCGGCTGGAGCGGTTGACGGCCCATCACGGCCGGCACACCTTCATATCACACGCCCTGGCGGGCGGAAGGTCGCTAGCCGAAGTCCGGGACGCGGCCGGCCACACGTCGGTCGCCGTGACGAACGTGTACACGCATATCGTCCAGGATGATGGGCAAGTTGGGGAGCTATTCGGTTTCAATCAGGCCAAAGCCGGCTGACGGTTGCTCAACGGGGGGAAACGGCCACCGTGACGGGCGAAATCGACGCTAGAACGGCCGCGCAATGGACGATCTCCGCGAAAAGGCATCCCAGTACCCCCTTACCCGTTTCGTCGAATAAAACGCGTCCTAGGATGCCGTTTCGCGAGCGCCAGCGGCCTCCTGGCGCGTCTACTAGACCCTATTTGAGGATATCATGGTTGACCTAAGCTACTTTAAGCGGATGGAAGTTGCCGCACGCCGCGGTCTAGGAGAAGCGCTCCATCCCGACCAATGCCCGAAGCTGCGCCTTTATGGCGTGGACTTCGCGATCCCGCCCAGGGGTTTGCGGGTCGTGCCCCGATTCGATAGCGACGGCAAAGCCTCCCTAGAAATGACGGGCGTGGAGGATTGGCCGGAACTCGAAAGCCTCCTCGAGCGCGTGCGCGAGCAGACGCAAGGGCGCTGCATCACCCTGGACCTGGACGAAGATGCCGAGCTCTTCGGCGACCTCGCCGGCCTGGCCCGCAAGCTGCTGCTGAAGCAATACAAGCTCACTGACGAACAGATTACCGAGCTCCTGGCCCTGTCGACCGATGGCTTTGCCGATTGGGTTAGCGAACTCGTCCGCTGGGCGTACGGCCTGCCGATGGACCGGCAGTTGTCAATTGAGGATTTTAACGAAGGGGAGCCGCCCAGCACAAACCCCCTCACCACCGAACCGCCACGCAGGCGTTGGCGATTTTGGAGAAAGCGATAAATGGCCCGAAAACTCAAAGCGGAACTTGACCTTGACACCGCAGCCGCTCAGCGGAAAGCGAAGCGCATTACGCGCGACGTTCACGGGATCGGCCGGGCGGCGACTAAGACGGGGGGCAGGTTCACGGCCCTGGGCGGCGCGGCCTCGCGCGGCCTGGGAAGCACGATCGCGGGACTCACGGGAGCGATCGCAGGGTTTGCCGGCCTGCAAGCGGGCATCCGAAGCACAATCGCCGACCTTGAGAGGCTTGACGCCCTACAGAAACGCACCGCGATGAGTTTGGGGCAAGCCTTCGCCGCAGCCGGCGATCTGCCGGTTGCCCCGGAAATGCGGCGATTTCTTGCAACGGAAGCACCGAAGGCCGGCGTGGGCGTGCAGGAAGCGGTGGCGGCGTATTCCGAGCTAAGAGGCGCGCTGCCGATGGTGCCTGTTGAGGAAATCCAGAAGCTCCTACCTCTGGCCATGCGGCCAAAGTTGGCCGGCTACGACCCCGCGAGGATCGCCGCGAATCTCGGTCAGATTTGGAAGTTCGGCAAGCGTGATCGAATCGACCCTCAATTCGCCGCGCGCTATGCGGTCCTCGCGGAAGAAGCGATGGGCCGTCATGGCACACGTTTCGGCCGCGGCGGCTGGCGGACGATCGGACAGTTCACCGAGGCCGGCCTGGGCGACGTAGGCGAGGCCTTGGGCTTCGCCCTGGCAAGTTTCCAAGCCGAACAGGGTGCCGAAGGCCTTGCCTATATCACGCAACGCCTGATGGTGCCCCGCGATTTGACCAAGGTGAAGGATGCCGAGGTCCGCGAATTCTACAAGCTAGGACCGAAGGCTCGCATGGCCCGCTATCTTGCCGAGCCGGAATTGCGACGCCGCCTGCATACTGAAACCGAGCGACCGATTGTCGCGGCGGTGTTAGCGCAAGACCCGCAGGCGCGAATCCGCGAAATGAGGCAGCAGGTAGGCGGGTTGCTCATCGACAAGCGGATCGAGCAGGCGTGGCGTGACAAGGAATGGGCCGAAGAAATGGCCGTCCAGGGCCGGGAGGCCCAAGCGGAGTGGGGTGAGGCGGGTCGTGGCGGCGGTCGTTTCGGCCGAGAGTTGCGCGCCGAGCAAGCAGAGTTGAGACTGCTTGGCGTCCCCCCGGTCATCCGCGCACCACTGCGCGCCCTCGGCTGGGCGAAGCGCGTTTTTGGCGCCGACGAAGAGGCCGACGAATTAAAGGAAGCCCTCGAAGAATTCGGCCCGACACCAACACCAGCAAGGGACCCGATACCGCCGGGCGCCTCGATCATCAATTACAACATCG
Source organism: uncultured Planctomycetota bacterium (assembly GCA_964622675.1). Taxonomy (GTDB): domain Bacteria; phylum Planctomycetota; class DG-23; order CAZBND01; family CAZBND01; genus CAZUUK01. The sequence goes on along the minus strand of CAZUUK010000099.1, from coordinate 6,221 downwards.
GGAATTGGTACGGCCAGACGCCCTCCGAGCGCGCGGCCAACATATACACCCGGCAGGGGCCGCTTGCGTAAGGAAATGAGCATTACCATACTAAGCTGAGCCATGCGGCTCGGTATTACCCGCCACGGCTCGGACGGGTCGCGGGCTTTTTCGACGGAGATCGAAATGAATGAGCAAGCATCAGACACAAGCAGTGAGCAAGTGCCGCGCGCGGCGCTGCTCGAAGTAATCGAAGGGCGAGACAAGGCGAAAGCAAAGGCGCGCGAGATGGAGGCGAAACTCGCGAAACTCAAGCAGCAAATCGACGAACGGCAGGCGGCCATTGACGCCCACGATCGAAGCCCCGCCGGGCGGGCTCAGCGACTCATCGCAAAGGCCGCAGCGCAAGGCTTGGACCCGACCGACGAGGGGGTGATTAACGCATTCGTCAACGAACACGCCGACGATGCCTTACCGACAAACCTTGTTGAGTCGGCGCGGCTGGGGATGTTGGAAACTCGCCTCCGCGAATTGGGCGCAGTGACGCCAAGCCAAGTGCTGCCGCTCGTTCAGGGCCGTGTAACGCTGACCTTCGAGGATGACAAACCCACGCTGTGCGGTGTCGATGCAGCGGGCGAGCCATGCGACATTGATGCCGTGCTACTGGAGGTGTTACAGCAGCCGGGCAACGAGAATTTGATCGCTCCCGGCACCACCGCCGACGCGGTGAGGCGTGATGCGGTTGTGGTCCAGCAATACGTTGACGATCCACCGCGAACGCTGCCGGCCTTACAGCTCGTGCGACCGGACCTGCGCGAGCGCGTCCTGGCGACGATGAGCCGACAGCAAGTCGCGGACCTTGTGAATGATCCCGCCGGCCAAGCTCGTCGAGGGGGGTGGCTATAGTGAAACCGCACATCGAAAACGCTATTGTCGCCGAGGCCGAAAGATTGCGGCTGGAAAGCGAAATCGTCCACGTCGAGGGTCTTGTCCCGCAGGTGACGGGCTTCAGCGGCCCGCCGCCGACCGACTGGGAGACATACGCGAACCTGCCCGAGCGCTGGCGGGAGCAAATCCGCGCTGCCGACCCGGGCCTGCCGGGGCACTTACGCAACCTACAAATCCTGGCCGAGCGTTTGGCCGCTGCCGATGCGGCCGAGGTGCGCCGGTTGGAAATCTTGGGCGATCTGCCGGTGAAGAATATCGAGCAGTTCAACGCGTTGTCCGAGGACAAGCGCGAGGGGATTGCGATGGCCCTTACCGATGAACAGCGGGCCGCCTTGTTGGGCGAAGCCCCACGGCGACCCGGTTTCCTCGGCGAGCCGATGACTGTTGACCCGCTGAAGGCATCGCCGCCAGCAGAAGTGTCCGAACAAACCAAGCCGGACAGTAAGGAGGTCAACGGATGGCTGTGAATGACGAACTCCGCAAGCAACTCGCCGAGGCTCGCGCGAAGTTGCCCGCCACCGACGACGGCTGGCTGACCGCCGAGGATGTCGCGGCGCGGCTCAATTGCACCTCGGCCGAGGCCGTCCAAAGCTTCCGGGTCGCCTTCGAGCAACACCGAACCGACCAACTCGGCCGCGTCATAATCCCCGTGGGTGAGTACGAAGCGATTGTCAAGGGTCTGGCGGAAGGCAAGAGCGCCGAAGCCGCGACGGGCTGGTTAACAAAGGAGCAGCCAGAATGATTGAAGATGAAACGATCATCCTTGAGAAAGACGGCCGCACCCGCCAGTACAACGGGGCAACACGCTGCAACCAGCGCCGATCTATAGAGCGCGCGCTTCGTGATGGCTGGAAGGCGACGCCGGATAGCGAGGCTGCGCTTGCCAAATGCCTCGGCCTGTCTGGCCAGATCGAGGTCGGCGAAGTGTTGCCGAAACCTCCCGTCGAGCACTTCGCCAAGCTCGGTGAGCAGTTATACAGAATCGCGCGCGTAATGGACGCGAACAGCACGCTGGGCACGATGCACGGTCTTGTCGGCGGAACATTGCTGGCGGCCTTGCGCGAAAAGTCGGACAGTCCCGCCAAGCGGTGCGAGAACGGGGCCGCCATGCTTCAGGCGAGCCGCGAGAAATTTGTCCGCGAGAGGAGAGGCTGACGTGTCGAAGCAAAGAAAACCCCGCCGCCGCACGCCTCGGCCGCCGCGATTCACCGGCGAGTCGCGAAACAGTTTTAGGCCGCGCCTGCAGAAGGCGAAGCACGTTACCATAGCGGGCGATTTTTATCCGATTGGACGATTCCACACCGCCGGTTAAGGTGGAGGCTGATATGATTGGGCTTGACACCACGACGAAGGGTACCGTGTTTGTGGAGCCGGCCCACGTCGCCCTGATTGAACCGCACGGGCGCTGGGATTCGCGAATCTGGATCGTCGGCGCCGAGGATCACTACGTCATCGCGAAGGGCCACCCCTACGATGTAAGCCGGTCCCTCGGCCTTGACCCGCGCCCGCCGGCGAAGCCGCAGGTCCCGCCGCCAAGGCGATGGTGGCGAGTTTGGAAATGGAGGCGAAAATGAGTCAAGGTCAACTTCGCCAGTTATGGGGGGAAATCAAAACCCTGTTCGGCATTGAGTTGCCGGCCCAATCGTTTACCGAGGGCCATTCGTCGCCGTTCGGGTTCGTGAGTGACGCGATGCTCAATCCGACGCGCGAGGTCGCGGCATGGTCCTGCCGTGGCGGCACAAAAACGCTCTGCTGCGCTATTTTGGCTTGCTTGCAGTATCGCGAGCATGACAACCTGCACTCCCGCATCCTGTCAGGTAGTGAAGATCAAGGTCGGCACCTGTACGAATACATCCACCGTTTTGCCCCACAGGTCCTCGGCAATCGGGTCGAGGAGCTGGGACGTAACGTCTCGAAGATCGCCGGCGGCCGCCTGGAGCTGCTGTCGGCATCGGAGAAGCGCGTTCGCGGGGCGCGGGTTCCCCACTTATACCTCGACGAGCTGGACGAAATGCACCCCGATATTATTGAGGCGGCGATCGGGATGCTTAATTCGCGATACGGGATTCCAAGCCGCGTGGTGTACGCGAGCACTTGGCATCATGCGCACGGACCGATGGGCGAGCTTGTCACCTCGGCCGAGGAGCAAGTCATCAGTGTTCACAAGTGGGGCGTCTGGGAGGCGATCGCCCACTGCCCCCGCGAGAGGCATCAGGATGGCCGTGGTTGCCAGGATTGTCCGCTCGGCCCGGTGTGCCTCACCAAGGCGCGCGAGCGACACCCCCTGGCGAAAATCGGCATCGCGTCGAAGGCCCACGGGCTTATCGCGATCGATGACGCGATCAAACAATTCCGCATGTGGTCGCGCGAGGCATGGGAGGCCGAGGCGGAATGCAAGCGGCCAAGCCTGAGCGGCATGGTGTACAGCGCCTTCAATCCGGCTGTGCATGTGAGGCCCGATCTTGATTTCGACGATGACCTGCCCATTTTTCGGGCCATCGATTGGGGCTTAAATACCTTCGCCTGCCTGTGGCTACAGGTGACGAAAGAGGGTATCGTCCGTATTGTCGATGAGATGGAGACGCATAACCGAACGCTCGCGCAGAACGCGGCCGAGATTAACGAGCGGGACAAGGGCGTCCGCCCGATCGCGACATATTGCGATCCGGCCGGGCGCAGCCGCAACGACCACACCGGGACCTCCGCTATTGACGAATTTCGGTCTTATGGCATCCGCGCCGAGTATAATATGACTTCATGGGCGCGGGAGGTACACAACGGCATAAATCAGGTGCGGGCAGCCTTGCGGGCGGCCGACGGCACGACGCGGTTGTTTGTGTCTGGCCGATGTCCTAAGACTATCAGGGCGTTTCAATCTTATCGACTGAGAATGATGAATAACGAATATATCGACGAGCCGATCAAGCCCCAGGAATGCGACCACCTCATGGACAGCCTGCGGTATTGGTTTGTGAACCGGGGTCCCGGTCGGCCGCGGAACGAAGCGAAAACACTAGGATACTCAGGATGAGACCGATACGAACAGAGTTGACCGAGCGGCAGATTCGCGCGGCCGAGTTGCTCACAAAAGGTGAGTTGAGCCACAAAGAAATCGCCGAGGAGCTTGGCATCGCCAGGCAGACGATCCAACGTTGGTTGCGTGAGGATGATCGTTTCCAGGAGCTGCTGCACGAACTGAGCGCCGAATGCGTCAACCGCGCCAAGGTGATTTTGAGAAACTACGCCCCGATTGCGGCGAAGCGAATCATCACGGCCGCGAAGGGAAAAGGCCAACAAGGTTGGCGGGCGGCGCTCGAGCTACTAAAGATGGTGGGCTTGAGCGGCGAAGCGGCTAGCGTAGTGATTCAGCAAAGCCTACCGGGATTGACGGCGCAAGATTACGAATTGCTCGCGCAGCACTCCCCTGCCGGGCCGAACGATCGCGACATCGCTGGCGTCTTAAAGATCGTCGGCCGCGTCGATGATGAGGACCCCCCCGAAACCGCCGCGGAAGCCGTTGCGGATTCCGCATGATTCGGCCGACCCCCAGGTCGAAAAGAAAAAGATCGCGGCTCACAGGGCATCCTAGACGGGGATTTTCTCAAGGAAACCCGGCAGAACGTCCGATAAGGCCAAAGCGGGCCGTCCTGACGCCTCTGTTATGCGGCCCGGCCAATTGGCAGGGAGGCGGAGAAGATGGACAAGCGGTGGATCGGCGTTGCGGATGCGGCCAAGAAACTCGGCGTGAGCGAAAGAACGATATGGCGACGAATCTCCCGCGGGGCCTATGAGACCCGCGAGTCCGGGGATGGGCGCCGAGAAATCCTGGCTGACGTTGCCCCGACAGCCAGTGACGTGTTCTCTGACGCGGTGTCAATCCTGGAAACGCAGGGGTCGAATCAAATGTCGGCGGCCTCCGCAGCGGTCGGCCAGGCCCGCGAAGCCCTCAAGGATAGCCGGGAGCAAATTGAGACGATCCGAGGGGATCTCCGCGAAGCCCGGCGCTGGGGCCGCTGCGGGTGGGGGCTGACGTTTCTACTGCTGGTCGCCGGCGGGGCCGGTGTCTGGTTCGCCGGGCGAGAGCTGGCGACCGCCGACGTGACGCTCCGACACGAGCGACAACAGGCGGGGCAACTGGCGGAACGGGCTGGCCGATTGACGGTGGACCTGGACGGGGCAAAGGCCGAGCTGGCCGACGTTTCGGGCGAACTGGCGGGCGTGACGGTCGAGCGTGACACCGCCGTCAGGACCCGCGACAAGCTGTCAGAGGACCTCCAAGAGGCCCAGGCTGAGGCTGTCCGGCTGCGGGCTGAGGCCGATGTTGCGGTTGCCGAGGAAGGGGGCTGAAAAAAATTCTCGAATTTTCCCTGTTGGGGCTTGACTACCCTTGCCGATTCTGTATACTTGTGCTCGTTTGAACGAGGAACAACCGATGAAGGACATCAAACGCCGCGCCGGATACTTGCTTCCGATCGAGCTGATTGCTGAGCTGGCCGAGCTGGCGGCGGCTCTTCGCCGACAAGTGTTGTCGGAAGGCCGGGGGAGTCGTGAGGCCCCAAGCCAGTCTCAGATCGTAGAGGCGGCCTTGCGCAAAGAAATGGTATTGCGATGGCGGAAACTCCGCGGATCGTCCGCGAAGAAATAATGCCCTCGCGCCGGTGTTAGCGGCCGAGGGCGTGGGCCACACCTAACTAGGAGATGTGACCATGAACCAGCATACCACGCCCGAAGCAAATCCGCAACCCAGCCTCGGCGACCTTGTAAACGAGCTGCCGCGCGAACAGCGATTGTATGTGCTCCATAGCCTCACCGGCTTCGTTTGGACTGGTTGCACGGCGCCGGAGGCAAGCCAAAGCCTCAAGGAAATCACCGAGGACCTGGCGGCCGGATTGGCGCAGGACCGGATCAAGCCTGACGATGCCCTGTTCGTTGTGTACAGTCGCTTCATGTCCGGGGCCGAGTGAATGGACGGCGAAGTCTTGAATCGCGATGAGCTACTGGCGCGATTGCGAATCAGCAAGACCACGCTGGGCCTGTGGATGAAAGACCGCAGCTTCCCACGGCCGATTTCAGGCCGTTGGTGGTGGCCGAACGTGGTGCGGTGGTGGGAACGCGAACAGAGCGCAGGGGCGATAGGGAGAAGCTATGGAACTCACGAAAGAACACCTAAAAAATCGCGGCGTACCACTGATTCGCAGGGCCGAGCACCTGGACCTCGTGTCCACGGCGGACCGCGAGTGGCTTGACGAACACCGGCCGATTCTCCGGGAAGTGGCGAATTTCCTGGACGCCGA
>CAZUUK010000098.1:0-11114 GCA_964622675.1 uncultured Planctomycetota bacterium | reverse complement strand
TGGTTGCTTCATGCGTTTGGGGGCTGAAGGATCCGTTCGAGAACGTGGCGGCGGTGTTCGAGGAATGGGAGAAGCCGTACGATCCGACGGGCAGCTACGAGCAGGCTCAGGAATCCCGCCGGGTTTGAGTGGCAGGTTTTGTGCAACGATGGTTTGGAAGGAGCGTACCGTGAAAGAGAAAGTTCTTTATGCAGAGCTGACGCCGAAGGAATTTACTGAAAGGATTGCAGACGCGCCTATCGCGTATCTGCCGTTAGGGACGCTTGAATGGCACGGCCCGCATCTACCGCTGGGGGCGGATGGGCTTCAGTCGTGGGGATTCTTCGAGCATCTTGCGCGCGAGGTGGGAGGGATCGTGCTGCCGATGCTTTTCCTGGGCCCGGACCGGACGCTCAAGGAAGGCGAACGGGAGCTCTACGGGATGGACATCTGCAAAGGTATGCCGGATGAAAGGCAGAACTACGAGAACCGACAGCTACCCGGAAGCGCGTACTGGGTGCCGGAGGAGACGTTCAAGACGATCCTGGAGGCGATTCTAAAGCAGTTAAGGAGGGCGGGGTTTCGCATAGTGGTAGGTCACGGGCACGGCCCCTCCGGGAGCTTTTTCCGGAAACACGCGGAGGAATGGAAGGAGAAGTTCGGGCTAGAGTGCTTCACCTGCTGGGGGAGCGATGTGGATCGCGAAGGACTGGGGATTCAGGTTGACCATGCGGCGATGAATGAGACGTCGCTGATGATGGCGCTGAGGCCGGAGCTGGTGCAGATGGAGAATCTGCCGAAGGACCCCGACGAGTGGCCGCTGGCGGTTGGAGGGAGGGACCCGCGGGTTCACGCGAGCCCGGAGGTGGGCCGCAAGGCGATCGAGATTCAGACGGAGCGGATGGCGGGGATTTTGCGAGAGGCGTTGGCGCGGCTGTGACTCGTCCGTGGAATTGCTGACATCGGCCTGGCTGAGCGAAGGGAACCTGGATGAAGTTTGCGGTAAATTACTCGCGGCAGGCGGCCGATTTGGTTGAAAGCGGCAAGATCAGAATCGACCTGTTCAAGTGTCCGGCCATGCCCAAGTTGATCGAAGAGGCGCAGGCACGGGGGCACTGTTACGTGCATTTCCCTTTCTTTGCCGGCAGGAATCAGATGCAGCAAGTTGACTGGAGCGAGGCGAATCAGTTGCTTGAGTCCACATCTACGCCCTACGTAAACTTGCATTTGGGTCCGTGCGTTTCGGATTTCGAAGGTATGGCCCTGGACACGCGACGGGCGGCCGATCGAGCACGCTTAATTGACACGATGCAGCGGGACATAGAGGCGCTGTTGGAGCGATTTGAGCCGGAGCGGATAATCCTTGAGAATTTGCTGTGGGACCCGGAGCCCCCGTGGCAGTTTCCTCAACCGGTTCTGGAGCCGGAGGTCATTGAACAGGTTGTAGTGGACAGCGATTGCGGTTTCATCCTGGACCTGGCGCATGCGAGTGCATCGGCGAAGCATTTCGGGGTAGAGGTAAAGGAATATGTTTCGGCGCTGCCCGTAGACCGGCTGCGCGAACTTCACGTTAGCGGAACCCGGATGGGCGGGACAGGGTTATGGCAGGATCATATGCCGATGAGCGAGGAGGATTGGGAGCTGCTCGAGTGGGCGATGGAGAGGATTCGCGCGGGGGACTGGCCGCGGCCGTGGGCGGTCACGTTTGAATACGGCGGCGTGGGAGAGAGGTTTGAATCTCGGAGCGAAGAGAGGGTCCTCGCCGAGCAAGCGCCGCGGGTACTTGAGCTCGTCAGACTTACACCAGTTTAGAGGTCGGCACGGGAAACGGTGAAGGCGCAGAAGCCTTTCCGTTTGGCTTTGAGAGAGACGCGGCAGCCGAGCTTGCGGAGAGCTTTTTCGAGGCGAGCGCCCTTTCCCGATGAGCAGCCGAGGACGAGGGGGCAGCGGGGGTGCTCGGCGAGGGTTTGTGAGACCTTCCCGAGATGTACATCGTATCCTTCGCGCTCTCTCAGCGGGACGACGATGAGGTCGGGGCTAAAGTTCTCACCGGGGGATCTCAACAAAGGCGTGTGGGCGAAGAGAGTCTCGCCGGCGAATCCGTGCTGGTGGAGGTTGTGTTTGCCGGCTTCCAGCGCGATGAGGTCGCGCGAGGCGAGGCACATGCGCTGAAGGCTTTTCATGCGATGGCCGAGAAGGACGGGAATGTGGCCCTGCCCGCAGTTGCCGACGAGGACGCGAGCGAAGTCACGTTCCGCCGAGAGCTTTTCAATCACCTGCGTGGCGAGATCAGTCGAGTGGCTCCTCTCGTCGAACTCCGCCAGGCCGTGGAACGAAGTGATTTCGTAGGGCCAGCCGCGCCAGTGGAACAGCTTTGTCCCTCGGATGTACGCTCCGGCGGGAACTTCGGGCTCGCCCGAGAATGAGAAGTTGTAGACGGCGTGATCTTTCTTGACGATCTTGTGGAGCACCTCGACCTGCGGGCGGCTTAGGATCGTATTGATAGACTCTTCGAGGGGGCGGACAACGACGATCCAGACTTCGCCGTCTTCTTCAAGGTGATTATATGCGCCCAGGAGGATGAGTTCGTGGACGGGGTGGCCTACCTTGGCGGGAATGTTGGAGACGATGGCGTCGTAGCTTGTGTCGGCGACTCCCGAGTACGCTATTCCGCCATTGACGGATATGTTCTCCAGGTTGTTGGCGGCGGCGTTGTGTTCGGTGAAAGCGATGGAAACCGCGTCGCGGTCTATGGCGTCAATCCTTTCCGCGATCTCACTTGCCGAAAGATAGAGGCTGATGGGGCCGTAGCCGCACCCCAGGTCGAGTGCACGGTTCCATTTAGGTCGGCGCGCGGTGATCTCTTTGAGGAGGAAACGGGTGCCGAGATCTATGTGATAGGAGCTGAAGACGTCAACGGGGACGTCAATCCGTACGCGCCTGGCGTTCCAGCGCACTTCCAGCGACTTGTTATAGTAGAGTTCAAAGAGTTCGCGGTTCATGTGCGCCATTGTATTGGTACTGCGCGTGGGATTCAGCCGAAATTGTCAAGCGGCGCTTCGAGCAGCGGGCGGTCATCGAGCATCTGCGCGAGCGACCTGAGGAGTCTTTTGCAGTCGGAGACGTAAGCGGCGGCGCGGCGTGGGTTTTTGCGCCTGAGGATGTTGATGACGATGTACTTCTGGTGCTCGTAGAGAAGATAGAAGACAGCGCGGAGGCGAAAGGCGGGGGTGTCTTTCGCTCGGCTCCCGTAGCCTTCCCAGAAGGAGGGCTTGCTGATGCCGCAGTAGTCGAGAACGGAGAATTCGATTTCGGGGTCGCCGTAGAGCGCGCGGTCCCAGTCCAGGAGCCCCGCAAGCTCGCCTTTCTCGCCGACGAGAACATTCTGGGACCAGACATCCATGTGAAGGAGAACGGGAGGGCCGGAGTAGTCGAAGAGTTCGCGGTGGCGCGATGCAAGCCCGCCGACGGGTTCGCGGAGAGACTCGGGGTAGCCGCCGCAGCGGACGAGGTCGTCAACCATCAGCCGCCACATTGAAACGAATGCCTCATCCCAGCGCGGGCATGGTTCCATGGGTTTGTGCGGCCCGACGTATCCGTATGCTTCGGCTCCAAGGGCATGGACCTCGCGAAGGCACTCCCCTACCCTTTTGAGCAGATTGTCAATCTGAGCGGGAGCCAGGCGGTGGGCGATTTCGGAGAGAGCCCGGCCGGGGAGTTTTTCCATGACGAGATAATCGCGGTAGGCGGCGTCGCGGGAGAAGTCGGAGAATAATACGCGGGGGACGGGAACCGATGTTTCCTTCAGGAGCCGCGCGGCGATGGGTGGCTCCTGGCGCATCATGAGGCGTTCGTAAAAGAGGAAGCCTGCGTCTTCGGGCGGGGCTATACGAAGGACGAAGGGCTCGCGGTCGCCCTCGCGGATTACGAAGGAGTCGTTGAAGTGGCCGGTGGTTATCGGCTCAAGGGTGAGCGCGTTGCGGTTGAGCGAAAGGGCTTGACATATTCGTTCCAGCATGGCTTCTGTAGGAAAATTTCTCCGGTTGGGGCTCATTCGTTGTCTCTCCCAGGAGCGAATCGACTCAGAGACTGGCGCGGGCGAGCACTCCAGCGTAAACTAACACTTTATTGGAAAAGGGCCGGGTTCGCCAATGCTAAAGGCGGACAGCGTCCTCAGGCGACGTCCTGCGAGGGATTCAATGAGGGCTCTCGTGACTGACAGACTGAAGGGCCTTTTAGCCCCGTTTGCCGCAATCGTGGTGCTAGGGTTTGGTTCTGCACACGCAGCGCAAACGGTTATCTGGCACATGAACGAATTGGGACGGTTTGACGGGACGAACAAGAGTTATGAGATTGCAGGCGGCCGCGTGACGGTTAATCTCGCGTCGGAGTCGGCTCTATGTCCGACGGGGCTCGGGCACCTGGCGAACGGGATGGAGACGGTTCGTGAAATCGCGATTCAGTACGAAGTCGCCGAGGGCGACTACTGGCTGCATGTCACGTGGCACCCCGGCGGCAGCGGAAAGGAGCAATTCGAGGTGGTCTGTAACGGGCAGGTGATTGGGAAAACCGAACTCGTTGATGGTGAAAAGCGGCCCTATCAAGAGATCGAGGCGGTTTTCAAGGTGCCGCACGAGAAGGGGGCGAACGAGCTGTTACTTCGCCGTCTGTCCGGGGATGGGCTTCACTTCGAGCAGATGGCGCTGACGGCGAGCTCGGGGAGGCCCAGAAGGGGACCGTCGCCGAAGCTGAAATTTCCTACGGTCGAAGCGTACTCGGAGGAGATCGGCGAGCCGGGGATAGTCATCGACCGCGACCACGTGCGGCTTTTCGCTCCGAACAAGCGGAAGAAGGAAGCGAAGATCATCGCGGATTATCTGGCGCACGCATACGAGGAGCTCTACAAGATCGTGGGCGTGCACACTAACTACAAGATTGTCGTTTATCACTTCCCGGAAGGGAGCGAGCACGCATGGGGCGGGACGAGTCCGAGTTCGTGCACGACCTGGTACAGTTATAAGAACCTTGCGCTTGAGGATCAGGCCGAGTGGAAGCGCCACAACGTTCCGCACGTATCGGGCTACATTGAGGAGATGGCGCACAACTTCGTCCACGCAAGCGGAGCAGAGTTCGGATGGGAGATGATCGGGTGGAGCATAGGAGGGGCCAGGGTATCGGCCGTCGTCGCTCCGAATCCCATCCATGAGCGCAACGTGAAGCAAACCCGGATGCAGCAGACTAAGACCTATAGGCTTTACAAGGGCCGCGGCTATGTCTTTCCCGAAAACATCCGCCCGAACCAAGCTGACCGGATTCACGCGTATTTGCTATGGGAGTGCGAGAAGAAGTACGGGGAGAATTTCTGGAGCGATTTCTTCAGGGAGGTCGCAAAAGAACGAAAGCGGCTCCAGGAGGCGCGGCGGCTGGGAGGCGACGAGGGCCGCAACAGGCGCTACCGCATTACACTAGAATGCTTCGACCGGCTGCCGGGGCTGGAGTTCAAGAAGCTGCTGACGGAGAATCACATCTCGACGACGAAGGCGATCCAGTCACTGCACCCGACGGAGCCGGACTGGAACCGGAAGCTTGAATAGAAGCCGGCCGGAAGCCACGGCAATCCGTTCATCATGACCACGAAGAGCGAGAGGAGAAGATATGGCGCGATTCAAATTCAGCGGGACGTGGTGGTTCTATCCGAGCTTTCTGGAGACGCCGCCGGGGCCGTGGGGGGGACCGGACGCGCTGGATGACGATCCCGTCGCCGGATGGAAGCGGGCGATCGAATGGATGGCCGATAACGAGATGAACTTCGTCATCTCTGGCATCCCATCGTACCGCAAGGATCGGGTCTATCACGACTGGGGCTATCACTACGTGATCGACTTCGATGGATTCCCGGAGGCGCAGGTTTTCAGTCAGGAGTTTGTCAAGAAGAACCGGGATAAGCTGCGGGCGATATTTTCCTTCGCGCGCGAACGCGGGATCGCTCCGTACATTCACCACTACAATTTCTGCGCGCCGGTGAGCTTCGTGCGAGCGCATAAGGAGATGGCGGACAAGATAGCCAATTACACGGATGGGCGGAAAAGCCTTCAGGATCGGCTCGGGTACATATACGGAAACGTGTGCTGGAACGAGCCGGTCTATCAGAAGTTTCTAATGTCGGCGATCCGGGAGTTCTTCGAGAAGATCCCGGAGGCCGAAGGGATTTTGATCACGCCGGGGGAGTGCGCTTTCTGCCCGTGCTCACAGTGCAGGGGTGAGGGGCCGGACGAGCGGGCGTCGGCGCCGGTCAGGACGCTTAGCCATTTCGCGCGGACCTTCGTGGATACGGTTAAGGGGGCGGGCAAGACACCGCTAATACGGACGCACGTGGCGGGGCCGCTGGCGGCGGCTATTGACAAGTTTCCGCGCGATGTTACGTACGTTGTCAAATACTCGGTCTTTGACTGCATAGACGCGCCGCCCGACCCGGCGATCAAGGCGTGGATAGATGCGGGGCATCGGGTGTGGGTGAGTAAGGAGATCGCCGGAGGCGAAAACGCGGGGCCGATAGCGTGGTTGGATCCGAAATTCTTCTGGGGCGTGGCGGATAACCTGGAGAAGCTGGGTGTCGAAGGGGTGATTAGCATAGACAGCTGCGACTACGGGTACACGGGCATCCCGTATAAGATGCTGCAGGCGAATCTGCTTTCGTACACGCACTACGTGAATCACAGCGGGCCGTACGACAAGGAGGTGTGGGAGAAACACTTTCGCGAGATTTTCGGCGCGGCGGCCCAGAGGATCCTGGAGGCGGCGATGCTTTACGCGCGCGTGCCGCTCAACATCTCGAAGATGGTTTACGGCGGCGTGGAGGGGTTCACGTGGCAGTTCCCGTATCATCTGGCGAAGAACAAGGGCTGGCCGGGTGAGCTTGGAAGCAGGCAACTGGAGCCGCCGGAATGGGTGCTGGGCGATCTTCTGTCTGTGAACGAATACGTCCGGTACCTGGAGGAGAACGAATGGCGGGACGATCTGCTGAAGCATGTGGCAGGGGAGCGGAGGGAGCCGCTGGCATTCTTTGCGGAGCAGACAGAGGCGGCGCGAAGGGGTGAGCAGATGCTTGCTGAGATTTCAGAGGATGATGTGCCGGAAAGGGCGAGGCAAGAGCTTCGACTGCTGCAGGCGAGCGCGAGGCTGGCGGTTCTGGTGGGAGAGCAATGGCAGCATTTGCTCATGGGAAGGATCTATTACTCAGGAGCGAAAGGGATTTCGCCGGAACCGGTTCGCAGGAAGCTCGCAAAGCTTTGCCTTGACGAGTACGGGAAGGGAATAAAGGCGTTCCGGATGCAAATCGAGAGCGTGCTGGACCTTCCGCAGGCGTGTTTCGATTTTGAGCAGTACACGGGGAGTTCCAGGCAATGGCAATTGAGCATTCCGAACCGGGTGCGGCTTATGGAGGAGGAGCTGCGGGAGATTGAAGAAGAGCTGGGCGCGATCTCTGATACCTAGCACGGGTCATCCTTCGCATGTGATAGGCCAACGTGCTCCAGTCCTGCTCCCGCCGCTATTGCTAGAAGGTGGCGGCGCCCAGCTGCTCGTTTGCGGCCAGTCATTTCATCTTGAAGGTGGCGGATGGTTCAGAACACCGAATCACGTTTGCACAGCAGAAGATTCTGGCAAAATTGCGGTAAGGGACGTACGATTTGGAGTGGCCGAGGGTTGATTGCAGCCTTGTCTGAGAAATGACAGGCTGTGTGCATTTCGGAGCCATAAGAGCTAACCCTAAGGTGGCATTGATAATGAGAAGCACATTTCGCGAAGGGCTTTGAAAGTGGACATGCACATGGGTGGCGGGCATCCGATGCATGGGCGTATGGGCTTCGGGAGGCACGGAAGACGCACGGCGGCTCGGCCGTTTCATACTTACCTGAGGCTGCTTCGCTATGCGAAGCCATACCTGGCTATAGTGATCCTGATGATGATCCTCACGCTTGTTGCCGCGTTCGTGGGGGTGCTGCCGCCGCAGATCATCGGGGCAGCGACGGCCGAGGCGCGGGAAGCCCTCCGTTCGGATGACTCCAGCGGAGAGGCGGAAGGCGTTGGCAGGCTGCGCGAGCCGAACGCGCCGCGCGCCCGGTCGCAGGTTTCCATTATGCCCCTGGTGCGCAGAGCCGCCGCGTGGCTTGAGAACCGGTGGTCGCCGGCAGCGGGGCGATCATTTGTCACCTTTGTGGTGCTGGGGTTTTTGTTTTTGGGCCTTACGCTGATGAGGAGCGGCGTATCCGTGGCGCAGGGGTTTGCAGCTACCAGGGTAGGCAATGGGCTGGTTTACGAGATGCGGAGCGACGTGTACCGGCACCTGCAGCACCTCTCCTTGAGCTATTTTGAGAGCAAGCCTACGGGTGACATCATGTCCCGCGTGGTGAACGACGTGAACGCCCTGCAGGCGGTCGTGGTTGGCCCGGTTGTCCAATTCGTCGGGGACCTGGCGGGACTTGCGTGGATACTGATTCTCTGCTTCAAGTGGGACTGGGCGCTGACGCTGGTAGCCCTGGCGGCCGGTCCGTTCATAATGGTGACGACCTTCTTCTTCGGCCGGCTGATCCGGGCGACGATCCGGGAACTTCGGGAGAAGGTAGGGGAGCTGAATTCGCTGGTACAGGATCATCTCAGCGGCATCCGGATCGTCCGATGCTTTGCGCGGGAGCCCTACGAGATTCACAGATTCCGCGGCGTGAACCGGGAGAACCTCAGGCTGAACGTGAAGGCAGGGAAGATCTTCGCCTCGCTTGGTCCGGCCCTATCGGTGTGGACGGCGACGGGTATGACTGCCGTCCTGATATACGGGGGCATGAAGCTGCTCCGCGGGGAGATTGACCTCGGCGTGTTTGTGGTCTTCTTGCTTTACCAGCCGAGGCTGTTCGGGCCCATTACCGGCCTTTCCCGTTTCTACAGCTTCATTCAGCGAGCGCTAGCTTCCAGCGAAAGGGTGTTCGAAGTGCTGGACACGGAGCCAGAGATCCGTGAGGCCGCCGATGCAGTGCGTCTGCGGCGAGTGGAAGGGAGGGTGGAATTCCGTAACGTAAGTTTCGTGTATCCCAACGGGACGAAGGCGCTGGAAGACGTGAGCTTCGTCGCCGAGCCGGGGCAGATGACGGCGCTCGTCGGTCCGAGCGGCGCTGGCAAGACGACCATAATAAATCTCGCCGGGCGGTTCTACGACCCGGCTGCGGGCACCGTGCTGCTGGACGGCATGGACCTCCGCGAGTTGCAGATCCGGTCTCTGAGACGTAACCTTGGCGTGGTGCTGCAGGATCCGTTTCTTTTCAATGACACGGTTCGGGCCAACATTGCCTACGGGCGACTGAACGCATCAGAGGGCGACATCGAAGCCGCCGCCATGGCGGCGAACGCGCACGATTTCATCATGGCGCTGCCTCAGAAGTATGAATCACTCGTGGGCGAGAGGGGCGTTAGACTTTCGGGCGGTGAGAAACAGCGCATCTCCATCGCGCGAGCGCTCCTGGCCGACCCGCGCATTCTCATCATGGACGAGGCGACCTCCTCGGTGGACAGCGAGACGGAGGCGCTGATTCAGGCGGCCATGGACAAGCTGGTGCAGAATCGGACGACTTTCGTCATAGCGCACCGGCTTTCGACCGTGCAGCGGGCGCACCAGATCATCGTGCTCGACCAGCGAAAGGTGGTGGAGAGAGGCACTCACAAGGAGCTGCTGGACCGCGGCGGGCTGTACGCGCATCTCTACGCAGTGCAGTTCAAGCTCGCGGACACGACGGAGATGGAAGAGCTGATGGAAAGACTGCGCGGGCTGGACTTCGTCCGCGGCCGGGAGCCGAGTCTGCCCGAATGGCCGGACATTTCCGGGCCGCCTTAGCGGGCCCGACGGTGAGTGATATTGTGCTTGTGGCCTCGGTTTGCCCTGGCGGTGCTGGCTCGAAAAGCGTACGAGCGCGGCGGCAACGCTTCAGGTCAGGTATACGGGATTTCCGGTGCGGCTTGATTGGATGATGGCTTCGGCGAGGATGTTGGCGGCCATGGCTTCTTCGGGCGAAGGATTTGGTTTGTGGCCGCGGCGAATGCAGTCGTGGAAATGATTGTGCTCGGCTTCGAGGGCTGAGAGGTTTGCGCCCCAGTCCTGTTCCCACTGCCGCTGCTCGGTGGGGGCTGCGTCCTGATCCCTGCTTTCGTAAAGCGAGAGGATCTTTTCGCCGTCGGGCGATGGAAAATGGATGGAGCCCTTGGGGCCGATTATGTCGAGGGTCGGGCGGAGCTTTCGTCCGACGGCTATCGGCTCCCATCCCATTCCGGGGGCGGCCCAGGACTCGGACCAGATTGCCTGGTCGCCCGATTCGAAATCTATGATGGCGATGAACGTGTCATCCGCTGTAGTCGGGTCGGGTTTGAAGCGGGCGGTCGAGGCATAAACCTTTTCCGCGGGTCCGAAAATGAATGAGACAAAATCAAGCCAGTGCGCGTGCTCGTAGATGATGCCTCCGCCGAGTTCTTCGTCGTGGACGCTGGGGCTGGGATTTCCCTTGGCTAGCGCCCAGACGTCGGGGTAGAAGACGGGTCTCCCTATTCGTCCGTCGAGGATGAGCTTTCGGAGGTTGAGGGCGTCGGGGGAATGGCGCATCAGATATCCGACGAGAAGGATGCGCTCGGTTTCGCGAGCAGCCTGTGCCATCTTTCTCGCTTGTGGTACCGTTCTTGCCATGGGCTTTTCGCAGAAGACGTGCTTGCCGGCGCGGAGGGCGGCGCTTGTAATCTCGGCATGGACGGCTGCCGGCGTGAGGACGAAGAGCGCTTCTACGCGGGGGTCGTCGAGAAATGAGCGATAGTCGGTTTCCCGGCGGGAGACGCCGAACTGGCGGGCGCGCGAGCGCGCGGCCTGTTCGTCTACGTCGGCCACGCCGACGATCTCGAAGCGGGCCGAGGACTTGAGCCTCGGCACGTGGGCTTTCGAGATTCGACCACATCCGACGACTGCGACTTTGAGCGCTTCCATGGAACAGTTCTCCAGAGAGCAGTTATGTTGGCTAGCTTTCTAGAGGCGGGGGAACGTTATTACTCAACGTGCAGGTAACTCTTGTTCTTCCAAATCGCCACACAGGGAAACATGAACTTAACCT
>CAZUUK010000097.1:0-11306 GCA_964622675.1 uncultured Planctomycetota bacterium | reverse complement strand
GAATAGTTGGAAAGATGAAAGGGAGATCGCCTCTCATACGATAGGCCCCTCTTGCCCGGTTCCTCAAGCAGCCCCTTCGACAGAATCCTACTGGCTTCCGACAGATTGTCAAGCTTTATCCCCTGCTCGTCATACGCACATACCCATCGTCTTCACCTTATGCTGCGCGCATCTCTCTCGTAACTCTTCGAGTAAATCCCGCTCCCTTTGCCGTCACCCTTCGCAAGATCCCCCTTGGCTGGGCTTCCTTCGCGTGTAAAATGGGCGCAATCGCCGCGCCCAAAGCAAAATCTTCTCCCTATATTCACCGGAGGCATGCGGAATGATGCTGAGGAAATTTCTCTCCGTCGTCTCTCTCCTTCTTCTCTCCTCCCTTTCCTGCGGCAGAAGCAAGCACGCGCCGCGCGAGAAGACCTTTCTAATCGCCGACCCCCCGTCAAAAATCAGCTCCCTCGCATTTCCGTCCCTCGTAAGAACGTCTCGCGGCGGCCTTCTCATCTCCCTCTTCATCCACTCCACTTTCCCCACAGCCACCGAAGCCCGCGCCGCCATCTCCCTCTTCCAATCAGATGATGAAGGTGCCTCCTGGCGTCGCCTCTCAGACCTCCCTTCCTTCAACACCACCGGGGTCTGGGGCTCCGACCTCGCCATTGACCAAGACGACCGCCTCTACCTCACCTGGGTCGCGGGCGTCTACGATCCCGCCGCCAAACGCTCGTTCAAAGCCATCATGTTCTCCCGCTCCGACGACTCCGGCAAATCCTGGACGCCTCCCCTCTACGTAAACGACTCCCTCACCGGCCAGCGTTCCCTTCCGCAGATAGCCGTCTCGGGACAAAACGTCTACGTCGCCTGGCTCGAGCCGCGCCGCGGCATCCCCCCCGCCCCCGCCTCACTCTCCCTTCGGGACGTCTACTTCGCCTCAAGCTCCGACAGAGGCTCCACCTGGTCGAAAAACTCCTGCCTCGAAATAGACCTCGATCGCAAGGACTCCTCCTCCTCCTCCCCCTCGCTCTGCGTTGCCTCCGACGGCACCGTCTACTGCGCCTACTTCTCCCTCCGGAAGTACGAAAAGAAGGTGGGCGGCTTCTGGATCGCAAAATCCGCCGACCGCGGCCGGAACTTCTCGATAAACCTCCAGAACGTCGGCCCCCTCGGCGGCGTCTCCATTCATGAGCAGAACGGCAAACTCCACCTCGCCGCCGTCTACATCCGCGCCATCAAGTCAATCAAAATCCCCAGCCCCGAAACCTACCAGGAGCTCCGCCTATACACCTCCTCCGACGGCGGGAAGAAATGGTCAAAGCCCACTTTAATTGACGACGACGGATCCCACGCCCGCAAATCCAACGTCCGGCTTCTTTCTGGCGGACCCGACAACCTCATCGCAGCCTGGCACGACGACCGCGGCGGAATCTACATGGCCGCATCCACCGACGGCGGCAGGAGCTGGGGCAAGAACCTCTACCTCGCCCCAGTCAGCCCCGTCGGCATCACCCCCCTTGATGTGGCCGTTGACGCTTCCTCAGCCGCCTTCTATCTGACCCTCAGCCACATCGTCCACGGCCCAGGCGACGCCACATATCTAGTCAAAGGAGCCATCCACCCCTGAGCCTCCTTCCTCTCCCCCGAAAATCTCTTCCCCCTTGCCGCGCTTGAATTTGCGCCTGCAACTGTCTACGATCTTCACCGGCCGTTCAACCGACTCAAAGCCGCATCTGCATCTCTGCAGAAAAGCCCGCGGACGGAGTTCTCCCTAGGCAAAAAAATACTCATGACATCGCGTGAGCGAGTAATTCGGACGTTCCAATTCGAGCAGACGGACAGGGTTCCTTATGACCTCATGGAGGGCTCGGTCTGGCCGGAGCTATTGGACTACCTCCAGTGCACCCACGGCATTCACGGGTCGGACGACGTACTTGACTTCCTTGGCACTGACTTCCGCTGGGTAAGCGTCGTAAACACCGGGCCCGCACAGCCGCCAGGCCGGACCTGGCCCTCGCAAGACGAGCATAAGGCTCACACCAAATATGTGGGGAAAGGGCCCTTGGCGGGAGCCGAGACCATCGCAGACGTCGAATCCTACCAGTGGCCGGACCCTCGCTGGTGGCAGCCGGCCGATTTCGAGGCGGCCCGCACGCGATGGCCCGACCACGCCCTCGTATTCTCAGCAGGCTGGAAGCCCCTATTCTGGACTGCCTGCGAGGCGTTCGGCGTCGAGCACGCTCTCATTAAGATGCTCAATTCTCCTGCGGTGTTTGATGCATTTATCCGCCGGCAGCACGAGTTCTACATGGACATTCTTTCGCGCGGATTGAAAGCCGCTCGCGGCTTCTGTGACATCTGTTGGCTGGGTGATGACTATGCCGGCCAGGAAGCGATGCTGATGAGCCCCGCTTTGTGGCGCCGATACATCAAACCATACCTCGCCCGGCAGGTACGGCTCGCGCGCCAACACGAAATGTACGTGGTTCTTCATTCATGCGGAGCGGTGCGCCCTATACTTCCGGACCTGATAGACATCGGCGTCAATGCACTCCTCGTCTTCCAGACTACAGCCGCAGGCATGGAGCCCGAGTCCATCGCCGCCGAGTTTGGGGGGCGGCTTGCCTTCTATGGTGGAATCGACGTGCAGAGACTCCTCTCTTGCGGGACCGTCGCCGAGGTGAAGGCTCAAGTACGCGCCAATATAAGGGCGTTCGCCGACTGCGGCGGTTACGTCGTCGCCAACTCTCATCACGGCGTCGCTACAATCAAGCCCGAAAACATCATCGCAATGTGCGAGGCCGCAAGAGAGTAGCTTTCCCTCCCTCACCCCCCCCTCGTTGCTGATCTCGAACTCACTCCTTCTCGACGAACTCCAGCGCCGCCGAGTTAATGCAGTACCTCAGTCCCGTCGGAGCCGGACCGTCATCGAACACGTGCCCGAGGTGCGCTTCGCACCTGCTGCACAGCACCTCCGTCCTCGTCATCAAAAGGCTCTTGTCCTCTTCCGTCCCGATCCGCTTCTCCGAAATCGGCGAGCAGAAGCTCGGCCATCCCGTCCCCGAATCGAACTTCGTCTCCGAGCTGAAAACCTCGTTCCCGCACGCCGCGCACACGTATGTCCCTTCGCCCTTGAAATCGTGGTACTTCCCCGTAAACGCCGCCTCCGTCCCCTTCTCTCTCATCACCTTGTACTGCTCCGGACTCATAAGCTTCCGCCACTCCTCGTCGCTCTTGATGACTTTCTCGGCCATCTCCTGGACCTCCTCGTTCGCCGCCGTGTCCGGCTCTCCTCTGCCGCACGAATAGACCGTCGCCAGCCCGGCGATCGCAATCGCCACCGCCAGGAACCTTGTAGTTCTCCTCATCGTATGCTCCTTCTCACACATGTCACGGACGCCGCTCCCCGCGCCCTACTTCTCTTCTCTCTCGCCTGTCCCCGAATATCTCTTTGAAGAACCCCTTCATCGCCTCCCACGAACGCCTCTCCGCTTTCTCGTCGTACGCCGCACCCCTCTTCGGGTCGTCCCCGGCCGCCGGATTCGTAAAGCTGTGCACCGCGCCCCCGTAAAACACCATCTGCCAGTCCACCCCGCCCTTCCGCATCTCCTCCTGGAAGTCCGTCACCTGTTTCATCGGCACGTGCGGGTCGTCCGCGCCGTGCAGCACCAGCACCTTCGCCCTGATCTTCTTCGCATCCTCCGGATTTGGCGTGTCGAGGTTCCCGTGGAAGCTCACCACCCCCGCCACATCCACCCCGTCGCGCGCCAGCTCCAGCGCCACCCCGCCCCCGAAGCAGTACCCCATCGCCGCAACCCTCCCCGCGTCGCAGAGTTCGTTTCTCCGCAGCACCTCCAGCCCCGCCCTTGCCCTGTCTCGCATCAGCCTTCGATCTTTTCTCAAAACCGACGCCAGCTCCCCGGCCTCCTCAGCGTTATTGGCCACCCTCCCCTTCGCATACATGTCCGCCGCGAAAGCCACATACCCCAATCCCGCCAGCTCCTCCGCGCGCCTCTTCGCGTAATCGTTCAGCCCCCACCACTCGTGCACCACCAGCACCCCAGGCCGTCTTCCCGTCACGGCATCGTCGTAAGCCAGGTAGCCCTCGAGCACCGCCTCCCCGTGAGCGTATTCCACGGTTTCCGTATGTATTCCCGCAAACGCGTTCGCCGCCAGCGTCATCGCAGCCGCCGCGCAAATCAGGTAATTCATCGCTCCCTCCTTCCGGACTGCCGTCGTCTATTTCCTACTATATTACTATTATATCACCGCCTGCGTTCGCGCTTAAGGACTCTCCGCGATGAGGCTCCCGGAACCCTCCCTCCCGCCTTGCTTCCCTTGCGCCCGAGCAAAAATATATTGACGAACTCACCCGGCATGAGCCCCGCGCGCTCCGTCCCCCTCCCGCCTCGCTTCCCGCCACTTGCGCCCGGCAAAAATAAAAATACCTGGAAATTCTCTTGACATGCCCCGCCTAGCGTTGTAAAGTACTTTGCGAAACAAAGCTAAAGGAGACCCTCCAATGGATGAGCGCGCTATCGCTGCAGAAAACCTCGAACTGATCCGCAAAATGATGGAGCGCGGTGGCAGGTTCACCGCGATAAGCGGCCTCGGCATCGCCCTATCAGGAGTCGTCGGCGCGGCCGGCGTCGTCGCCACGGCTTTCCTCATCCGTTCGCCCACCCTCCCTGGAATCTTAACCTTAGGCCCCCTCTCGCGCTTCTCCCTGTTAATAACCCCATCCACGCCTTTTCTTCGCCGTCCAATGCAGGAGGTGATCGTCGTCTGGTCGGTCGTCCTCCTTGCGGCCCTCGCCATTAACTACATCTTCATCCGCAGAAAGGCCCGCCGCCTCGGCTACTCCCTCCGCTTCGGCGTCGCCCGCCGCTTCTACTACGCCGTCTTTCCCGCCCTTTTCGCTGGCGCCGTCTTCACTTTCTACTTCCTTCACACTCGCCAGCTTGAGTCCATCCCCGGCGCCTGGCTCATCTGCTACGGCCTCGCCGTAATCTCCGGCAGCGCCGTATCCCTCGCCGCCCTCCGGCTCATGGGAAGTTGCTTCCTTCTCCTCGGCGCCGTAACACTCCTCTTCGTTCCCGCCTGGGGCCCCGTCGCTCTCGGCCTCGGCTTCGGCTTCACTCACATCATCTTCGGCATCGTCATAGAACTAACCGGAAAAACCGCTCTCGCAAATACCGCACCATGAAGGAACCCCTACCCCAACTCAACTCCGTCGTCCATCAGCGCGTCCGCCTCGCCGTCCTCTCCGCCCTCGTCGGAAGCGGCCCCCACTCCTTCGTCGAGCTCAGAGAAGTCACCGGCGCCACCGACGGAAACCTCTCCATACACCTCACCACTCTCGAGGAAAGCGGCTACGTCACCATCGAAAAATCCTTCGAGCGAAAGCGCCCCAAAACCACCGTAGACGTCACGAAAAAAGGAAAACGCGCCCTCGCCGAGTACCTCACCGCCCTCGAGCAGATCCTCAAGCTCAAAGAGTCCTGACCGTGATCACAAACGCCGTCCTCCTCTCGCCCCATCTAATCCGTCCCAGTCGAATAGCCGCCTCCCCCGCGCACCCCGAGCCACCTCAACTCTGAAAGGAATTCCGCATGAGATTCCCGTTAAACAAGAGGTCTCTACTCGCGCTCATTCTCATCCTCCTCGGCTTCGCAGCCGCCGCCGACGCGGGACCGAGACCAAACTACCAGAGCGACATGAACGCCTTCATCCGTGAGATCGATACCAAATACCCGTTTCTCGATCTGAAGGGCATCCGCCCCGACTGGGACCAGGCCAAAGGCCAGCTCAAGCAGAAAGCCGCCGCCTGCAAGTCCGACCAGGAGTTCCTCGGAATCGTGCAGGACGCCATCCGAATCCTCCGCGACGGCCACATGAGAATCACAAAATCAACCGTCCAGCCTCCCGCCTTCCCGCCTCGCTACTATCCCCTTATCAGCTTCCTCCCCGCGACGGAAAACCGCGCTGTGATCATGTATGCCCCCGAGCCCCACGCGTCGGAGTTGAAGACCGGCGTCATCGTCACGAAGATCGACGGCACCGACGCCAGGGGTTACCTGGAAGATCGCGCCCAGGCCGTCTGGAATGAAGGCGGCTCCTTCTTCTCCAGCCCCCAGCGCGCTCGCATGTACGAGTACCGGATCGCCCTCCGCGGCGACCAGGGCCAAAAGCACACCATCACCTATCTCGCCGGTGCCAGGAAGCTGGAGCTGACCCTCGAATCCACCACCGTCGCCGGCGGGTGGCCGCACGTCTACAACCTCCCCCCCGACCTGAAGCGCGTCGGAAAATCCTTCCATTACACCAAGCTCCCCAGCGGCGTCGGCTACATGTACCTCCGTCGCGTGGACTCTTCCGTCCTGGACGGCATAAAGGAGGCCCTCGCCGCTCACCCGAATCTCAAAGGCTGGATCGCCGACCTTCGAGGCAACGGCGGCGGCGGATACGACAAGGCGCTGATTGACCAAATCGGCCGCATCCCCCGCCCCGTCGCAGTTCTCATCGACGCCGGCTGCTTCTCCGCCGGTGAGACCCTCGCCAGGGACTTCCGCGCGGTTGCCGGCGCCCGCCTCTTCGGATCCAAATCCGCCGGCTCCTCCAGCGCAAAACGCACCTGGGCTTTCCCTTCCGGCATTGCCTCGATGATTATTCCCGTCCGCAGCCGCTGGCGGGGTGACAAAAAACCCATCGAATTCAACGGCATCGACCCCGACGTATTGGTAGAGGCCGTGCCCGAAGAACTCCTCCAGGGCAAGAACTCCGCCATTCTCAGGGCCGAAGAGTACATCCTCCAAAACGCGTCGAAACGAGCCCAGGCCAGATGAATCGCTCATCAGACCCGCCCCTCATCTCGAATTCACAGGCGGCCGCCGCACCATGAGCGTCAAGCTACTGCCCCTGACCCGATCTGACGTTCCCCACGTAGTCCGGGGCTGGAACGCCTCCCTCCCCTACGCCCCGATCGCCGAGCAGACATTTGTGAAGACGGTATTCGATGACCCGAACTACGAGAGGGAAGGCCACCTCGTCGCGCTGCAAGACACCGCTATAGTCGGCTTCGCAGCCGCCCTCGAACACATCCTCAAACTCGGAGAGGGCTGACCATGATCCCCACCGGCCTTTTGCTCCCTCTCGGCGCCCGGTTCCTTCCAAGGGAGAAGAAGCACAAGCCCCATCCACAGAAAGGAGAGAGGGAAAAAATGACCTCCAATAGGACGAGCACTCGAACAATGATGAGTCTTCCTATCGCGCTTTCTGCATGTGTTGCTCTCCTCGCCGCTTTGCTGGCCGCCGCGGGTTGCGCCGCTCCCCGCCCGCCGGCGAGCCCTGCCACTACGCAGATTCCAGCGCTTGATCTAAGCCAGTTGCCCGGAAAAGTCATATTCGAAGGGACGTACACGCACCGCAGTAGGGGAAGCGAATACTCAGCCCCCGGCAGACTGAGGCTCACACAAACAGAGGACGGCGCAATAACGGCGATCGCGGAACCCCCTCTCCTCAACACCACCTATGTTGCCTTCGGCGACAAGCGCAACCGGCTCACGCGATACCGAATCGATGCCCCCGGCTACGACATCATTCTTCAGTTCGAGGAAGGCAAACTGTTACGAACCCAGCGGGGCATCCGGCAAGACGAGGACGCAAGAGAAATCCCTGTGCCGACAGGTGCGGCCTTCGACCCCAACACAAGACCGGACCCATACTGCGCCGCGAACATCCTGTTGAGAGGACTTGCTCTCGAGGAAGGTCAGACCAAAGAGCTCGAGGTCTTCGACTACGACAACACCGGCGACGGCTACGCGTCCTATAAGCTGAAGGTCCAACACGCCGGGAAGGAAGAAGTGGCCGTGCCGGCCGGCCGGTTCGAAGCCAATCACCTTCTCTTGACGCAGCTCACGAGCGCGAACACCTGGTTCAAGAAACGCGCAGGCCATGTAACCGACTTCTGGGTTCTGGACAACGGTGTCATCGTCCGCATTCTCAGACATCGCGAGCCCTACGAGCTTCAGCTGCTCCATTGGAAAACACCTTCTACGTTGCCCGGCCTCAAAGAAGGCACGGTTGAGCAGGCCGGAGCGCGCTTGGAAATCGTTCATGCCGAGTATGGGGCTGGCGAAAATTGGATCGACGTGACCGAGCATTTGAGAAAGCGCGTGGTGAACAACTCCCTTGTCCTAACGGATTTTAATCAGCTTGCCGGCGATCCCCTCTATGGCGTCCTGAAGGAACTGACAGTTCAATATCGCCTCGACGGAAGACCGTATTACACGGCCGTTCGCGAGGGCGAGACGCTGAGAATTCCGGATGCCGCAGTACAGTCGCAGCAGGAGGCGGCAGCGCAACCCATGAAACCTGTGCCGCAAGCCGCCCATCACTCCCCCGAACAGGACAATCTTCCGAACCCCCCGGATCACCTTCTCGGCTGGTTCAAAATGACCGACGGCGACACGATCATTCCGGTCTTCAAGCGTGACGGAACCTACTACTCGGTCTGCCGCGGTTTCGAGATACCCCTCAAGGAATGCCCCGAGGGTCTCGAATGGGTTCTCACCCCATCCAGCATGGTCGGCACGATGATCGGTTTCGACGAGGCGTCGAATGCTTACTACATCATCATCGAAGATCAGGGGTTAGCGAGCAATTATGAGCCATATATCAGCGGAGAAAAGCAGCCCATGGTGAGGATCGACAAGCCTTCATGGCTGCTCGATCCCACAGCCCTGCCCCCGCGCACAAACGACGATTTCCTCGGCCACTATCGAGCCATCTGGTTCCCCTGGTTTAGATTTGAGATACGAAAGGAAGGTGAAAGCTATTTCGGCGCCTATCAGATGCTCAGCGAGACGGGCTTATGGGAGCCTGAAGGTGACCCCGACGGACTCGCGCCGCTTCCCGACAGATTGGGCTTCACCGGGTTCGACAGAGAAACCAGACACATTCTCACCTACAATGAAGCCCTGAAGCGCTTTGAACTCACGAACAGTATGCCGCTCGCACGGGTCACGCCGTCGTCCTGGCCCGAGGCTGATGCGGTTCGTCTGCCGACCATGAGAATCGGCATTCCATCCTGGCACTGACACGCCGTCCTAGCAGCCGCCCGGCTGACGGCCCAACCGTTACCCAAGGAGGGAGCAAATGAATTCTGAAAGGAGAATCCGGCGCGTGGCAAATTCAATCGCCGCTTCTATCGCTGTCGCCGTCCTCGTCGCGGCCGTCGCCTCCGGCTGCGGCCGCACCCGCGACCCTGAACTGCTCGTTACCGGCACCGTCACGGATGCGCAAACCGAAACGCCCATCGCAGGGGCCACGGTTTCCGACGACGGCTACGGACCCGAACCGTACAACGCCGCGACCACTGACTCTTCCGGCGCCTATCGCTACTTCACCTGGCACGAAGAGCACGGCGTCGTCGCGTCCGCCCCCGGCTACAAGCCCCAATCCAAAACCCTCAAAACCACTTTCTTCCACACCGAAAAGGAGAAGGTTGTCGACTTCGCCCTCGAGCCCGAGCGCCTCATCGCCCCGCCATCCACCGACTAGGACCGGCCCTGAGATTTTTTTGCTCGTTCACTTTGCGAAACAAAGTACTTTGAAAGCGGACCTCATCATCGCGACGCCTCGGCTTAAACCGCATCGAGCCCTTCGCCACTCCGGGCCAGGCCGCCAAAGGAGCCTCGAATGAAAACCATCCTCTTTATACTACCTGCCCTCCAGGAGGTTCGCTCCGCAGCCTTCCGCCAGATCAAGTATTCCCTCTTCCCCCCTCTCTCCCTCCTCACACTTGCTGCGCTTACCCCCCGCCACAAATATCGCATCATCGTTCGCGACGAGCACGTCGAAAATCCCATCGTCTCCGACCCCGTTGACCTCGTCGCAATGACAGTCTACATATCCTCCGCCAACCGCGCCTACCAGCTCTCGGATTACTACCGCCGGCGCGGCGCAAAGGTCATCCTCGGCGGCACCCACCCAACCACGCTCCCCGCCGAAGCCGTCCTCCATGCCGACTCCGTCTGCATCGGCGCCGCCGAAACCGCCTGGCCCTCCATCCTCAAGGACTTCGAGAACGGCTCCCTCAAGCCTCGTTACGTCGGCGCCCCTCCGCTCGTCCCCTCCGTCCCGCCCGTTGACCGCACCCTCTTCAACCGCTCCCGCTATCTCATCCCCAACACCATGGTCCTCTCTCGCGGCTGTCCCGGCTCCTGCGACTTCTGCTACAAGGACAGCTTCTGGGGCCCCGGCTACCACCGCTATCGTCCCACGGACGAAATATTAAAAGAACTCCGTTCCCTCCGCGGCCGCTTCGTCTTCTTCCTCGACGACAACCTCTTCGGCTGCCGCTCCTGGATCGCCGACTTTCTCCCGAGGCTCCGCGACCATCGCTTTCTCTGGCAGGCCGCCGCCTCCCTTCCAATCGCCCGCGACGAATCCCTCCTCCGCGCCGCATATCAGGCCGGTTGCCGCAGCCTCTTCATCGGCTTCGAGACCCTCGACACCGCCAACCTCCGCGCCGCTCGCAAGTCAGCCAACAGCCCGCACCACTACGCCGAGCAAATAGCCCGCATCCACGACGCCGGAATAATGATCAATGGGAGCTTCGTCTTCGGCCTCGATTCCGACGGCCCCGACGTCTTCAAGCGCACCGTTGACTTCGCCATATCCAACCGAATCGAGACCGCCACCTTCCACATTCTCACCCCATATCCCGGCACTCGCCTCTTCGCCCGCATCCAGCGCGATGGGAGACTCCTCCACCGCGACTGGGACCTCTACGACACGCGCCACGCCGTCTACCGACCCGCGCACCTCTCCCCTCAAAACCTCGAAGATGGCTACTGGTGGGCCTACGAAAAATTCTACTCCTGGAATTCCATCTGGAAGCGCGCCGCCTCCCCCGCCCTCCCCGCCAGACTC
Source organism: uncultured Planctomycetota bacterium (assembly GCA_964622675.1). GTDB lineage: Bacteria > Planctomycetota > DG-23 > CAZBND01 > CAZBND01 > CAZUUK01. The sequence continues at coordinate 386 of CAZUUK010000097.1, read as the reverse complement.
AAACGTCTCGCCTACAACGTCGGCTGGAAGAAAGCCGACCCCCTCTGGGACCCCCTCATCCCCCTCGGCGCCCTCCCCCGCATCACCCCGCTCCTCGAACGCCTCCTCTCCCTCTCACCAAAGGCAAGCAGGCCGCAGCCATCCGAACCCCACCACAAATCACTCCCACCCGTACGCGTCTCCTCCCTTCAGCCTTGATCTCACCCTCCCTCCTACCTCCGGCGGCCTCGCGCTGCGGTTCTCTCCCACACTCTCTCCATCGCTGCTGCTCGTGAAGGCCTAACGCTTCGGTGCAAGGAGCGGAAAGAAGTCCCCTGGCAAGCCCATGAGCGGCCATTCGACACCGTCCGGGAAATCCGGGGTGATTTCTACAGAAAACTTTCGCC
>CAZUUK010000096.1:1913-11307 GCA_964622675.1 uncultured Planctomycetota bacterium | reverse complement strand
CGGACAGCGGCCTTACGGGCGGCGTGACGTACTACTACGGCGTTTACGCCTACGACCCGGTGCGCAACTACGCATCCGGCGTCTACTTCAGCGCGACGCCTTTGGGGAATTCGGTGCTGCGGGTCAAGAATCTGGCGGGAGCGACCGTAGCGTTTGTGGACAGCGGGGGTAATCTGTCGGTCGCGGGCTCGATTACGGAGCGGACGACGCCAAGGCCGACGCGCGGGAGTGAATTTCTTATAAGGGACGCAGGTGGGGCATACGTTGCAGGGATATACGCGAATGGCAATCTGGCGCTGGCGGGCGCGCTGTACGAGAACCAGAGCACGTTGAATCCACCAGCGGGTTCGTTCGTGTTGAAGAACGCTGGGGGTGATGTGGTTGCATATATCACTCGAGATGGGAACATGTATCTGGCCGGGGAAGTTACGGGCAGCCCGTAGGCGCGGGGCGAGTGCTTATGTGCCGGGAGAATCGCTCAGTCGGGGGGTGACGGCGGAGCGGCGGGGTTGTCGTCATCGAGTCGCAGGTGCTTGCGCAGGAATGCTTCTTCGACGGCCTCGGCTTCTTTGGTTCCGCGAATTCCTTTTTCGCTGACAAACAGCTCCGCCTGTCCGCCGACTTCTTTGAGGCGTCTGTAACCATGCTCGGCGAAGAGGTGGTGGTGGTTTCCATAGTGAGGGTCGGGTTCGGCGGGGGATGGGCCGTGACGCTGCGCGAGGAAGAGCGTCGGCGGGTCGTCGGGAGACATGTAGGTGACCGGCGAGAACTCCTTGATTTTGGCTTTCATCGCGTCGGAGTTCCAATCCTTTGCGGCGTCGCCGAAGAGCTTTTCGAAGATGGGGAGCTTTACCATTTCGGGATTGATGGACCTCATGAAGTCCGGGTCGAAATCGGTGGGGGCGCTGCGCTCGACGACGGCGGCGACATCGGGAGAATCGGGATGGAAGGCAAGGAGCATTGCCAGGTGTGCGCCAGCGGATTTACCTGTGAGGGCGAGGCGGTTTGGGTTGATGTTCCAGTCGGTGCCGTGCTCTTTCAAATACTTCAGGCCGACGGTGACGTCGTTCAGTTGAGCCGGGTGCCGGAATTCATTTACGGAACGGTGAGTGATTCGGACGAAAGCCAGGCCAAGGTTTTCGTAGAGGGGAGGAGTTTCTTGCGCGCGCCCGAACGCGCCGGCGGTCCAGCCGGTGATGAGGACCACGGCCGGGCGCGGCGGTCCGCCGGGATAGTAGTTGATTACAAGGGATTGCGCGGGGTGTTCGCCGTATTGGAGAGGGCCGGAGCTTTTGTAGGGTCTGGGTTGCGGCTCGCGGCCCTGGGTCTTCGCCTCGGAGGAGACGCCGGGCGCTCCCCAAACCGGGGCAATAAGGGCGATAACCAGGATGAAAGCGGCAAGCGCGGTCATGGTTAGTGGGACCTCCTCGGGGCACCAGTATAAGCAAACCTCTTGGCAGAGCAAGTTTTGGCGGCGCTGGGTTTGAGGAGCGCGCGTAGGCGGCGGCTACTTCTTCTCCCCGGGCTTCTTTATGTGGGCGTCGAACCAGTCGAAGATCATCAGGTAGGCTTTCATGTTGCGGAATCCGTCGTGTCCGCCGGGGAACTCCTGCATCTTGACGTCACAGCCGCGGTCGGCGAGTTTCTGCTTGAGTTCGCGGGCCTTTTCGATGGGGAATATTGCGTCCTCGACGGCGCTGAGGATGAAGGTGGGTACCTTAGCGATCTGGTCGAGCCATTCGTGGGTTGCGCTGGTGCAGACTGGCGCGACGGCGGCGTAGGCATGGGGGTCCCTGGCGACGGCGGCGTAGAGGGTGAATCCGCCCCTGGACGCGCCGGTGAGATAGATGCGGTTCTCGTCCACGTGCATGTTGTAGGTGACATCCTTGATGAGGGCCTCGAGGCAGGGAACCGACTCCTCCACGATCTCTTTTAGCATTCTTTCGCGTCTGTCCGGAACGCCGGGAGGGACGACGGTGAAGGGAAGAGCGGGGCATGCGACGATGTAACCGCGCTCCTCGGCTATGGTCTGGACGCGCTCGGGGGTTTCTTTGTTGGCGAAGTACCAGTTCTCGTCACACGGGTAGTTGAATGAGCCGCCGCCGTGCATCATCACGACGAAGGGGAACTCGGGTGCCTCTCCGCCGGGGGTGGCCGGGGCGTACTGGTACGTGCTGGGCGTGAACAGCCTGTAGGGGCGAACCTTGCCGTTGAACTCGGCCATGCAGAGCTTTGTGTCGAGGCCCGCCAGCCGCTGGCGTTCCGCAAAATCATCCTTGCCCATGACGATTGCTCCTTTCGGTACTGGCGATTCGAGGCTTATGATTACATCGCTTCACGGCAATTGTCAACGGGGTTTGGCGGCGGCTTCCCAATCCTGATAAGATGATCAGACCGAATCTGTGGGAAAGAGCCCGGTCCGTCGGATGCGTGAGCAGCTTGTGGGTCCTCGGACCGGAGACTGGTGCTGCGAGGAATAGGAGGAGTCGAGGCGAGGCATGCGAGAGCATCACAAGAGAACGATTGAGAAGCTGGTGGAGCGGTTCAAGAGCGACGAGAGATTCGCGGCGATGATCGTCGCGGGGTCTATAGCTAAAGGGAGGGAAGTGGAAGGCTCGGACGTGGACGTGTTCCTGGTGGCGACGGAGGAGGAGTTCAATAGACGGGCGGCGGAGAACGATTACTCGTACATTGACGACGAGATATGCGACGCGCCGGGGGTCTATGCCGAGGCGAAGATAGTCGATTTGAATTATCTGCGTGAGTGCGCCGAACGGGGAAGTGAGGTGGCGCGGGCGGAGTTTGTGGGCTCATACATAGCGTACTCGCGCATACCCGGGCTGGAGAAGATGCTGGAGCGGATCCCGGCATACCCGGAGCACGAACGAGAGGAGAAGATTAATGGGTTCTTTGCGCAGGTGAAGTATCTGCTCTGGCTCACCGGCGAAGCGGAGAAGCGAAACGACAGGTATTTGCTGGTTCACTGTGCGGCAGAGTTGGTTTTGTTCGGCGGGAGGCTGATTCTGGCGCACAATAGGATACTTTTCCCTGCGCACAAGTGGTTCATGTACGAGCTTCGGAATGCGCCTGAGAAGCCGGAGAATATTCTGGAGCTGGCTGAGAAGCTGCTGGCGCATCCCTCCAAAGAAAATGCAAAGGCGTTCGGTGAGGCGGTTCTGAATTTTACGGAGTGGGAAAAGCCGGCGGAGGGATGGGTCAAGTGGTTTCTGAAAAACATCGAATGGAGCTGGCGAAAAGGAAGACCGCCGATCCAATATTGGTGAGAAAGGAAAGCGAAATAGGATGGCGATTCACCTGAAGGTATTCGAGCAGAAGGCGGGGGCGTTGATGGAGCGATTGGAAGCTGAGGAAGGGGCGCGCGCGAGCGTGGAACTCGCCAGGACCTACGGGGCGCAGGATAGATGGCTAGCGGCGTGGGCGGCGCTTAGCACGCGGGAGAGAGCCGGAAAGGCCGAAGCGGTCCTGGAAAACGAGCGGGTTCGGTTGTGTGCGCGCGTTGTGGATCGGGTCGTATACATTGTTCTGCTCGACAAACGTTCGGGGCGGACGTTTGCGGAGGGGCCTTATCTGTATCGGCTGGAGGTTGCGGATGGCCAGCGCCGGACGGTTACGGAGCTGCTCGACGGGGTAAAGATTGACGCTTCGTCGGAAGGCGAAATGGAGATTTCGGGGCGAATAGAGGGGGCGGCTATCTCGCAGCGGCTTCGGCTCGGCGAGGATGCGCCGTACGTTGAGGAGAAGATCACGCTGCGTAACGATGGTGACCGGCCGCTTCACATCACGAAAATCAAGCTCGGAATGACGGTTCCTGTTCAGACTGCGCAAGGGCGGCTTCTGGATTCGGCGAGGGGTCAGCGATGGGTGGCGGCGCCGTTCCGCCGCGATACGCTGGGGCGCAACGGGGAGTACGAGGATTACTCTGTGGAAGATCTGCTGAGGCGGCGGGGCTGGTACCGGGTTGTGTGCGTGGAGAAGAACCGGCTGCCGTCGGATGACTTCGGGGCAGAGGGATGGGTCTGCACGACGGATGAGGGCTCGCTTCTTGTGGTCAAGTACTCGCAGGATCAGATGGAGTTCTCGCTGCTCGCCGTGGAGTCTTTGGAGGAAGGAACGTACGTGCGGTTCGGGGGATGCGGGATTTTCCACGGGGACCCGGAATGTCTCTCTGCGGTGAAGCCGGGCGATGAGATACGCTTTGGGGTGACACGATATGAGCTGGTGGACGGCGGCTGGAGGGAGGGGTACTACGCCTTCAGGAAGTTCATGAAAGAGAAGGGACACGGGGTGCCGGAGGGTTTCGATCCGCCGGTTCACTGGAATGAGCTGTACGACAATAAGCTATTCTGGTCGCGAGCTTGGCGTTCCGAAGAAGAGATCCGAAAGAAGTACTACGGCTTGAAGGACATGAAGGAGGAGGCGGCGAAGGCGAAGGAGCTGGGCTGCGAGGCGCTTTATCTGGACCCGGGTTGGGATAAACCCTACGCTTCGAGCATCTGGGCCGAGGAGAGGCTGGGGAAGGCGGAGGATTTCGTGAAGCTGATGGCTGATAAATACGGGCTGCAGGTTTCGCTGTGGGTTCCGCTGGCAGCCTGGCGCGGCGACGCTGACTATCCGCCCGAGGCGGACCGGCTGGATGAGGAAGGAAAGCGGGTCGAGTCGAAGACGTGCAGCGGCTCGAGCGCTTTCCTGGATATGAAGTCGGAACGGCTTTTGAAATTGTTCGACGCCGGGGTCAGCTTCATTATGTTCGACGGGAGCAAGTACACGGGGCCATGCTGCGACAAGAAACACGGCCACCCGATTCCGTACACGCGTGAGGCGCACTGCCGGGCATATTACGGGCTGGCGCGACGCATTCACCGGAAATACCCAAAGGTTCAAATCGAGATGCACGACATGTTCGGCGGGGGGACGATGCTCAGATACTGCCCGATTTACTATCTGCACGGGCTCGAGGGTTCCTTCGATGAACTGTGGGGATTTGAGTATATGTGGAGGCCGATGGAGGATTTGCTGAAGGGCTGGGCAATAAGTCTTTACTACTACAACCTGGCGTACGAGCTGCCGCTTTACCTTCACATCGATCTGCGGACGGATAACGCGAACGCGCTTCAGTTCTGGTGGTACGCCTCGACGTGCCGGCATCTGGGGATAGGCGGGACGCATCCGGACCCGGCGGTACGGAGCGCGCACAAGGCGGCGATGGCAAGGTACATGGGGCTCAAGGAGTTCTATACGCAGGGGAGATTCTACGGGCTGGACGAGTGCATCCACCTGCACGTGCTGCCGGAGAAGAAGGCGATGGTTGTGAACATGTTCAACCTCGAGGAGCACGAGAGGAGAGTGACCGGGGTGATCGATCTGGACGAAGTGGGGATAAAGGAAGTGCGGTTCAGGGTCGGGCACTATTACAGGCAGGTTTCGGAGAACAAGGTGATGCTGGATCAACGGATGTCGGCGCGGTCGGCGTCGGTGATTGAGCTGTGGCCGTGTTGATGGAATAGATTAGCACATGTCTCCTAGAAGGCTCAGCATGGGCGGGATACGGGAGAGAATTTGGGCGGCGCACCGTTTGCTGGTACGCAATCCCAGGTTGTTTTTCAGGAAACTGAATGCGAAAGCTAAATGCACGCTGCCGGCGCCGCGAGCGCCGCTGAAGAGAAGGATCAACGGGGTTCTGTTTGAATTCGACTTTGACCTCGACCCTGCAATAAAGGCGATGCATTGTGGTGCTTACGAGATAGAAACTGTAGATTTGATGAGGAAGGTATTGAAGAAGGGTGACACCTTCATCGATGTAGGGGCGAATATCGGCTATCTATCTGCCATCGGTATGGGTCTTGTCGGAACGGCCGGCCAGGTACATAGCTTTGAGCCCGTCCCAAAGCACTTTCGCAGACTGCAAAACCTGGCGGCGGCAAACAAGGAGTACAACCTTGTGGCAAATCAATGCGCAGTGGGTGAGGAGGAAGGAACAAGCAAAATCTATGTTACAGCGCTTCCAAGCATCGGCTGGAATACAATGGTCCCCGGTTTGGTGAGAAGGGACACGGTTCAAGAGACGCTGGATGTGCCGGTGCGTAGGCTTGGCACTTATATCATGGAGAAGGCGCTGGAGAGGATCTCCTTGATAAAGGTAGACGCAGAGGGATTCGAGTTTCCCATCCTGAAAGGGCTGGCGGGTTACCTCGCCGACACCGGCAAGCGGCCAGTGATAATCTGTGAAGTTGCTCCCAGGGCATATTCGCTAACGGGGGGTAGTCCTGCCGAACTTCGGGCGTACATGCGGGCTTACAATTACCGTGCGTTTAGTCTCGTTGACACGGATGCTGAAGTAGACATCACGAAGTTGCAGAGAACTGCCGATGTGGTGTTTATCTCGTGGGGGGCGAGTGACGGGGGTGATCGATCTGGATGAAGTAGGGATAAAGGGAGTGAGGTTCAGGCAAGGGCACTATTACAGGCAGGTTTGGGAGAACAAGGTCATGCTGGATCAGCGGATGGCGGCGCGGTCGGCTTCAGTCGTCGAGTTGTGGCCGTGCTGAAAGGAGGCGGAGATGGTTTCACGACGATTAGTAGTGCTCGTATTGGTGCTGCTAGTTGGCACCGCGGCTGCGGCAGTAGATGACGGTGAGCGGCGGGGCGAGGGGCGCCCGATTTCCACCGGCGCGTACTTAAAGGCCGAATGGGTCAGCGGGGCGTTTGAGCTACCGGATGGAGAGTTAGATATAGGCGGGCACATCGAAGTGGCGGACGTGGATGGAGATGGGAAGGTCGAGCTTCTTGTGGCGACGTACGGCGGGTACAAGGCGAAGGACGGGCGGCTGGTTTTTTTTGAAAAGGCCGACGAAGGGTGGGACAAGGCGTGGGAAAGCGAGGGGGTTGGTCAGAATCTTCACAGCATAACGGTGGCAGACCTCAACGGGAATGGGACTCCGGAGGTGTTCGTGGGTGGTTACGAGGGCATGGTTTTCGTCTTCGAGCATCGTGGGGGTTCCTTTGCGAAGATTCATGACGTCACAGTTCTCAAGGATGAGTGCATATGGAGTATAGGTGCTGGCGACTTCGACTGTGACGGAGAAGGCGAGGTTATGGCAGCGGGGTTAGAGGGGGAAGTGAGGCTCGTCGAGTGGCGCGAGAACCCGGATTTGCCAGAGGGGGGGTTCTACATGAGGAGTGATTTTGGCGTGGCTTGCCCCAGCCATTGCTGCTTCGCGGAGCTACCGGCAAAAGACAATGAGAGCAAGCCAATAATTGTCGGCGGTTCAAGCAAGCTAGCACGTGTAGCCTGGGGGGAAGAGCAGATCGCGCTGGAGGATCTAGGCAAGGCGCTTCCATGCCAGCTATACGGCTGCGGTCCCATCAATTTGGGTCCCCGAGTTTCGGATATCGACGGAGACGGGCATGTGGAGCTGGCATTGAGCAGGGACCCGGACGTAGTTGCGATTTGCCGTTGGCAAGACGGTAAGCTTGTTCACCTGGCTTCTGCTGGGGTTGAAGGCGGGTTCGTGGACGAGTTGGATATGGGAGATTTGGACGGAGATGGTAAGCTTGAGGCGGTGGCTGCCTGCCGCAACGGGCATATATACGTCTTTGCAGTGGGGGAGCGAAGGCTGGTGGAGAAGTGGCACAAGAGGGATTTCGGGAATGGAGCGAACCATTTGATCGTTCGCGACGTGGATGGAGACGGGAAGGAAGAAATCATAGCCAGCATCATGGCGAAAGGTGGGCAGATCCACGTTTTCGGCTGCCCCTAGGTGTGCTGCCGGTCGCTGAAGTCCGGGGCTTTGATATGTGGAGACGCGCATTCTGCAATACGTTCTTGGGCTTACGTACGAGCAAAGGAGGAGGACGATTTCGCAAGCTGGAAGCATAAGCAAGTTCAGATACGGGAGTTCGCAGTGGTTCCTGGAAACGTGGGGGGATGTCGGCCATTTGGAAGGCATCAGGGCGGGCGAATAGCGCCTTGTGTGAATAAGGGCGGCGGGCGGCGGGGTCTTCGCAGACAGGAGAGATTTGCGATGAACATACTTTTCATCATGACGGATACGTTGCGCGCGGATTACCTGGGGTGCTATGGGAACAAGTGGATCCGGACGCCGAACATTGACCGGCTGGCATCGGAGGGGGCGGTTTTCACGGGGTGCTACGCGGAGGGGCAGCCGACGCTTCCTGCGCGCCGGGCGCTGATGACGGGCCGCCGGACGTTTCCGTGGAAAGACGACCGGACGCTTCCAGGCGACCGGCTGAATTTGCAGCCTGGATGGCAGCCTATCGGGGAGGACGAGTGGACGATTTCGGAGCTACTGCGAGAGAGCGGATACTGGACGGGGTTCGTGGGCGACGTGCCGGTTATGTCCAGGCCGGGGATGAACTTCCACCGGGGCTTCGATACGTTTGAGTTCGTGAGGGGACACGCGGCGGATGCATATGCTTTCCCGCTTTTCCTGGACCCGCATCTCAGGAAGGAACGGGTGAGCGCGGCGGAGGTGCGGCGGCACAGGCGGGCGTGCTACGAGAAGTTCTTCGATACGCTGCGGGTGAGGGATGAGTACTTCGCGGCGGCCACCTGCCGCCGGGCGGCGCAGTGGCTTATGGACCACCACAACGTGGACAAGCTTTTTCTCTGGTCCGACACTTTCGACCCTCACGAGCCGTGGTACCCGCCCGAGGTTTACCGGAACCTTTACAGCGAGGAGGAGCTGCTGAGCGAGCCGTGGGCGCTTTCGGAGGAGCCGGAGTGCCGGACAAAGGAAGCGATTTCCGAAATGCGCGCGGCGTACGCGGGTGAGGTGACGAAGGTGGATAGGTGGGTGGGGTATCTGCTCGATGGCCTGGAAGCGAGCGGGCGGCGCGACGATACGGTTGTCGTGTTTCATTCGGACCACGGTGTGCCTCTGGGGCACGGGGGTATCGCGCATAAGAGGGGGAGCTCGATGTATGGGTGCCAGTCGCGAAATCCGCTCATCATCCGGCATCCCGGCGGTCTGGGAGCGGGGAGGCGGATTGACGCGCTCTGCTACAACATGGATATAATGCCGACGCTGCTGGAGATGGTGGGAGAGGAGGCGCCGGATGAGGTTCAGGGGCGGTCGCTCGTGCCGCTTCTGCGAGGCGAAAACGAGATGATGCGCAGTTGCGTGACGAGCGGATTCAACGCGTGGGTTATGTACCGCGACGAATCGCATCTGATGTTTCAGCAGTTCAACGGCGAAGGGACGGTGCTGATAGATCTGAAGGCGGATCCGCGAGAGGAGAGGAACATCGCTGAGGGGAACGAAAAGCTGGTGCGAGAGCTGCGAGCGAGGCTGGAGGAGGAATGCGGCGGGCTGCCGGAAAATCCCCCACCCTACTGGACGTGGCCGCCGAAGCC
>CAZUUK010000096.1:0-1813 GCA_964622675.1 uncultured Planctomycetota bacterium | reverse complement strand
AATGCGGCGGGCTGCCGGAAAATCCCCCACCCTACTGGACGTGGCCGCCGAAGCCGGAGTCCCGGACGATGTTCCCTCACATATTCTGGCCGAGGTAGGCCGGCGGAAAAAGCGCTACTTGACGGAGTGAAGAAATGAAGAAGGTAGGAATCGGAATTATCGGATGCGGGGGGATGGGGAGGTGGGTGGCAATTGGGCTTTTGAAACAGAGTTCGCGGCTGGAGGTGCGGGGGATCTTCGACCCGGATCCGAAGGCGATCAAGCTGACTCTGGAACGCGTGAGCCCGGATGCGGAGGTCTACGATGATTATCAGTCGCTCTGCCGCGCTCGGGACATTGATTGGGTGACGATCGCGTCGTGGAACTGCTTCCACAAGGAGCACTCTGTTGCGGCGCTGAAGGCGGGAAAGCACGTCTTCTGCCAGAAGCCGCTGGCGACGACGTTCAACGACTGCCTGGCGATGCAGCGGGCGTGGAAGAAGAGCGGGAAGATGTTCAACATCGGCTTCAACCTGCGCTACTCGCCGCATTACCGGAAGATAAGCGAGCTGATCGAGAAGGGAACGATCGGCGAAATCATCAGTCTGGAATTGAATGAGACGATAGCGATAGGTCACGGCGGCTCGATAATGGCCGGCTGGCGGCGGCTAAGGGAAAACAGCGGAGGGCACGTTCTGGAGAAGTGCTGTCACGATATTGACGTGGCCAACTGGATGGTAGGGAGCCTGGCGAGGCGGGTGGCGTCTTTCGGAGGTTTGGACTTCTTCAAGCCGTCGAACAAGAGGCATACGAAGCGGATTCGGAAGATTCCGGGAAGGAAGTGGCTGAACCCGTTCACCTCCGACAAGAGCATCATTGATAATCAGGTGGCGATCATCGAGTATGCGAATGGGGTGCGGGCGACGTTTCACGCGAGTCTGAATGCCGAGATACGCGAGCGGCGGATGTACATATGCGGCACGGAAGGGGCGATACGGGCGGACGTGAAGGCCAGATACATTGAGCTTTGCCGGATGGGTTCAGGCTGGAAGATAAAGCGGGTGCCGGTGCGGATGAGCGGGGGCCATGCAGGCGGCAATGTGGTGCTTGCGAGGGAGCTCTCAGCGAGCATGCTCAAAGGCGAGCCGCCGAAGGCGGGTTTTGATGAGGGTCTGAAATCTGCAGTGGTTTGCTTCGCGATAGACAAGGCGATGGAGACGGGGCGAGTGGTTGATGTGGCGCCGTATTGGAAGCGGGCTCAGATGGATTGAGCGACGGATGAGTGAGACGGGCGCGGGAGTAAGGTTATGAAAACGATGCGGGCTGCGGTGCTTCATGACTTCAATCAGCTGCGAGTGGAGGAAGTGCGGAGGCCGGAGCCGAAAGAAGCTGGGGACGTCGTCGTGGAGATCAGGTCGTGCGGGGTCTGCCAGACGGACTACAAGGCGGTTAGGGGAGCGCGGAGGAACGTTACCTTCCCCTTTATTCCGGGGCACGAGCCGAGCGGCGTGGTGGCAGCGATTGGGCCGGGGGTGAGCCATTTCAAGGAAGGTGATGAGGTTATCTGCCAGCCGTCGGGCTACTGTGGATTTTGCGAGCACTGCCGTGTTGGGAGTACGCATTACTGCGAACAAGCGTTTACGACGGGAGGCGACGGGCCGGAGGATGTGCGGCCGGGCGCGTTTGCGGAGTACATGCTCACAAAGGAGAGCTGTCTTTTTCGAAAGCCGGGTAACATTTCGTTTGACGCTGCGGCTTTGACTGAGCCATTGTCAGGCGCGTGGAAAGGCGTGATTCAAAAGAGCCAGATGCAACTGGGTGATGACGTGGTGAT
>CAZUUK010000095.1:0-11358 GCA_964622675.1 uncultured Planctomycetota bacterium | reverse complement strand
GCACCGGTCTGAACGAGAATACTCTGCCGCGGACGATACTTCCATCATGAACGAGCTTCCTGTGCGATTCGTCGCACAGCTCGAAACCGACGGCTTCCGTTTCCCGTATGATACTGTCGAACGTGATAGCATATTTCTTGAGATGAGTCGGATAAAGCGACAGCAGACCATCACGCCGTAGAACCCTGCGAACGTTTTCGAGGACTTGCCTCCTCTGCGTCTCCTCAGGAAAGTAGCCCGGGTGCAGGACGTCGTAAAGCAGAGCTACGTCTATGGAACAGGGGGGCAGAGGAATCTCTCCGTCTTCCGAAACGCACAGGCATTCTACATTCGAGAGGTCTTTTTCGTCTATCGCCGCTCGCTTGAGTTCATGAAGAGTGTCGCAGTCTTTGTCCACGGCGTAGACTTTTCCTTGCGCCCCCACAATGTTCGCCGCGGGCACGTGGGCAATCATCCCCCCAACTTCAAGCGCATCAACAAGGACGGGGATTGGGCGAGGGCAGGGGACAGGTTCGTCTTCCTCCCTAAAGATCGATGTAGTGCGTGCAGATGGTGTGAGTGCCTTTGGCATACATCTCGTGATGCTTTGGAACCTCCGACATGCCGCAGAGTTTGGCGCCGGCACGCTCGCAAGTCTTTGGGGAAGCAACGTTGTCCGGGTCGCACGAGACCCACAATCTGGTCAAGCGGTGTGCCCGCGCGAACGGCAGGATAAGACGTACGCTGCGCGAGGCGTACCGATGACCCCGAAACTCCGGTTTCACATCGTATCCTACGTGACACGGATACTTCAGCACCGTGTCTGGATCACCGACGCAGAAGCGAAGATTCCCCATCACCGTACCCCCGGAACGGGATCGCATCTCGAACTCGTATGCGGGGACATAACCCTTGACCGGCTCTGCGGGAACGTCTCGCACCAAGACAAGATCGAGATCCCCGTCAACGACTTCTCCCGGGTCGAGAAATGTGAAATCCTCTGTCATTCTCCTGACTCCCAGGGATAAGGCTCTAGCCTGTGCCTGCCGGCAGCTCCGTCCCGTCAACGCAACGGAAGTCATACCGACCTGAGCCCGTCCCCGCATCATATGAAGCAGCCCCCGCAACTTCAAGCACATCAACAAGGAAAGGACCTTTGTGCCGCCGCCGCTCAATGCAGTTATCATGTAAGCGTGAAGTTCATCAAGCATCCGCATCAGGCGGGCGCTTCAGTAATACGACACTGTTGTCATAGTCCCGAGGGCCGAAGTCGCGCTCTGCTTCTTCGCGAGTAATGTCCGTACGCTTGAATCCTGCCTTGTCGTAGGCACGGATTGCCCTTGGGTCTCGGGCGGACCGCCGGAATCTCAATTCTGACATGCTTCTCATCTGGCCCGGTTTGGCCTCGCAGCCGTTGTCTTCCGACAAGTTGACCAACGTCCGAGTCCGATGCGAAAGAGGGAGTTCGCCGGGCAGATGCAGACTAGCTTCCGCTTTGATCGGCGCCTTTGTCGATTGTGCCACGTAACCACATCGGCTAGCCCATCTCGGTCCGCTTCTTGCGCCGTGCCAGCCAGGCGCATGATCAATAATCTCTCAATTCGTCAAAGGCTTTCCACATCGCCATGAAATTCTCAGCGGGGACGTCATCTTGCACGTTATGGACCGCTGCAAAGACGTATCTACCATCCGGCCCGAGCTCCTGTATGTGCCGCCGTACTTGATCTTCAATCTCCGCGGCTGGGCCCCGCGCCAGCAGCGCTGGAGCAACGGCCCCGCCCCAGAAGCCCACATCGTTGCCGAACTCGCGCTTCAACTTGGCTGGATCCATGCCCCTTGCATTCATCTGCACCGGGTTCAGCACGTCCACTCCGGCTTCTATGAAGTCGGGAATCAGATCGTAAATCGCGCCGTCAGAATGGAAGAACACAAAGAACGGTTGTTGAAACAACTTGCGCTGTGACGCGAACAGACGCGCATGCCGTGGCTTGAGATACTTTCGGTAAAGCTCAGGTGAGATCAGCAAGCTTTCCTGTCCCCCTACGTCGTCTCCCTCCCGTATGAATTGCACGCGGCCACTAAGGTGCTCCGCGGCAAGGTGATAGAAGCCGATTTTCAGTTCCACGAACTTGTCCATCAGTGCGCACGCCAGCGGGGGATTGAGCGCCAAGTCCAGGCAGAACTGCTCGAACCCTCGCATGCGGCAGGACATCTCAAAAATACCGGCACACACGTTTTCCAGTATCACTCCGCGGCCCTCCCCGTGGAATTTGTCCGCCTTCTCTTTCAGCCCCTGGAGCAGCGACTCGTCAGCCGGGTCAGGCCAGGGATATTTATCGATGTCCTTTCGATCAATATCTCCTGCCAGAGGGTTATGAATCACATCGAAGTACAGTCCTCCCGCCGGCCGTTTCCACACCAGTCCCCACTCGTCGGTGAAAAGATCGTAGTCGCCGTGGTGCTCCACCTGAGGGGATTTCCTCACTATGTTTGGAACGAGACCGCGCACGTCCACCCCCAAGCGCTGCAGAATGCCTTCTTCCACTTCGGCAAGTTGCTGGGCCACATCGTACAGACTCACTCCACGCATCTGGCGGCCCAGCTTTCCCGCTAGGTCGAGGTATGCTCCCCGGGTAATCCCCGTCACCAGAGTGCTTCCGAAGTCAAAGGGAATGCGGTCGACCTTTCCGCCCCGTAGCGACGCCACCACTCGTTCTCGAGAAGTCATTCTGTGTGTTTCCTTTTTCGCGCCCTGATCCTAAAAATCGACCGGGCCGGCTGCCCGGTGATGTGTACAATTATACCTATTCGGCGAGTCTGTTGTGTGCTTCCTGCAGCCGTTCCCTCACGGGGAGATGCTGCGGGCAGCGTTCCTCACACTGCTCGCAGTCGATGCAGTCCTGGATTGTGGCCTCGAACTCCGCGTACCGCTTTTTCCCCTGGGGGAGCTCCCAGCTTATCCGTTCCTGGTAATCCAGAAGCTGCAGTATGCCGGGGATGTCGATCCCCTGGGGACAGGGCAGACAGTACTCGCAGCCGTAGCAGTATCCTTGCCCCAGGCGGTCGCCGAATTCGCGCAGGTCTTGGTCTTCCTCCCGCGAGAGAGGTTTGTAGCTTTCAGCGATGGAAACGTTCTGCTCCATTTCCTCTGGAGATTTCACCCCGGTCAGGATCAGGGGCAGCCGCTGGTTGGAAAGGGCAAAGCGTAGGCATTCTTCCACGGTGGGTTTCCTCTTTTCGCCGGGCGGACTGAGCTCAAACAAACGCCCGTTGCCAAACACCTTCATCACAAAGAGCCCCACATCGTGTTCCTCCGCGAGGTCAAGAACTTCCTCCTCGGCTTCCCGATTGGCAAGGTTATAAGTTATCAAACCGGCTTCGAACTGGTCGCTCCGGATCATCTTTCCTATCAATTCCCAGTTGTGGCTGGTGAAGCCAATGTGTCTGATCTTGCCCTCTTCTCTGGCTTCCTGCAGAGCTTTGAGCCCGCCGCCCTTTCCCATAAGCCGGTCGTACCGTGCGCGTGTCGAAACATCATGGGGCTCATAGAGGTCAATATAGTCGGTCCGAAGTGCCTTCAGGCTTTCGTCTAAGGCTTTCTTGATGCCATCGTAGCTGGTATCGGGAGTCCGGGAGCTCAAATGAACCTCACCGCGCCGATCCTCCATTACACGCCCGATCTTACCTTCGCTGTCCCCGTACGCCCGGGCAGTATCTATGAAGTTGACCCCCAGATCCATTGCCCTGTTGATCGTCGCAACGGCCTGCTCCACGCCTACCTCGGGGATGGTCATAGCGCCGAAACCGATGCGCGCCACCTGCATTTCGGTTCTTCCCAGTCTGCGAACTTCCATTTTTCTTATCCTCTTTGCCCTATGCGTGGCGTGGGCCTTTCACGGGGTCATCGTGTAGCTTCAAGCGCGCCTCAGGCTCCCCCCATTTCGGCCTACAGTTCCTTGCCCATGGATTCCAGCCGCTGGATGGTCTGCTCGGCGACCTTTTTCTCCTTGGCGAAATAGCGCTTCATTCGCTCGATCAGTTCGCGCTTTTCCTTGGCTGTCTCAAAGTGATCCAGCAAACGCCTCGTCCAGTCCAGGTTTGTTTCTATCTCCTGTGGTATCCTCTCGCTGTCGTGGCGGACAGCCTCTTCGGGGCACACATCGTGGCACCGGCCGCAGCGAATGCATTCTGCCTCGTCGATACGCGCAGTCTCATCCACTATGGACATGGCCCCCACCGGACATTCCTCGACGCACACGCCGCAAGCAGTACACATCTCCTCACTTATCCAGGGCATCAGGTCACTCCTTCTTTTTGAAAGGACGCGGGAACCCCTTTTCTTCTGTTGAACGGTCTAAGGGGACCGACCATGCTAGTTTCCTTCTTACGGATGTCGCGCGAAGAACCCCTCACCGTCTGCGAGGGTCGTTCTGTCGTGCTGCTGGGCCGGTTTCGTTTGCCTTCTCTCTGTCCCGGTCCCGAAAGATATATCCCCAGCATTGCGGCTCCCGGGCAGTAGGCTAGTGGATATCCTGCCCGGCGTCAACGGCCTACTGCTCCTGGCTGTCGACAGGTATATACAGCCAGTTTGCGGGGTGAATACAGTAATGGCTTGGCCGCTGTTCCCGGATAAGCACGTCCACGTCCGCATGGGAACGCTCGAGTCCCTGAAACACTGTGCGGGGTAGAGCACGTTCGCCTTTGTCGACAACTCCCTGGCCTTCGGCAGTTGGCTGGCAAGCTCCTTGTGATGCATTTTCGGCCGTTCGCGCAGGCCCCGGGCCTGTGGAAAGGATGCTGTGTACCTCCGCAAACTCCTGTTGCTGCTGCTTGCACAAGTCAAAGGGTAGGGTTGCCCAAGAGGCAACAACGTATCCGGGAAACCTATCTCTGATTGTCATGATGCAGGCAGCCTTTCTGGCAAAAAAGCCGCACCGGAATTGGAAGGCGATTTCGACGGCTTGACATTAGTTCTAGAGGTTGTATAATGTTCTACTAGTCGAACTACGGGCGCTCAGCATAGTACTTTTGGGGATCTCGCCATGCCGCATCGCGGTGCTGTTCGCCGGATGGCGTGCGAGCGCAGTCATGGCGGTCAGGCTGGCGGCCGCGGGACGACGGGTTTCAGTGAAGGAGCGAGATCTGACAATGATGAGGCGAATAGTAAAGGACTTCGGCCCCGAATGGGGTGCGGCCGTGATGGGCACGGCGGCGATAAGCATCACCATGCAGTTGTCCTCAGAGGTAGCACGCCCCTTTTCTCCACTGCTCTACATCGGGTTGGGATACTACCTCCTGGCCATTCTCATGTTCGTGGCGGTTGTGGTGCCCTGGACGCTTCGCTTCTTCTGGTATCCCGACCAGGTCAAAAAGGACCTGGCTCATCCTGTCCGAGGGAATTTCTTCCCGACCGTTCCCATCAGCTTTATTCTTGCCGGTACGGGGACCAACAAACTGGGTCCCCTCCTGTTCGGACCGACCGTCGCCTACTACCTGGGAGTGATATTCTTCTTCATTGGCGCGGCGGGGATCTTCATGTTCGGGCTTCTGCTGATTCACACCCAGTTCCTCAGGAAGGATATCGCCCTGGAGCACGCGAGCTTCGCATGGTTTATTCCGCCCGTCTCTCATCTGATCATCCCGGTCCTTGGGGCCTGCTCGATGGATGTCTATTGGGCAGACACGCGCCTGGCACCTATCCTTTTCGTCATCTCAATGGTGGCCCTGGGAGTAGGGGTTTTCAATTTCATTTTTGTTGGAGCCGCCGTCTGGCACAGGTATACCTACGCTGCTCTGCCGCCGGGACGCCTGGCCCCGACTGCGGTGATAGCCATAGCGCCGACGGCGATCATGGTTATCTTCCTCATGAAGTTCGCTCAGGCCCTCGAAGCCTCGCATGGGAGCCTGTTTGGCCTCAGATTCGCCGCTACATTCCCTATCATCAGGTTCGTCGCTCCAGTCCTTTGGGGCTTTTCGGCCTGGTGGCTCATAGTGGCCGCCATTTTGTTGTTGCATTATGCTAGAAATCTAGGCCACCCTCGTGCCTTTGGTTGGTGGGCCTATACTTTCCCGTTTGAAGCGTTCGTCGTTTCCACCGGCCTGTTGGGCCAGGTAATGGCTTACGATTTCCTCCACGTGGTGCTTGAGGTGCTCAATATTGCGGCGGTGATTGTGTGGATCGTGGTGGTTTTTGCAACGATAGGTTGGCTGAGGAGTGGAGATTACTTCGCCACCTCACACTGAAATGACACAGCATGCCGGCAGTTTGGTTATAGCGGCTCGTGGCTCGGGAACACGTATCGAGTTAGCGTTGGCACATTGGTATTAGGCGGAAGAGGAAAAGAGGAATGGCAGCGGGAATCTTGTTCAGAGCACAGAGCGCAAAACCAATTACTGCCCTTGTGGATGTACTCAAAGAGAAGGCCCGTCAGTTCCGATTCAGTGTCCGAGAAATCTTCGACATGAGGCACGTCTACGGCATACGGGGCGTCAACGTTGCTGGCGATTTTGACGTGCATTCAATTATGGTCTGCAGCTTTGAAGGTTCATACAGAAGCATTCTTCAGAATCCCGAAAGAGCGGCAGTCATATTCGAAGCCAGGCAAATACTTCTCTACACGAGGGATGGGGCTACGATCGTCAACTACTTGCCATTCCCGAAGGACTTCGTCAAGCAGGTCTTGCCCGAGGATGAGGCGTTCGCGGAGGGTCTTGCCAAATCATGTCAAAGGGTCATCGGGCTGATGGAAGCTTGTGTTTGAATCATCAATTGGCCCCTCATGTTAGGGCCAGCGTAAAGGGCTGGCGGGAACATCTACGTGGAACATTCTTCGTGGTGGCTGGTGATGACGCATCCGCATAAATGCGGGGGACTCGCGCGTTTTTGCCCCGCATAACATTAGGGAGAGCAATCCGATGAAAGGTGCTGGCGCATCTGGATTTCGAAATGCGGTCGGTCCGTTAACCATAGTCCTGCTACCTTGGTTTCTCGGACTTTGCCTGCTCTGGTTATCGAGGGTCAACTCGCGTGAAACCCCATCACAAGCTATGAACACCAGAACTGGTACCTCATCGCATTTGACCTATAAAGGGGTGCAAGTAGACTGGACGTTCTACGCTGACTGGCAGTTCAAGCCTTTGTTTCTTGGCAAAGCGGCGTATTTCGTGTTCGTGTTCCATTACGCGAATAACAGCGCTCACGCCATCTACTTGATGCCCAGTTACACCTTCGTAGCGCCACACGAACGGTGGCAGGCTGCTAATGAGGAAATAGCGACGTACATCGAGGACGAAATCGAAGACGAACTGGGAGTCGCGGACGAACCAGGCCTTATCTATCGCGTTCCTGCTCACGGCACAAGGCACTACATTGTGGCTTTCAGCAAGCCTCCTGGCGTGGGTAGCTTTCATGTGGATGTAGACATCTGGCAAGACCGGACTCTGAGAATACATTACCGACGAGCCACTGAGGGCACGGCGAACTCGGCATGGATAAATCACGATAACGAGTGGACAGAGAAATATCTGGGCAGAGGGTAGAACGTGCCGACCGTGAGCCAGAGAGACTTGATGACCTGTTACTTTGCGTCGCTCTCAGAGGATGGGCGCGCCGAACTGGGGAAGACTCTGAGACAGGAGAAATCCATGCTAGAGCAACTCTGGACGGCACCCACGCGGATGGGGGCGAATGCATTGATTGTGAGTCTTGGCGGTGAGGGGATGGAATGATGGGCTCGCCAGCTTGGCGGATTTTGAATCAGAACTACTACACGTCGGCACAGGTGACCGAAGTGCTGAGGCACTCTGGCTTTGCGAACGTGGAATGCAGGCTTGTCGAGCGGAGAGAGATTCTTTGGCCACATAGACACAAGGCACCGACAGGAAAGGACATCCCGTGAAGATCTGTGTTTGCGGAAAAGGCGGCAGCGGCAAGAGCACCGTGGTGAGCCTTCTCGCGGCGGTATTGCGCAACAGAGGGAAACAGGTTCTTGTCGTTGATTCCGACGAATCGAACGCCGGGCTCTACTGGATGCTCGGGCTCGACGAGCCGCCTACGCCGCTGATGGAGCTTGCCGGCGGGAAAAAGAACATTCAGCGAGCCCTCCGTGCGGGCTTCACTGCCGAGGGCGCATACCAGGAAAAGCCGGTTTTAGCGCGCGACCAGTTCCACACAGATGATCTTCCGCCCGGTTACATCCGATGGAAAGAAGGCATCGGGCTGGTGTGCATCGGGAAAATCCATCAGGCGCTCGAGGGCTGTGCGTGTCCGATGGGTGTGCTGAGTCGAGAGTTCCTCAGGAAGCTCCGGACGGATGACGATGAGGTCGTGGTCGTAGATATGGAAGCAGGCGTGGAGCATTTCGGACGAGGCGTGGAAACGAGCGTTGACGCAGTGGTGGTCGTCGTTGAACCTTCGCTGGAGTCGGTCTGTCTGGCCGAGCGAATTGCGGAGCTGACCTCCGGGGCGGGGGCAAAGTTCGCCGGAGCGGTTCTTAACAAGGTCGGCGGTGCGGAGATTGCCGCGCGGCTCACGGAGGCTCTTGAGCAGCGGGGGATTCCCCTACTGTCGACAATACCTTTTCGCCAGGAATTCCTGCAGGCCGCTCTGGAAGGCAGGACGCTGGATGCAGCGCCTGTCGCCGCCCAACTTCAGTCACTTTTGGATTCTATTCTGAGGGTTGCCGGAACCAAGGCAAGCGATTGAGCAGAAAGGAGATGTGCTGTGTGTCTGGCACGGGTGGACTTCGTCGGCGAGGAGACGGTTGAGCGGGGTGGTAACCTCGCAGAGCTTGTCCGGATTGAGCGTACGCCGGCAGGGCTGAGGTTGACCGACCTGTTTGGGAATGTTACCGAGCTGGAAGCCGAAATCCAGAGCATAGACTTCATGGAATCTGTGGTCAGCCTAAAGAGGCGGGCGGGCTCGCCTTCACGCCGGTAGCGTCTCCTAACAAAAAAACGGTGTGCTGACATAGAAGACGATTGCGTGAAAGGACGTGTCATGACGAGACAGCAGGTCCGAGGGGCGGACTTCCAGGAACAACTGGGGAGATTGAAAGCCAAGCTGGCCCTCCTCGAAGATGGACTGACCGATGTCCGCAGGCGCATTCACAAACTCACACCCGCCACGCGGGGCAGGCCGCGTGCGGTGGTGAATCGGGCCAGGTGCACCGGCTGTGGGATGTGTGGAGAGGTCTGTCCGGTGGGTGCTATCAACGTAACGACTTACGCGGCGTACGTGAACGAAGAACGCTGCACGGGCTGCGGAATCTGCGTCGAATACTGCCCCCAGGGCGCGCTGTCGCTGGTCAGGAGGTAGGGCTCTGAGGTCCTGGTTGGATGATGCACTCCGATCCCGCAATTGGGAGCGATTGACGCCCGGTAACTGAAAGGAGAATTCATATGGCTGCCATTGTAAACGAGGAGAAATGTGTGGCGTGTGGCATCTGTGAGGACGCATGCCCGCAGGACGCGATTACGGTTGACGATATCGCGCGGGTAAACGCTGAGCTATGCACGGAGTGCGGCGTATGCGTGAATGAATGTCCGAATCAAGCCATTTCGCTTCCCGGGTAGGAGAACGGCTGTGACAGAGGGCCAGTGCCGGAACAGGGTGCGTTGCGTGCTGAGCGATAAAACCGGGGTACTCCGTTTTAAGAGCTTCGATATCGTAGATGCCCCTGAGTGCCGCGAGACGGCAGCCACGCTGCGCCACTACTTGGTCGGCCGGGCTCTGGCCGAAACGGACACCGGCTACATTCGAGAGTTGGGTCGTGTGACGCGTCCTCTTTGCGCCCGGGTTGTTGCGCAACTGGTGGAGGAGTCTCAGCAGACCTTTATCCACCGCCGCCAATTCCATACAGGGGGCCTCTCCCACCGAAGCGGTGCGGGCGTTGAATCCACATCAAGGCGGCGACTTAGGCCTGAGCAACGAAAAGCTGACGGGAAAGTTATATCTGATCGGCCATCGCCCACGAAGGGATAAGCCAGTGAAGGCAGACCACTGGGAAAAACGCATTGAGATGGAAAGAAAGCAGAAGGATCTCTTCTTTGCTTCCCATCCCCAGTCCCCCTTGCCGCTGCAAGATCGCCGTGCATTCCGGGGACTTGCCTACTGGCCTCCCGATTCTGGATACCGTCTCAGGCTCGAACTGCACGAGTACGTTGAAAAAGAAGTCGTAGAGGTGGCGGATACGGGCGGCCAAACACGAAGATTGTTGCGCTGGGGGCAGTTCCGTTTCCAGCTCGCAGGGCAGGAATGCACACTCCAGGGCTACAAGAGCGATCCCCACGAAAAGCGCATTTTTGTCCCTTTCAGGGACCAAACCAGCGAGAAGGAGACCTACGGTGCTGGTCGCTACCTTGATCTTGAGCCTGTAAACGACCTCACCAGTAAGGGGAAATGGATTCTCGATTTCAACAGGGCCTATAACCCCTGGTGCGCCTACAGCGAAGACTACGTCTGCCCCTTCGTTCCTCCGGAAAACTGGCTCAAGGTGCCTATCCGCGCGGGAGAGAAACAGTACCCTCTAAAGCAGAAGTAGGAACCGCGGAGATGAGTGGCTTTACATATGACTCTGAAGAATTCCGGCGCGAGCTCAAAAACAGCCCACACCACGCCGGAGAGGTTGAATTCCTCCGCTCCATCTGTAGGCCCGGCATGCACGTTATAGAAGCCGGAGCCAACAGGGGCGTTACGGCGGTCGCCCTGGCAAAAGTAATTGGCAAAGAAGGACATCTGCACGCCTTCGAGCCTGTACCGGAATACTGCGCGGTGTTGAAGCAGAACCTTTCCGCGAATGGTGTGGTCAACACAAGTGTCTATCAACTGGCACTAAGCGACCGGCAGGGACGAATCCGCCTGCACAAACATGGAGCAGGAAGCGGCATAACACCCTCCCCAAATGCAGAGGAGCTCTGGGTGCAAGCCACGACAGTAACCGATTTCCTTAGGGACGAGAAGATCGGCAGAATTGACCTTCTGCACCTGGACTGCGAAGGCAGCGAGATGCTAGTACTCAAGGGCGCGAAAGCCCTTCTGGAGGAGCATGCACCCGAAATCTTCTGTGAAATCCATCATCCTTATCTCAAAGAGCTGGGGCAGTCAGCGCATGATGTCATAACTTTTCTGACGGGAATTGGCTATGACGTTCAGCCGCTTCAGGTGGAAAACCTCGACGCGGAAACCAGCTTTGAAAACTGCTCGCACATATGTGCCCGGAAGCGGGTACAGGAAGAGGATGTTCAAGAGCTCAAGAGAAAGATAGCTGACCTGAAGGGCCGAATGCCAGCGCACTCGGTCAATCCTTCCATGATGCAGGAGCTGGAGGAACTTGAGGAGCAGCTGAAAACGGCGCAGGAGAACCTGGAACGGTAGAGTGT
>CAZUUK010000094.1:0-11446 GCA_964622675.1 uncultured Planctomycetota bacterium | reverse complement strand
CACCTCACCTACCTTAACCCCCCCCGCCCGCAGCCTATCCGAAATCTCACCCCCATCCAATCGCGCCTCCCACCTATACCCCCTCGCACCAAAGCAAAAGTCACACGGCACGCCGGAAATCGGCCTCACTTCCAACCCCGCGAATACCGCAGCAGCACTTCTCGTATGACCCCCGCAAACCGAATGGTAGTAACTCGGAAAAAGCTGCCACTGATTGGTAAGAACCACCCCCCTCGTCTCATCCACCACCTGCCACGCCACCCTTGCCTCCGCCTCAACCCCCCCGTATTCCTGAGAATGACGCTGCCCAGCCACAAGATCGTAAATCTCCCCGGGCTTCCTGCTCTTCATCCAATACAGCGCGTACGTCCTCGCCGCTATCGCCTGCGCCTCCAGCACCGACGCCGGCCACAGAAGGTAGACCTCCTTGCCCAGAACGCCCGCAAGGTAACTCTCTATATCAACGCTCTCCACAACTGTAACCCGGTCCTTCCCATCCACATACATTTTCATCTCGCCGCGATACTTCTTGCCGTTGACCCTCAGCGTACCATCTGTCCGAGTAGTCAATACCACCTCCCTCGTACCCGTACCTCGCTCACCCAACCACAGCTCCCCATCCTGCACAGTCACTCTCACATCCTTAAGCGCTCTTCCCGAATCCAGCAGCCCGCCGCCCTTCCGAGCGCGAAGCTCAAAATCCGCCTCCCCCCCAACCTGCACCTCCTCAACCTTAAGCACCAACGCCACGTCTATCTCCGGCGGCCCCTGCAAGTATCCCGTGTAAACCAGCGGCCCCCGGACCCTCCTGCTGCACGCGTAAAAGATGACGGGCAGAAGCGCTATCACTCCCAGCACTAGCCCTTTCGCTATCTTCCTAAGCATCGCCTTTTCCTGAGTAAAGCTCCGTCCGGCTGTTTCTGTACCGCTCCTCCTCACTGAAAATGCAGCCACAGTATTGCTGCCGATAAAGTCTCCTCCTCTTGGCCTCCACAGCCGCCCCCTCAATTTCGTCACGAAGATCAACGTAAAGGAACTTCACGCCAGCCTCCGCACCGACCTTCTCGCCGACCCTCTTCACCAACTCGTGCTTCTGGTGGCGGCTCACGAGCAGCGTCGTCGAAAAACCCTCAAACCCCTCCTTCGCGGCCACTCGCGCCGTCTCCCCAAGGCGCAGCTCGTAACAGCGTTCACAGCTCTTCTCGCCACCCGGTGCGACCTCTCTGAGGAACCTCCCCAGCCCGTACTCCTCCCTGATCACCATCTCAGGCCGGCCCTTGAGTTGGTCCCGCAGCACCTTGAGCGCCTTCACCCGTTTTCGAAACTCCAGCAGCGGATGAATGTTCGGGTTGAAAAAAAAGGGCCTGAGCTCCCACTCCTCTCGCCTCAGACCCGAAAACGCACCCAAAAGGCAACCCGCACAGCACGTATGCAAAAGCACCGTCATGGGGACCCCTTCACCTCTACTCTGCTGCAGCCTCCCGAAGCTGGAGCCCTAACTCCTTGAGCTTATCTTTCACCTCCTCAAGCGACCTCTGCCCAAAATTCTTCCCTGCCAAAAGCTCCTGCTCTGTCTTCTTCACCAGACCCCCCACCGTCTTTATCCCCAGCATATCCATGCAGCGCCGGCTGCGCACTGACAGCTCAATCTCCTCTATCGGCTTCCCAAGCGGATCACCTTTCTCCTGCTCGCCGGTCAGCACCTTCCGGACCCTTTCCTCCTCCTCGACCTCTTCCAGATCCTGCCCCAGCCTCAATCCCCTCTCCGCCAGGAGGTGCTTTATTTCATTCAGCGACGTTTCTCCGAAGTTCTTATACCCCAAAAGCTCCACCTCTGTCGTCCGCACCAGATCCCCCAGCGTCATAATATTCATACTCTCCAGGCAGTTCCGGCTGCGAATTGTCAGCTCGAACTCACTTATCGGCGTCTGCATAATCCGGTTCCGGCGATCCACACGCTTCTCCTGCTCCTCATCGTAGTACATGTCAAGCGACCCGACCGCATCCTTCATGAACGATCTCGCCCTCGCATTCGCCGGCTCCGCTTCGAGCACCCTCTTGTAGCACGATATCGCCTTCTCGTACTGCTCAGTGTCCTCATAGAGCACACCGAGATTCAGAAACGCATTCACGAACGTCGGACGTCGCGAAGTGCACATTTTGTAGTAGCTTATAGCCTCCTTCTCTTCACCCCGCAGGCTCATCAGATACCCCATCCTGAATGCCGCCCGAGCATGCCCCGGCGCAGCATCCAGCGCCTTCCCGTACTCCTCCGCCGCCTCCTGATACGAATGCTGCAATTCCAGACAGTAGCCTTTAAGGTAATGACCGTCGGCGTCATCTTTGTCCTTTTCCAGCATCTTCGACGCTGCCGCCAGCGCCGCCTTGACGTTGCCTTTCTCCAGCTTGGCTTCCCCTTTCTCCAGCATTGTAACCATCGCTTCCAGCTCCTTTTTCAGCGCAGCTCGAAAAGCCTGAAAACCTTCTTACGACCTCCAGGCTCCCCGGCGCCTTACATCATCTCTCGCCTTCTCCACGTCCGCTAACGCTCCACGCACGGCAACTCGAGACCCACCCCTGCCCACTGTGATCGCATCGCCAGCTGCAAATCCCGGAAAACCGGATCGAACAAGAGGGCCGGCAACAATTTCCCACAGCTTAGAGCGCAATCACCATCCCCATCGCGGTTGCCTTATCACGCTCGGAATCTGAATTATACCCCGCCTCCCATCCCTTGCAAGCACTTTTGCCTCCGCCCCATCTTCTGTAGTCCCAACACCGCGCGCACAAAACGCGACTGCCCCCGTCCCTGCCCTCGTTGACCTCCCCCCAGATCGGTCTTATAATCATCTCGCCCCACTACCCGCACGGAGACGGCCTGTTGAACCCCGTCACGCACGTCAAAATAGGAGAAGCCGTCTTCGGCTCCCGCGACAATCTGCCCATCATCGCCGGGCCTTGCGTCATCGAGGATCTCGATACCTGCTTGACCATTGCACACCACCTCAAGCAAATCTCCGCCGAACTCTCAGTTCCATTCGTCTACAAGGCCTCTTACGACAAGGCCAACCGCTCGTCGAGGCATTCCTATCGCGGCCCGGGTCTGCAGGAAGGACTCAAGGTGCTCGAGAGGGTCCGAGCGGAAACCGGCCTTCCTGTCTATTCCGACGTACACTCCACCAGCGAGGTCCCCGCCGCCGCGCAAGTGCTCGACGCCCTCCAGATACCCGCCTTCCTCTGCCGCCAGACCGACCTCCTACAAGCCGCCGCCGCAACCGGCCTGCCCGTCAACGTAAAGAAAGGACAATTTCTTTCCCCCCACGAGATGAAAAACGTCGTCGAAAAGATCGAGGCCGCCGGCAGCCGAAAGATTCTTCTCACCGAACGCGGAACCTTCTTTGGATACGGCAACCTCGTGAACGACTTCCGCTCCATCCCCATAATGGCCGAGTTCGGCTATCCCGTCCTTTACGACGCGACCCACAGCGCCCAGCTCCCCGGTTCCCTCGGCACCGCCACGGGCGGCTCGCGCAAATTCATCCCTACACTTGCAGCCGCCGCCGTCGCCGCCGGATGCCACGCCCTCTTTCTCGAGGTCCATCCCAACCCCGAAAAGGCCCTCTCCGACCCACACAATAGCTTACCGCTGTCCCAACTCCGTGACCTGACCCTTGACCTGCTCCGAATTCACCGCCCCCTCTACAGCACCAAACCATAGTCTCTGACCCACTAACACCTACCGCGAGAACCCAGAACAAGAGCCCTCTGCATAAAAATGGCCGCAAAGCAAATACTTCGTGCGCACTATTTCATCTCCGTGGCCGCCGTTCTTCTACTGAGCGGATGTTCCTCAAGCTCTCTCGACTCACTCCGCGCCGACGCCCAAAATCAATTCAACTCCGGGAACCACACCGTAGCCGCGCGTCTCTACCGCGAAATACTTGACCGCCAGCCAGACGACGGCGCGGCTACTCAGCGGCTTGCCGCTTCCCTCTTCGCAATCGGCGACTTCCACGCTTTGGCAGCACTATCGGCGGATATCGCACTACCTCGCAGTCCGACACCGCTCCTTCTCGAAGCGACCGAACGAATGGGCGCCTCGCCCGACGAACTCTCCCGCCCCACCCTCACTGACGCCGACATACCATACCTCCAGCGCGTCAACCGCTACCACCGCCTCGCTCTCCGCCTCACCCGAGGCCTGCAGACCGGCGACCAGAAGCTGCAAGCCCTCTTCGACTGGACGGCGCGCAACATACAATCCGCCCCAATCCCCACTCGCCCGGAACTCCCCGCCTGGCCTTCCGAGGTCATGCTCCGCGGCTACGGAGCCTGCGACCGAAGCGCCTGGGTCTTCGCATCCCTCGCCCGGCAGGTCGGCTTCCCCGCCTACCTCGTTGTCCTCCACGACCCCGAGTCCGACCTCTCCCCGCACACTCTCGCAGGCGTCCTTCGCCGCGGCCGGCTCCTCCTCTTCGATACCTTCTACGGAATTCAGATGACCGACCTCGCCTCCGGCGACCCCGCCGGCCTCAACGACCTCATCAACCGCCCGGGCATTCTGGCACAACTCACCGAAATCTATCCCGACTACCGCGCCAAACTCACCCACTTCCAGAACGCGATAATTACCGTCCCTCCCGAGCCATGGGCCCTCACATCCAGGATGAGCGCCCTCCAATCCGCCCTCAACCACCTCCCTTCCCCACCGCGAGTATTCCTCGACCTCGACGTAGAGCTGGAAATCCTCGTCCAGTCCCTCTACGGCCACCCCATAGAGGAGCCGCATCTCCGCTACCGCGACGAAGCGCGGTCGTACTCCATAGACCTCTGGGGTTACCCCTTTGACCTCCGAAGGGAATACGAACGGCCTGAAAGCCGCCTCGTAATTTCCGCCGCGTATTCCTACGTCGCCCCATTCGCAAACGCGCGCACAGCGCAGCTCTCCGGCAACTTCGAAACCGCCGCTCGATTGTACTCCGCCCTCCTCTCCTCGACCGAACTCGCACCATCAACCGTCGAGGACGCGTCCCACTTTCGCGCCCTCGCCACGTTCGACCTCGAGCTCTACACTCAGGCCGCCGCCGAGTTCCGCCGCTATCTCACCGACTACCCGAATGGTGCATGGGGCGAATCGGCCGCGTATAATATGACGTTGGCCCTGGAAAAAGCAGGAGATCTGGAGGCGGCGGCTCGCGCCCGGCAGAACCTCACCCGCAGCCCCAAGGCCCTGGGCGTCCTGCTTCGCCCGCGAGCACAGCCCAGCCAGCCGATGGCAGGAGCCAAAAGTGTCAATCCTTAGCTTCGCTAGAACTCTTCGAGGCGCTCAGCGCCTCACCGAAATCCTCCAGGTCCTCACAAAGCACGGCTTCGGCCACATAGTCACCCGACTCAACCTCCAGCATCACCTCCCCATAATAAGCCGCATTCGCGGAAAGCATCTCCGCCCGCCGCCCGCCGCCGTAAGGGAAACCCCCGCCAGGCGCGCAGCCATGATGCTCCAGGACCTCGGCGGCACATTCATTAAGCTCGGCCAGCTTCTCTCCACCCGCCCCGACCTCATGCCCGAAAGCTTCATAACCGAACTCGCAAAGCTCCAGGACCAGGCACCGCCCTTCCCCACGGACCTCGCAAAGGAAACCATCCGGCAGGAATTCGGGGCCTCGCCGGAACAGATCTTCACCGACTTCAGCGAAAAACCCATCGCATCCGGCTCCATAGCCCAGGTACATACCGCCACCCTATCAGACGGAACCCCCGTCGTCGTAAAGGTGAAGCGTCCCGGAATAGACCGCATCATCTCCTCCGATCTCGACCTCCTCCGCCTCCTCGCGCGCCTCACTGAAACTTACTTCCCCGAATGGAGAATCTATCGCCCTTTAATGATCGTTGACGAGCTGGCAAGGAACATAAGGAAAGAACTCGACTTCCTCAGCGAGGCCGCCTTGACCGCCAGATTCCACGAACTCACCCGCGAAAATGACTCGCTCAAAACCCCCACAGTCTTCTGGAAGCACACATCTTCCAGGGTCCTCACCCTCGAACGCCTCGCCGGCATAAAGATCAGTCAGCTCGAGGAACTATCCAGCCAGGACGTAGACCTCCCCGAACTCGCCCGAAACCTCACCCTCGCCTTCATGACCCATTACCTCGAACTCGGCATCTTCCACGCCGACCCTCACCCCGGAAATCTCCTCGTCTCCCCCGACGGATGCATCAACATGGTTGACTTCGGGCTCGTAGGCCACCTCTCCGACGAGCTCCGTTCCCAGCTCGCCGCAACCCTTCTCGCCGTCACCCGCCGCGACCTCGACGCCTTCGTGGACATCTACTCGGACATCGGCGTCTTCTCGGAATCCACCAGCGCCGCGGACCTCAAGTCCGACCTCGCCGAGTTCCTGAACAAATACTACGGCGTGCCCCTCAAGCAAATAGACCTCAAGCGCGTCTTTGGCGACGTCACCGACGTCGCCCGCCGCCATCACGTAATCCTCCCGCGAAACTTCGTCCTCCTCGGCAAGTCACTCGTAACCGTCATCAGCATCGCGCGGAATCTCGACCCGGACTACGACCTAAGCCAGCTTGCCGAGTCCACCGCATCCCTCATCGCAAAACAGCGCTTCTCCATCGAGCGCATCCGCCGAACCTTCGCCAGCGAAATCTGGCAGGTCGGCAGACTCCTCCAGACCCTCCCCCGCGACATCCGCAGCCTCATCAAGAAAATCCAGGAAGGAAACCTCCAGCTCATATTCCGCCATCAGGGCCTCGACACCCTCACGAACGAACTCGACCGCGCCACCAACCGCATCGCCTTCAGCATAATCCTCGCCGCCATCATCCTCGCCTCCTCCCTCATCATCTCAATGGGCATCGGCCCAATGCTCAAGGGAATATCCATCCTCGGAATCGTCGGCTACCTTCTCGCAGGCGTGTTCGGAGCCTGGCTTCTTATTGCCATCATCAGGTCCGGCAGGCTATAATCTAAAGTGCCTAAGGAGTACGCCAGCGTGGCTCAATGGCAGAGCACGGCATTCGTAATGCTGAGATTGTGGGTTCGACTCCCACCGCTGGCTCCAGCCTCGCGCGGATGAGCAGCCCTTTGCACAGAACCTTCCGCATCGCTGAGCGGCCTTATACACCCTTCCCGACAAAACGCCATGCCGCCCGCCCCTCGCGCGGGAACTCAGACAACGCCATTCCTACTTAACGGTCATCCGTCCTCTTCCCTACTCCCGCCACTTGGTCGGTATCACCTCGAGCAGCACTATCTTTCGCGGCGGCAGCTCCACCGAAAGAGCCCTCCGCCCCGTGTCAATGCTTCCCAGCAAGCCCCTCTCACGGCTGCCCACCTGGAAAACCTTCACGCGCTTTCCTTCAAGCGGTGTCCCTTTCAAGTCTATGATCACCTCCGCCCTCTGAGACTCGGGCAATATGTTGCAGAAAACATACCCAAGCCTCTCGCCGCGGTAGCTCCAGCCCTGGTGGACTATGCTCGGAGCCTCGAACTCCCCCGCCTCCCGCCTGCCCCCGATGCTGTTATAGTGCTTCCAGTCCAGCTTCGCCTTCCTCAACGGCTCCACCACCGTCGCCGGCTTTATCATCGAACCGTACGCCAGGTAATTCTTCGCAAAAAGCGTCCGCGCCCGCGTTATTTCCCTCAGGAACTTAACCTTCCCCGGATCCGCTTCCAGCGGGTTTTCGTCCTCGCGTATCCAGCAATGATAGTGAAGCTGATAGCTCGGCGCCGACATCCCCGGGAAAAGCTCCAGCGGACTGAACTCATAGTTCAGTTCCAGAACCCCCCCCTCCAGCGCCACCTGCGCAGCTATGTAGTAAAATATCTCCCCGAACTCCCTCGAAAGCTTCGCCCATCCGTCCAGCTTTATCGTTCCGTACTCGTGATACACATACGTGAAGAGCGGAACCCTCCAGCAAAGCCCCTCCTTCATCCAGTCCAGGAACCTGATCCCTTCCATGTCCCCCTGTACGCCGCCTCCCGCCCTGCACTGCGCGTAGTCCATCTCGCCCATGAACACCTCCGCCATCACCTCGCTCCCCTGCGGCACGTATGCCCCGGTAGCCGCCCTCGTTGCCGTCTTCGTCCGCTCGTAGAGGTCGCGGTACTCCTGGACCAGCTTCCTCCCCCGCCCCATCGGTCTTTGCAGCCTATCCGTCCTGTTCGAGAAAAGACTCTCCGCTACCGCCGCTGCCGAAATATCGTAGTAATCGGCATCCGCCCCCACTTCCTTCGATGCTTGCGCGTCGCGCTCCGCGTGGAAATCAACCCACAGCCTAGTCCCCGGATCCATCCAGTTTCGCGCAAAGCCGCCTTCCCTCCGCGGATTGAAGGCAAGCGGCCCCTCACCCATCTTGTTCAGCCCGTACTTCTCCAAATCGTGGCCGTACGGGAAGAAATCAAACTGGAAAAGCGCGTAGTGATCGCCAAGCCGCTTCAGCGTCCCGATGTTCTTTTCGTCCATAATCGAAGGAAACCACTCCATCGGCTTCCCCGGCCTGGTCCTCGTCCGCTCGAGATACCCCGGCACCTCTTCGTAAAGCGCCCGCGCCGCTTCCAGCGAATAGCCCTCCTCCAGCTCCTTCTCCGTCTTCTCCGCAAGCGTCTCTGTAAACTCCCTCACGGCCTTCTCCCCCACCAGCCCCTGACCCGCTTTCAGCGCCTCTCTAATCGCCTCACGTGGGATCTGCCCTATCCCCCCCAGACCCAACTCCTGCAGAGCAAGTTGTATCCGCCCCCGCTTCACCGGGTTCCCCGCCCACTTCGGCCAGTCGTGACCGAACACGTGAAAAACCGCCCCTCCCGCCGCCTCGTGAAACGCCTCTATCCAAGTGCTCACATCAATTGACGAGGGCATGCCGAAAGTGCAAAAACCCACCTCCTCCGCCAGCCACTTGCTCGCCTCTCCTCGCTCTATCCTGTCCTCCAGCTTCCCCTTCTCGCACCAGTCCGGATGGCCCGGCCCGCTCTCCGTCGCCCATTTCCTGTAAAGCTCGGCACCCTCCTCCCAGTTACCTCCCCCCAGCGCCGCAATAACCACCGGATACCCGAGCCGCAGGCTGTTCCCCAAATGCATATCCCACGAATAATGTCCGAAAGCCGCCTCGAGGCACTCCTTCCCCACCGGCGAGTAGAAGTCCACGTCCTTCACCGTCCCGTAAGGATCCTCGCAGGCGAAATAAAAGCCCCCCGAATCCTTCGCATAGTAAACCATGAACTGCGTCGGCGCTTGGAATCCGTTGGGGTAGGTGCCCCTCGGCATCCCAGCGCCCTCCGAATTCAGCAGCGAATAAGGGTCCTTGAACAGAAACCCGCTCCCCCACGGATGCGCAAGTAAGTTCGCATCCCTCTCCGCCGTCAGCCTCCCGATCCCTTTCACTATCGGATAGCGCAGCTTCACTATCATGCTGTCCGTGGCCGTGCTCAGCACCGCAGGATACAGCCGCAAACCGGCCCTACCCCGCTCGATCTCCGCACGAACCGCAACTCTCATCCCCTCCTCCACCTCCCACCGCAGATCGTACGCGTGTCCCCGCGTGAAATCTTCGTCCTTCGAAAATGTAAACGACTTCGCCCCTGCAACCGTCTCTATCCTCTCCCCTTTCTCATCCCTCACTCCCAGCCGCAGCTCCCACGGAACCACATCCCGCTCCGCGGACGATATCAGCTCCAGCCCCGAAGCCTTGTTGTATGCCGAAACGAACGCACCCGTTCCCCCGTCAAGAACCACCTTCAAAGATTCGTTCTGAAGAGTTATATCGCGCATTTCCGCTCCACCCGCCTCGTGTGTAAATAGCGCCAGAAGCGCCCAGGCAAAAACAAGACCGAAAATCTCTCTCGGCTTTCGCATGTCGTTCCTCCTCCCAGGCCGCTCAGGCCCGACGCTCGCACCCATCCGTATATAGCCCCTCACCCGGCCCCCGGCGTCTACCTCCGCGGCTCGTTCTTAACCGTCTCGAACGTCTTCAAATACTCTGCGTATTCCTCACTCAGCCCGTACGTCTCCACCCCCGAAAGAAGTCGCCTGATGTAAAGATCCGAAGGCCTCAGCCCCTCCTTCGACTGCAGCGCAAAATGCATCTCCGTCTCTACCTTCGTCCCGTCCTTCACAAGCTCCACCGTCACCGGGACCCTCTTCGACCTCGGCGGATCGTCCAAAAGCCCCTCGTACTTATCCAGCTTCGCCACCTCGCCCTCCTCCATCTCGTACAGCACGCCCTCCACCCGCACCCCTTCCCTCTTCATGAGCCCCGGATATCCCTTGTTCGCCTGCCTCATTGACGGCTTCGTAAACACGAATTGATATCCCTCCAGCGTCGCGCCCTCGGCGCTCTGATACTCTATTCCTCTCTTGTCAATCAGATCCTTCATGATGTTGCACGTGTAAACAAAAAGCTTCAATCTACCCCTCCTTCATTCGGCGCACAAAAGAATACGCCTCGCCTACTTACGCCCTCCCTCTCTTGAGGAAAATCTCCTTTACATCCCTCAGTGTGTATCCCGTCCTCACCAGTTCGCGAATCAGCTCGACTCGCTTAAGCACACTCTCGCCGAAAAGCCTGTAACCCCCGCCTGTCCGATCCTCCTCCTCTATCAACCCCATCGTCGCGTACATATGAATTGCCTGGCGCGAGACACCCGCCTTCTTGGCCACCTCCCCGGTCCTGTATAGCCTCTTTGCACGCTTTCGTGAAGAACGACCCCTGTCCCTTGCCATGCCCCGCATTTTACGCACGCCGCACGGCGTGTCAATCCTCTTCCCTCATCACGCTCCCGCCCTTCTCCAGCACGAACCTGAAAGGAAGCCTCACCTTCCCCTCCACTTCCTTCCCAGCAACCCTCGCCGGTTCGAACTTCCACGTCTCCACCGCCCGCACGACCGCACTATCCAGCACACGATGTCCCGAACCCTCCACAACCAAAACCTCCTTCGCTCTCCCGCCCGCGCTAACCACCACCTCTACCAAAACCTTCCCCTCCAGCCGCTGCCTGAGCGCAAGCAGCGGATACCTCGGAAGCGCATTGCCCTCGAGCGCCGCCCCCGCCGGAGTCCCCTCGGCCTCCTCCCCGGCTACGCTCCCCTCCTCTAAGCCAGCGCCGCTCACCGCCGTTACTTCACGAACGCCAGTCTCCGCCTCACGGACATCCCGTTCCTCCGTTGAAACATCTCTCGACGAATGAGCCCTCTCCGCCATCCGCTCAGCCAGTTCTTCAACCTCGGTCTCGCCTTTCTCCGCCGCCATCTCCGCCGGAAGCGCCACCTCCCCTGTTAGCGGCTCCGCCATCTGCTCGACCTCCCGCGCCTCCTCAGGCGGGCTCTCGATCCTTACCTCATGCGCCGCATCCGCCTCATCGGCCGCTTCCTCGTTCACCGCCCCCCCCCACTCGACCGAAATCTGCACCACCCTCGGCCCCGCTGCGAAGTCACGC
>CAZUUK010000093.1:4209-11501 GCA_964622675.1 uncultured Planctomycetota bacterium | reverse complement strand
GTTCACCAGCGGCAGCTCCTCCACCGCGCGCCGGTCTATCACCGACCCTTTCGTTATGCTCTGCAGCGCCTTCTTCCCGATCACCTCCGAAAGCGAAACCGACGCCTCACTCCCCC
This sequence comes from uncultured Planctomycetota bacterium, assembly GCA_964622675.1. GTDB lineage: Bacteria > Planctomycetota > DG-23 > CAZBND01 > CAZBND01 > CAZUUK01. The sequence goes on along the minus strand of CAZUUK010000093.1, from coordinate 11,385 downwards.
TATCGCTTACCAGCACCCGCTCGACCGAAACGTCCCCGGCAAGGATCACCCGCCTCCGCGGTATGTTGCGCTCGGCCACCACGACTTCCTTCCAGACCGACACCGCCGCCGATAACGAAAGCCGAACCTCCCCTTCCCCGTCACCCACCTCAGCCACCACTCCCACCTGACCCGGCACCTCACCCGAAGCCGAACTCGGCTCCACCACCTTCACCCCCCAGCCCTCTCCCCATCCCCCCAGCATCTCCTCGTGCAGCAGCTCACCCACCTCCACTTCCACGTCTTCAGCGCGAAGCCCGTAAACACGGGCAATGTGATTTCTGATCGCCTTGATCAGCTCACCCGTACCGTCTCGCCGCTTCTCCCCCGGCCGCACGTTCACGCTCTCCGCCCCGGCCAGCAGCAGCGACCTATCCTCAAATCCGGCCTGCTTCAGCCTGCACGCCACGTACTCCCTCGTCAGCACCTTGCCCGAAGGCCCCGGCGCAACGCCCAGCGTCAGACTCTCCAGCTCCACCGTCATCGAAGCGTCCACACCCATCACCTCGGCCACGTCCGAGAGAAGCACAAACGCCCCCGCCGACTCCCCCTCCGCCCTCAGCTCAATCCTCCCCGCGTTCGCAAAACCTCCCCCCGCCACCGCCAAGGCCGCCAGCGCGCATATCACACATCGCATCGTTCTAGCCGGATTCGTCATCTAAGCGTCGTCACCCTTTCAAGCATGCTGTCGGCTGCACGTATCACCTGCGAGTTAATCTCGAAAGCCCGCTGCGCAGTTATCAGATCGACCAGCTCCTTCACCACGTCCACGTTCGAAGCCTCCAGCGTTCGATCGATTATGTCACCTAAACCTTCCTGCCCGGGCGTCCCCGTCGTCGCAGTTCCCGATGCCGCGCTTTCAACCAGCAGGTTATCTCCTACGGATCTCAACCCCTCAGGGTTAATGAATTTCGCCAGCTCGATATTCCCCACCGTCTCCGGCTCCACCTGCCCCGGAATCGTCACTTGAACCGTCCCGTCCATCCCCACGGATATCTCCATGACATCTTCAGGTATGATAATGTCCCCCTCCATCGGGTACCCGTTCGGATCGACCACGCGCCCGTCGGCGTCGCGGTTAAAGGACCCCGCCCGCGTATACGCTATGGAACCGTCCGCCAGCACCACCTGGAAGAACCCGCTCCCCCGGATCGCCAGGTCCAGCTCACGACCCGTCAACTGAAAGCTTCCCTCCTCGAAGATCCGCTGCGTCGCAACCACCCTCGTCCCCAGGCCAACCTGAATCCCCGACGGCACCTGCGACTCCGCCGCCGCCATCGTCCCCGCCGGCCTCATCTGCTGGTAAAGCAGGTCCTCGAAATTCGCCCTCATCCGCTTGAACCCCGTCGTGTTCACGTTGGCCAGGTTGTTGGCGATGACGTCTATATTCAGCGCCTGCGCCGACATCCCCGTGGCCCCGGTCATAAGTGCTCTCAGCGACATCTCATTTCCCCCTCAAATGCGCCTACACGCGGCCCACTTCGTTCACCGTGCGGTCCAGTGTTCTATCTTGTATTCTCACCATCTCCATATTCGCCTCGTACGCCCTCAGCGCCTCGATCATATTCACCATCTCCACCATCGGATTCACCCCCGAAAGCTCCAGAAATCCCTCCAACACCTCCGCCTCCGACTCCACCTCCTCGGCCCCCGGACTCAGCGCAAAGAGCGTCCCGCCCACCTTTCTCAAAGCTCCCGCCGGGCTTACCTTCACTACTCCCAGCCTTCCCACCGGAGAGCCGGCGTCGTACACCGTCCCGTCCGCCGAAATGTAAACGTCCTCCGAAGCCACGGCTATCTCCCTCCCCGTATCATCCAGCACGTAGTGCCCGTCCTGATTTACCAGGTATCCGCCCTCTACCTTAAAATCCCCCGCCCGCGTGTAGTACCGCTCGCGGCCGTCACTCACAACAAAAAAGCCCTCGCCGTCAAGTGCAACGTCGAGGGCTCTACCTGTCTCCTTGAGCAGCCCCTGCGAAAGCAGAGTCACCACTTCCGCTATATACGCGCCGCCGCCTATCTCCTCCAGCATCGCCGGCCCGGCGCTTTCGATCGAAATATCCTCCCGCGGCTCCGGCGGCCTCACCCGGAACACCGCAACGTCCCGCTTGAAGCCTGCGCTGTTTACGTTCGCCAGATTATTGGCAACCACATCCCCCTTCGCGTCCTGTATCAGCGCCCCCTGCGTCGAGAGATAAAGCCCGTAGATCAATTCGCTCTCCCCTCTCCGCGCTCAAATCGCCCTCCCTCATCTCCGCTCATCGTCGCGTAAGCCCCGCGGAGGAGACTGGAGGTCGCCTGCGGTTTCGGTGCTGTCCTCAGAACCTCCGCTGCCCTTTCCGCCTCGGAGGGCCATCTTTCGGCGGATTCGGGTTTCTTTGACAAAGCGTCCATCCAGTCTCCTCCCGCTCCCTCCTGCATTTCGCAAGCAGAGCCTCCGTGCCCTGCTGGATCTCGCTTCGCACGAACGTATCGCAAGCGCCGTGCCTTAGGAAAAATGGGGAAAACTCCGGCCAAGCCGCAAGACTTAAGTCTTTCACTCGCACGCCGTTATGCCGAAACTACCCTCCGCCGCATCCGCACGCTCCCACTACGCACCGCGCCCCTGACCGGGCAATTTCTGCAGACTGAGCGCAATTTCTGCCGGCACTTACAGCTCCCCGACCAGCCCCTTGAACACTTCACCCCGCTCCGCGTAGTTCTTAAACATGTCGAAGCTCGCGCACGCCGGCGAAAGCAGCACCACGCTTCCCGGCCTCGCAAGTTCCCTCGCCGACTTCACCGCCGAAGCCATATCACGCTCCCGCCGCACCGCCAGATTCGCCGGTGGCGACACATCCCTTATCTCCCCCTCCAATTTCCCCGCCACCTCCCCTATCAGCACGGCCCCCGCCGCCCCACGCACTATCTCCTTCGCCAGCTCCTCGAATTCCAGCCCCTTATCACGCCCGCCGGCGATTAGTATTATCTCCCTCCCAGGAAAGCTCCGCAGCGCCGCCATCGCAGATTCCGGCGTCGTCGCATTCGAATCGTTGTAGTAATCCACCCCCCCGAGACTCCTCACAAACTCGAGCCGGTGTTCCAGCGCCTTGAAGCTCCTCAAACTCTCGCCAAACCGATCCGGCTTCGCGCCCGCGGCCCACGCCGCGCATATCGCAGCCAGTGCATTCTCCACGTTGTGCGGCCCCAGAAGCCCCACGTCCTTTACCTCAGCCACCTTCCTCCTCGCACCTTCAACCCGCAGCACCAATTCCTCCCCTTCCGCGTATGCCCCCTCCACCTCCACTCCCGAAAGCCCAAACCGCAGCACCTTCCCTCGCGTCTGCTTCATCCACCATTCAGCCTTTTTAAGCCCCGAGTTCAAAATCGCAAAATCATCGGCCGCCTGCTGCCTGAAGATGTGCGACTTCGCCTCCGCGTACCCCTCCGCCGTCTTGTGCCGGTCAAGGTGATTCGCAGAGAAGCTCGTCAGCACCGAAACGTTCGGGCTCAGCCCGATCTCCCCGAAGTAAGGCAACTGAAAGCTGGAAAGCTCCATCACCACCACGTCATCCCGCCCCATCTCCTCCAGATTCTCCAGCAGCGACCCACCGATGTTCCCTCCGACCCACGCCTTCACCCCCGAGCCGTTTATCAGATGTCCCGCCAGCGCCGTCGTAGTTGACTTCCCGTTCGTCCCCGTAACGCCCACTAATTTCGCCGGACAAAGCTCCGCGAAGACGCTCGCCTCCGTCTTCACCTCCGCTCCCGCCTTTCTCGCGGCCTCCAGATAAGGAGAATCCGGCGGCACCCCCGGATTTGCCACCACCAGATCCGCCCCCTCGAAATCCTCCATCCTGTGCCCGCCCAGATGCAGCCCGACCGCCGCGCGCTCGATCGCTTTTAGCGACGGCTCCAGCTCCTCCGCCGTCTTCAAGTCGGTAACCGTCACCCGCGCCCCGGCCTTCGCGAAAAACCGCGTCGCCCCGGCTCCCCCGCCGAAGAGCCCCAGCCCCATTATTGTTACTCGCTTCCCCGCAAACCTCGATGCCACTCCGAAAGCTCCTCTATCGCCTTCTCCGCCGCCGACCTGATCGAATCCCTCCACGACGCCTCGCGCGGATCGGCATACGCGTAAATGATCCCTCTTGACGAAGCCACTATCGCCCCCAGCCCGTCGCGGTTGAACGCCGCCGCCACATCCTTTGCCGCCGCCCCCTGCGCGCCGTAGCCCGGCACCAGAAAGATCGTCCGCGGAAGCTCCCTCCTCAAAACCTCCAGCTCCTTCCTCTGCGTCCCGCCCACCACCGCCCCAATCGAGCTGTACCCGCTCTCGCCGACACTTCCTTTTCCCAGCTCCCGAACGAGTTTTCCCACTCTCACGTAAAGTTGCTCCCCGCCGAAACTTTGCAGGTAATCCGAAGACGGATTCGAGCTCCTCACCACCACGAAAACACCCCGCCCCTCCTTCTCCGCCGCCTTCACAAACGGACTCAGCCCTTCCTCACCCAGATACGGGCTCACCGTGATCGCATCCGCCTCAAACTCCGCCCCTTTCCCGAGATACGCCTCCGCATACGCCTCCGCCGTCGCCCCGATGTCTCCGCGCTTAACGTCCGCGATCACCACCAGCCCCCTCTCCCTCGCGTACCCGAGCGTCTCCGCGAAGACCTTCATCCCCTCGGCGCCGAGCCGCTCGTAGAAAGCCACCTGCACCTTCACCGCGGGCACAAGTCCCGAGACAATATCCACCACCTCCCTCCCAAACGCCGCCACCGCCGAAGCCTCGCCGCTGGCCCGCCTCTTGATCTCTTCCGGCAGAAGCGCCCACCTCGGGTCAATCCCGACGCAAAGCGGCGTTCCCTTCTCTCGTATAGCTCCTATCAACCGGTCGGCGAAACCGCTCACCCGCTCACCCTTCCAGAAAATTCTTCAGCAACTGCAGCCCCGGCTCCGTAAGGAAAGACTCCGGATGAAACTGCACCCCCTCCACCTCAAACTCCCTGTGCCTGATCCCCATAAGCTCCCCCTCCTCCGTCCATGCCGTCTCCATCAGGCACTCCGGCAGCGTCTCCCGCTTCACAATCAGCGAATGATACCGCATCGCTTCCATCGGATTCGGCAGTCCCCGGTACACCCCTTTGCCGTCGTGACGGATCATCGAAGTCTTCCCATGCATCACCCTTGGCGCCCTCACCACGTCACCCCCCAGCGCGTGCGCGATGCACTGATGCCCCAGGCATACCCCCAGAATCGGCACCTTCCCCGCAAAATGCCTCACCACATCGTTCGATATACCCGCCTCCAGCGGCGTGCAGGGCCCCGGAGAAATGATTATCCGCTTCGGCGACTTGCTCTCTATCCCCTTAACCGTTATCTTATCGTTTCGGAAAACCAACGGCTCGTATCCAAGCTCCCCCACGTACTGAACCAGGTTGTACGTGAACGAGTCGTAGTTATCTATTACGACAATCAACCTCTGCCTCCTCTTCCGGCCAATACTACCATACGGAAACCCAGATTCAAGATACCAGGAGCGCCCGATGAGATTCACCAAGATGCAGGGCACCGGAAACGACTTCATCCTCGTCAACTGCTTCGAAGAAAAACTCCCCAACCCCCAATCCCTCGCCGTGAAAATATGTGACCGCTACTTCGGCGTCGGCGCCGACGGCCTGATCCTCATCCAGCCTTCCCAGGCCGCCGACGTCAGAATGAGAATATTCAACGCCGACGGCAGCGAAGCCGAAACCTCCGGCAACGGTATTCGCTGCACCGCCGCCTACGCCTACGAGCATGCCCTCGCCCGGAAAGCCGAAATGGATATCGAAACCCTCGCCGGCGTAAAGCACCTCCAGCTCAGCGTCGCCTCCGGCCGCGTCCAATCCATTCGCGCAAACATGGGAAAGCCCCGCCTCGCCCGCGACCAGATCCCCATCCGCGGAAAAGGTGATGACGCCCTCTCCCAGGAGATCGTCTCCGCCGGAGAAAAACTCCTCGCCTCCTGCCTATCCATGGGTAATCCACACTGCGTCATCGTCGTTGACGACGTCGAAAAATTCCCCGTCGAAACCCACGGCCCCAATATCGAAAACCACCAGCTCTTCCCACAAAGAACCAACGTCGAATTCGTCCAGATAATCTCCCCGGATAGAATCCGCCAGCGCACCTGGGAGCGCGGCGCCGGCGAAACCCTCGCCTGCGGCAGCGGCGCTTGTGCAGTCTGCGTCGCTTGCGCCACCCGCGGCCTCACCCAGCGCCGCGTCACTATAGAACTCCGCGGCGGCGAGCTCGAACTCGAATGGGCACCCGACGGAAACGTCTACATGACCGGCCCCGCCGTCCAGGTCTTCACCGGCGACTGGCCCCGGGAGGCCTGAGCTTCCGCCTTATCACCTTCCCGACGGCGTTCCTCGGCATCTCCTCCACAACGTAGAACCGCCTCGGCACCTTGTATCCGCCCAGCGACTTCCGGCAGAACTGCCTCAGCTCCGCCTCTTCAGGACTCGCCCCCTCATTCAAAATCACGTACGCCACCGGCACCTCGCCTCGCGTCTTGTCCGCCTCTCCCCTCACCGCAGCCTCCCTCACCGCCGGATGCGATGAAACCACCTCCTCAACCTGATACGGCGATATGTTTATCCCCCCGCAGATTATCAGCTCCTTCTTCCTCCCCGTTATCCTCACGAACCCCTCCTCATCCATTCGCGCAAGATCCCCCGTCCGCAGCCAGCCGTCACCCGTCAGCGCCTTCTCCGTCTCCTCCGGCGCGTTCTCGTACCCGAGCATCACATTGTCGCCCTTCACGAACAGCTCCCCCTCCTCCCCCACAGGCACCTCCTCGTCCTTTTCATCCGCCACTTTCCACTCGACACGCCTCAGCGGGTGCCCGATAGTCCCCGCTTTCGACACCTTCGGCGTATTTCCCGAAACCACCGGCGCCGCCTCCGTCAGCCCGTATCCCTGATATCCTCTGCAGCCCAGGACCTTCGCCATCAGATCCCCCAGCTCCTCCGGCATCGCATCTCCTCCCACTATGCAGAGCCTGAGCGGAGAAAGATCCGCCTTCTCCGTCACCTCCGATGCCGCCATCAACTTATACATCGGCGGAACGCCGATCATCACCGTAACGCCGTCCTCCTCGATCGCCCTCAGCGC
>CAZUUK010000093.1:0-4109 GCA_964622675.1 uncultured Planctomycetota bacterium | reverse complement strand
CGCAGCCTCGCCGAACGGCTCCGAGAACAGAAGTGTCTTCATTCCGGAAAGCTTCACCAGAAGACCCAGCTCCGCCGGCGAAAGCAGAAAGTTCAGCGGAACCGCCATCTTCCCGCTCAGCATCACGCCGAAAAAGCTGCACACAAAATCCGCCCCGCTCAGCATCATGATTCCAACCCGCCCCGAATCGTCCATCTCCCTCAATCGCTTCGCCGCCGCCAACGACCGCTCCATTACGTCCCGGTAGCTCAACAAACCCCCTTCGTCCTTCACCGCCGGACGATCGGCATTGCGTTCGCACGTCTCCAGAAACGCTTCCAGCAAATTCTCCACCTTTGCCCCCTGCCAGTTCCTGCCGAAAAACGCCGCCTCAGATTCTCCGACGCCTCCTGCTTTCCACCACACCTAATGTACACCCGATCAACGCAAGCGCAACAGCCGTCGTCAAGCTTATCCACACACCGACCCGAAACGGCTTCGCCTCATATCTCATCTCCACTCTATGCTTCCCCGGCTCCAGCGCCACCGCCCGGAATGCCGCGTTCGCCCGGTAAATCCGCCTCGCCTTTCCGTCCACCTCCGCCGTCCATCCCGGAAAGTACGTATCCGACACTACCAGAAATCCATACCCGTCCAGCTCCACGTCCATCGAGACCGCATTCAGCTCGTAAGAGACGTTACCCACCGACCACTCCAGCTCCCGCCCGCTTTGCACCATCCATTCCTCTCGCGGAAGCTCCTCCAGCATCACCGCATTCCGCGCGTCAAACGAAACATCCATAAGTCTTTGCAGCCTCCACCTGCCATCCGGCACCACCACCGCCTTCCGGACCACGTATGCCCGCGGCAGCGCACCCTCCCGCCTCGACACACTCACCCCTCTTTTCGCCTCCCCGAATACCACATCCTGCGGAGCCGCCGCCGGCACCGTTTCGTAATCAACACCCATCAGATCCAGCACCCTCTCCCTCACTTCCGGCCGCACGTTCGGATTTCCCGCCAGATTCACCAGCACTTCCAGCTCTGTTATTCGCAGCGTCCCTCCCCCGTGCACCTTGAAAATTCCGTGCGGAAGCGACGTCTCACCCACCAGAAAATCCGACGCCCACCGGAACACCCCCTCCTCTCTCTCACCCAGAAGGATCTGCTGTGCGTTCAATATCGGCGAGAAAACACGCGACATGCCTCCGCCGCTTTTCAGCTCCTTAACCACAGGCGACTCGTACTCATATATCCGCGCCGGCGCCGTCGCATTCAGCCCCGCATTATTCGCAAAAAGATCCGCAAAAATAAACGCAGGAAGGAAGACGCTCATCCACGCCCCGCGCCGCCTCAAGACGAACAGCCCAATCGCCATCAACGATACCGTCCACAGGATCACCCCCTGCCTGTACGCCAGACCCGCGGCCAGAGCCGCTCCCTCAGGATTCAGCCCGGGCCCTCCATAAAGCGGCTTGTAGAAAAGCCTCCAGAAAACGTTCCTCGCGCCCTGCGGGTTCGCCAAACCCCACACCAAACCACCCGCCAGCAGCACCCACACCCCCGTCAGAACAGCCACAAACCACACCTTCGCCCCCATCCCTTTCTCCCTGCAGAGGGCCTGCAGCTCCCGCATCCCAAACCCCGCCAAGCCCGTCAGCGCGAAAACCGAAAGCAAAAGCGCCTTCGCAGGCCATCGAAACCGGTCGTAAAGCGGAATTACGCCCCGCATCAACCGGTAAAAAGGCGTGTGCTGCCCCGCCGACAAAAGCAGCGAAAACGCCAAAACCAACCACAGGAACCCGACCAGCCCCCCATCCCCTCCTCCACTCTTCTTCCGAAACGACAGAACCGACGCAATAACCAGCATCGCCCCCAGCGCGCTCACGTAAACACTCCCCACCGAAAACTCAAAAAGCGTCCTGCCCCAGTAGTTCTCATACCCCGGCCCGCCGAAGACCCCCGGCACGATCAGCGCCGCATAGTGAAGCGGATGAAACGAAGCCATCACCTCCCACCCCTCCTCCCCAAGCGCCTTCCACGAGTTCTTCATAAAGTGATACGTCGGCACCAACTGCACCGCGCAAAGCAGAACGAAGCCCGCCGCCGGCCCGATCAGATAAAGCGGCCTCACCAATCCCCGCCACCCTCGCTCCTCCCTTTGAAAGATCACGTAAAAGACCGCATACACCGCCACGCCGAGACAACAGAGATAAAAATCCGGCGTGTTCCCCGCCAGAAACTGCGCCGACAGCGCCAGGCTCAGCCAGATTCCTCTCAGCACACTCGGCTTCCATAGCATCCGGTGCGCCAGCAAAAACACCAGCGGATACAGTGCCAGCGTCGCCATCGAACTCTGAAACTCTATCCTCGTCACGATAAATCCGTTGAACGCCCATATGACGCCCATCACCAGAGACGCACCCATGCCCAGCTTCCACTCCCGCCCCAGAAGGTAAGCGAAAAATCCCGCCAGCACAAAGTGAAGCACATAGAAAAACCTCAGCCCACCGATCAGCGAAGGCCAGGCGTAAAGCAGCAAATTGACCGGATAGAAAACCGCCGCCTTCGGCAGCGCCAAAAAAGGCTTCCCGCACGAAGAATAAGGGTTCCAGTGCGGCAGCACCCCGCTTCTTATCGCGCTCCGCGCAAACTCCCGCCACGGATACTCGTCGCAGAAAGTGTCTCTCAACAAAAACATCCGCCCCAGAAACACCACCTCCCAGAAAAACAAAACCGCCAAAACCAAAAACAGCGCGAAAGCCACCCCGTCCTCTCTTCGCCGGCTCCCCGCACCCTCCATCACTTCCTCCTCCTCCTCATCTCGCAACCTACCATCCCTCCCACCAGCAACCCCAGTACCCCAAGACTCACCCACCTTCCTACCCTGTACGGCCGACACACATACTTGAACTCAACCGTATGCTCTCCCGCCTCCACTGGAACCACGCGCAGCAGAAAATCACCCCGGTATATCCTCGCCGGCTTTTCATCAACCCTCGCCGTCCACCCGGGGTAGAACGTGTCCGCCAGCACCAGAAATCCCGGCCCGCCCAGCGAAGCCTTCACCACGACCCTCTCCGCCTCGTACCTCACCACCCTCACCTCATCTTCGGCCCCTTCGCCCCCGTTAACTTCAACCCCCTCCGGCTCCTCCTCCAGAATCACGCTCCTTCTCGAATCGAAATCCGGCGCGTTCAGCCGCTCCAGAATAGCCTCCTCGCCTTTCACCACCTCATAAGAGTGCACCGCGTAGGCGCGCGGCATCGCATCCTCATTCTCGAATATCTTTAGGCCGCCGCTGTCAAAAACCTCCTTCCCCTCGATCGGCGGAACCCGCCCCCACCCTTCCCGCGAAACAACCCCCATCCGGATCAAAGCCTCCACTCTGCTCGCATACCGCCCCTCCTCCGCCGGCGACCCCCAGCCAGCCGGTGTAATCACGTAACGCAGATTCAAAATGCCGTACAACTTCGCCGGCTTAATCGGCAGCACCGCCGCGCTTATGTCCTTCAGTTCCCTCCCCTCGCAGTAATTGAAAAGCGTCTGATATCGCCCCAGTGGCACCGGAGAAACACCGCTCACCGCCTCCACTCCTCCCGTCAGGTAATTCGGAAGAAACGAAAACGGAAGCGGGATTCCCGCGTCCAACACTCGAAACCGCTCAGCCCCCGTATCGAAAAACCCCGCCAACCCCTCGTTCAAAAAACAGCCCGCCAGCGGAAATGAACCTGCCGTCCTCACCGCCTCCTTGAATTCCGCAGGGGTCAACCTCAGTTCCCCCGAAGGCATCTCAGCCGGCCTCACCCTCTTCCACCCGAACCCCCACAGATCCACCAAAACCAGAATTACAACCACCGCCGCAGCTCCCCTCCGCCTCACCTTCGCCATACCCACCGCCAGCGCTCCCGCCGTCACCGCAAGCAGCACCGTCGAGTAGAAAAGACTTCGCCGGAAATGCGGATAGCTCGCCTTCGCAAACCCGGCCTCCAGCCGTTCCGGCACCGCTGCATGGAACCTCTCTTCCGCGCTCATCACTCCATGCACAACCCTTTCCCACACCCCCAGCACCCATTCACCACCCCACCCCAGAACGACGCACGACAAAATCCCCACCCCCAGCGTTACAC
>CAZUUK010000092.1:0-12168 GCA_964622675.1 uncultured Planctomycetota bacterium | reverse complement strand
CGCAAAAACCAGATCAACACCTCGTCACCTCCTTCGCAACTCCGCTGGTATATCAGATGATAGATTCACGGAGCCGCTGAGTTACCACCTTATGCGATATGATCGTTATCGAAAATCATAATACCCGCAACGGGCGTAAAAGTCAATCCCTCCACCACCGCTACATCCTCTCATAGGGTGTGAACAGCTTCATGTACTCGTCCTGCGCAGACCTATCCGTCAGCCCCGCTATGTAGTCACACACCGCTCTCTCCAGGCCTGCCTCCTTCGCCCACAGTTGAAACTCCGGCGGCATTTGCTCCGGCTTGCTCGTAAATGCCTCAAACAGTCTCCTTACGAACCGCTTAGCCTTCTCCGCCATTCTTGTCACTCTGAAGTGTCTGTAAAGATTATCGGCAAGAAACGCTTGAAGCTCAGCCTTGTTCCCCTCCATTCCTTCGCTGAAGCCCGCCCCGTACTCCCCCCCTCCCCGCACATCATCGGTACCCCGCACGCCCATACGCTCAATCCTTCTCTCCGTTTCCTCCAGCAGGTCAACTACCTGCAGACTTATAAGCACCCGAACCGTCTGTACCCTCCCGACCTTCCCCCCAATATCTCCCAAACGCCCCCGAACCAAGTCCTCCGCCCTCCGCCATAGGGCCACCTCTTTCAACATTTTCTCATCCAGTAGCTCCGCCTCCAGTCCGTCGTCCAGATCGTGACTGTCGTAAGCAATCGAATCCGCAATCTCCACCACCTGTGCCTCCAGAACCGGCTTCTCATCCTCCTCGAACTCACTCCCGAGCGGCATATCGTGCGCCGTCTTGTGCTTGGCGATCGCCTCCCTCACCTCGAACGTCAGGTTCAACCCGGGGAAGTCCGCATACCGCCTCTCCAACAGGTCAACAACCCTCAGACCCTGCGCGTTGTGCTCGAACCCGCCTTCGTCCTTCATCAGTGCCCTAAGCGCCTCCTCCCCCGAGTGACCGAACGGCGTATGCCCCACATCGTGAGCGAGTGAAATCGCCTCCGTAAGGTCTTCGTTCAGCCCCAGTGACCTCGCCGCCGTCTTCGCAATCTGTGCCACCTCGATCGTGTGTGTAAGTCTGGTCCTGTAGTAGTCCCCCTCGTGATTTACAAACACCTGGCTTTTATACTCCAGTCGCCTGAAGGCAGTACAGTGGATTATCCTGTCCCTGTCCCGCTGATAATCTGTACGGTATGGGTCCTGCCCCTCGACGTATTTCCGCCCCCTGCTTTCTGCACTCCTCATCGCATAAGGCGCCAGAAACGCATCCTCCCGCCTCTCAAGCTCCTCCCGCCCCAGCCTTATTGCATTTGTCCCGGTAGCCGACCGCATGTTCGCAGCCTCCGCGCTGGCTCACTACCCCTCACAGTCGACGCAGCTCGTTGCCGTGCACGACGAACAGCCGCTGGATGGACTGCCGCCGCCAGATTTCCCTCCCCCACCTCTCATCCCAAACGTCGAGAAAAGCCGCTTCGTCTTCCCGCTCCCGCAGCCCGGGCACTTCGCCCTCGCGGACCGTGAAGCCCGCATGAACAACTCACTGAACTCCCTCCCGCACACCCCGCACTCAAACTCGTAGATTGGCAATCTCTTTTCCCTCGCCTACGGCAACAACTTCATCGGATCTCTCAGCTCGCCGTCCTTGAATACGCGAAAGTGAATCCTGGCGCTCCCCACACCGTAGGGAGCCTCACCGATTCTTTCCCCTCTGCTCACCCTGTCGTCCAGCCCTACGCTAATACCGCCCAACCCGCCGTACAAAGCCCACACCCCACCCCCGTGTGCTACCGCAACAACCTTTCCCAACCCCTCAAACGCCTCCGAAACAAACACCACTCGCCCCCCGTCAATTGCCACCACTCCCTCCCCTGGTGACGTTTGAATATCAATCCCCCTGTAGGGTACCCCGCCAACCTTCTCCCCAAACCGTCTCACCACTCTCCCGCTTACAGGCCACGCTAACCCTCCCTGCCCGCCAGCCACTCGCTCCTCCGCCACCTCCCCTGCAACACCCCCCTCCCTCACCGGGATAACTAACTGCTGGCCCACCTCGATCACAGTCGGGTCCGATATCCCATTCGTCCTGCATATCGCGTCAACCGTCGTACCCCAGCGCTTCGAGATGCTCCACACGGTGTCACCGCGCCTGACCGTGTAGGTAGTGTACCCCTCTGACCTCGCTTCCTGGAGTAACTCCAGCTCCCTGATGAGCGCCTCGGGTACCTCTGCCCTCTCTCCACCCCGCGCCGAAACGCAACCCCCAGCAACCGCTCCAATCACGGCGGCGCACAGCAAGGTTAACGAAAAACGCAGCAGATTTCGATTCATGACGCGCCCCGGGCATTTTGTCTGAACAATAACGAATCCGCCGTACGGCGGACTAGCACTGGACCCCTCGCCGACAGGAGCGGGTGAAGGGATTCGAACCCTCGACACTCAGCTTGGGAAGCTGATGCTCTACCCCTGAGCTACACCCGCCTGCTCCACCACTAGAATAACCCCACCCCCCCTTCTGTCAATAGCGCTTACAACTTTTTACCTCCCCTCACCATATACCAGACTTCCCTTCCTCCACCTCATGCCCGAACTCTAACGCTCGCCGGTACAGCCCCTCCGCCTCCCCCTCCACCCGCCGTACGGCGGGCTCCAGCGGATAGGAAAAATCACGCTCGTCCTTAAGTCTCACCGGAATCAGCACTTCGAAGAAGAAGTCCAGCGGAAACCGTCCGTAGGCCGGAGCGGAAATCCTTTCCAACCGCCGCACAATCTTGTAACCCGGCTTTCTCAGCTCGATCTCCCTCGTCCCGTAGAACTCGAAAGAAGTCGTGCACGGAGTCAGACCCACATACTCGCCATCAAGGTGAACTCGCGCTCCCGGCGGCGAACTGCGGACCCGAATCTCCCGCTCCACACACCCCCCCGCCAAAACCGCGCTTACGACCAATATCAACGCCAGCCTCATCTAAGCTCCCTTATCTCCGCTGTACGGCGGACCGTATCCACAAGCACCACTGTCGCCTTGCCCGTCAGCCATGCCCCGCATTCGCCCGGATTTATCATCAGTCCGCCGCACGGCGGATCACCCGATCCAACCGACACCTCATGATCGTGCCCGTAAATCGCCACATCCCAACTCCCCATCTCCTCTCCCGGCAGCTTGGCCAGATCGTGTGTCAGCATAAACCTCAATCCCCCTAGTTCAAAGCGCCGCGGTGGATCCTCAACGTCCCCTACTACCTTCTTCAGACCTTCCTTCTCCCCGTCGTTATTTCCAAACACCGCAATAACGTTCCCCGGAAACTCCATCACTGCCTTCGCCGCAAACGGCGCAACGAAGTCCCCCGCGTGAATGAGCACCTCCGCCCCCTCGTCGGAAAACAGCCCGACCGCCCGCCGGATCATCGGCACATTATCGTGAGAATCCGACATCACTCCTACCAGCATATCCTTCCTCCCGTTCATCGCCGCAAAAACCCGCCGAACGGCGGGCCGCTATCTGATGCAGCATATTTCTCATCCCCCGCTCGGTCAAGCGCCATTCCCTCCCCGCCGACCGAAACTCCTTGACCCACATTCCAACTGCGGCAAAAATGTAAATAGGTAGAATGCACCTCCGAAAGGATTCGTCGCTCCGAGGACGGCACTTCAAACAAACCCTTCCGCTCGCGCGTATTGGTTTAGTGAGCAGTCCAGTCAATTTTCTCAGCAACTAGGAGAGGCTAATCATGTCGGCAAACACTCGGCCGCCGCGGCGGCCAAGGTTCACCCGCCTTCTTCCTGGCGGGCGAATATTGCTCGTGACCTTTTCCGTAGCTCTATTCATATCATTCCTGTCCGCCCCCCTGCCCGTCTTCTCCCAGTCCGCCGAACAGCCGATTCCATCCTTCCGCGAGGTCGCCAAGAAGGTCTCACCCTCCGTAGTCAACATAAAGTCGGTGCAAGTGGTCGAGATGCCCAGGCGCTCATTCTACTACGGCCCGCCGGACGGCCCGCCGCATGGCGGGGAAGACCCATTTGAAGACTTCTTCGAGCGCTTCTTCGGCACACCCAGGCGCACACCCGCTCCGCCGGAGGACTACAAACGCCTCGGTCAGGGAAGCGGCGTCATCATCGATAAGGACGGCTACATTCTGACAGCCAGCCACGTGGTCGCCGGGGCCCAGACCCTTGAGATAAAGCTCCCCGACGGCAGAAAGCTAAAAGGAACCGTCAAGGGGCTCGACGAGGCCACCGACATCGCAGTCGTCAAAATCGACGCCCCCGACCTCCACCCCGCAACCATCGGTGACTCCGACAAGATAGAAGTCGGTGATTGGGTGCTGGCCATCGGCAACCCTTTCGGCCTCGAATACACCGTCACCCAGGGAATAATCAGCGCCAAAGGCCGCTCGAACATCCGCCTCGCCGGATACGAGGACTTCATCCAAACTACTGCCGCCATAAACCCCGGCAATAGCGGCGGCCCGCTCGTAAGCCTCCAGGGTGAGGTGATCGGCATAAACAGCATGATCATCACCGCAGGATACCGCGGCTTCATCGGCATCGGCCTCGCCATCCCCTCAAATATGGCAAGCTCAGTCATGGAAAAGCTCATTGAGGAGGGAAAGGTCGTCCGTGGCTACCTGGGTTTCGCCGGCGAGACTCTCACGCCCGAGCTGGCGCAAACCTTCGATCTCGGCGACCTCGACATCACCGAAGGAGTGGTCGTCTCTCAGGTCCTCCCAGACACCCCCGCCGAAAAGGCCGGCTTGCAGCCTGACGACATAATCGTCGAGTACGACGGCCAAAAGATCGATGGCTGGAACAACCTGCGCTTCAGAGTCGCCGAAACGCCCGTCAACAAGAAGGTCACCGTCAAAGTGATCCGAAATGGAAAGCAGCTAGCACTCAAAACCACCGTCGCCGAGCGCACCCCGGAGGCCCTCGCTGCAGCGAAGCCCGCCGAAAAAAAGCTCGGTCTGAAGGTAGACGACCTCACGCCGGAAGTCGCCTCTCAACTCGGCTATGTCGGCCTCGAGGGCGCGATCGTCGCACAACTTGATGCCGGGAGCCCCGCCGACCTGGCCGGACTCAGACAAGGCGACCTCATACTGAACCTCGGCAGGCAGGTCATACGAAACGCCGGAGACTTCAAGGCAGCCATCGCTAAGACGGAGCTTTCCCAGCCGATAAGGCTCAGAGTTAGGCGCGGGGAAGTCACCCGGTACGTCGTGATAACGCCATAATTCGCCGTACGGCGAACTGCTCGCAAATCCCCGCGAGCTCCTGGATCCAGGAAAACGGCCCCGGACTCCCCACCGGGGCCGTGTTATCTTTCATCTCCATCAGTCCAGCACCCAGCGCCTCGGCACCTCCGCGTCCCTGGGCCGCGGTTTTGAAAGAAGCCCCTCAACAAAACGCCGCAATTCCGCCTCCAGCCCGCGTGCAACCTCCGGATGTTTCTGGACCACGTTCTCCAGCTCATTCGGATCCGCCTTAAGGTCAAAAAGCTCCACCCCCGACTTCCCGTCCACATCCTCCTTCAGGTACAGCATCAGGCTCCAATCCGGATTCTTTACCGCCCATGTCGAACCATAGTGCCCGCAGTACGCGTAGTCGCGTATCTTCTTCCTCTCGCTCTTCACGATCGGCAGCAGGCTCTCCCCATCAACTGTATCCGGCGCCTCCACCCCCAAAAAATCAAGCACCGTCGGCATGACATCCGGCGTCTCCGTAATCGCCTCTCGCCTTTCCCCGGCGCCTATCCCATCCGGATGTCGAATCATCAGCGGAATCCTCACAAGTTCGTTGTGGAGATATCGCCTCACCTTCTTCATATATCCGTGGTCTCCCAGCGGATGCCCATGGTCCGCCATATATATGAGCAGCGTGTTATCCTCCATCCCAAGCTCCGCCACCTTCTCGTAGAGCTTCCCTACCCAGTGATCCACCAGCGTCACCTCCCCTGCATAAAGCGCCTTGCAGTGCGCCAGCTCCTCCCGCGTTAAGTATCCCTCTATTTCGCCGCCCACCGGGTCAATGATGTCCTGCCCCCTGTAGTCTTTCTCGTAAAGGTCGCGGTACTTCTGCGGCGGATCCCACGGCTCGTGCGGGTCGAAAAACTCCGCCCACAAAAACAAATTATCCCGCCTCTTCTGTCGTTCCAGCCAGTCCTGCGCCGCAAGTGATACCCTCGCGGGGGAGTAATCCTCCTCCGTCTTCCGCACCGACACGTTCCGCAAGTATTGTTTGAACAGCTCGCGCCACCTCGCGCTCTGCTCCGGGGCCCCCGGATGCGCCTTGAAATGCCGCTCCACTCCCTCTTCCACGTCAATCGACTCATCAACGATCCACTTGTCGAATTCCTGCCCACGTATCCACTCCACGTACTCGAACCCGCGCTGCAGGTTGTACTTCGGCTTGTGATATTGATAGCAGTCCCCGATGAGCGCGCAGTTATAGCCCTTGAACGTAAGCACCTCCGCGAGCGCGACATCGCTGAACGTCAAAGGCATCCACGGCCGCCTCGGGAAAGTGAAACGCCCCGTAAACCACGCGGTCCGCACCGGGATCGTATTCAGCCCCTCCGCGTACGCCTGATCGAAAACGCACGCGCCCTTCGCAAACTCATCCAGATGCGGCGTGCGAATCCACGTATTCCCGTACGCCCCGACGTGATCCACGCGCAGACTGTCAATCACAACCACAACCACATTCATTCCTTACACTCCTTTTTCTAATTCATCCAAACGTCACAGCCCCTGGCCCCACTAATCATGTTCCCTCACGCAATCGCAGCCCAGAATAACACCGCCCCATATCCGCTGCAAGCCCGCCTTCCTTCTGGAGGGCAAGCCTCTCCGCCGTACGGCGGACCGCCGAACTTCCCCAAAATTTGCCCCCAACCCACCGCCTTACCCTTTGAAAACCCGCCGCACGGCGGGTAACATTATCCCCAGCGATCCGGCCACCCGGAGGAAACCGTATGATCGTTGACGCCCACGTTCACATACTCGCCGGCGCCCAGTTCAGCTCAACCTACCACCGCGAAGTCGGCGAGGTAGGCGACATAGACCTCGACTTGCTCGCATCGCAAATGGATGACCTCGGAGTTGACAAATATGTTGTCCTCCCGCAGGATATGACCAGGGTTTGGCGCTCCCGCATCACCAACGAATTCGTCGCTGACTATGTAAAATCCCACCAGGACAAAACCATCGGATTCACAAGCGCCGAAGTCCTCGACCCGCTCGACCGGTTCAACGCCCCCGGCCTTGAAGAGTTCGAGAGAGGCATCCGTGAGCTCGGCCTTAGGGGCCTCCTTCTCACCCCCCCTTATGGACACTATCGCCCCGACGATCCCGCCGCCTATCCCTTCTACCAGAAAGCTGTCGAACTCGACGTGCCCGTCTACTTCCACCAATCGGCCCAAGGCGGCCCCCCGGTTCTCGCCCCCCTCCAGTACGCCGACCCCTCCTTAATTGACCGTGTGGCCATGGACTTCCCGGACCTCCGCATCTGCATCGAGCACATGGGATACCCCTGGACCGAGCAGCTATTAGCCATAATGGCCCACGCCCCCAACGTTTACACCGACGTCTCCGCGCTCTTCGATAGACCCTACATCCTCGCCCGAAACCTCCTCATGGCAAAGGAATACAGAGTCTCAAATCGCGTCATGTACGGCTCCGACTACTGGTATAGAGCCGACCAGGCTTCCTGGGAGGAGCAGATACGCAAAGAGCACCGATGGCTGAAAACCGGACTCAACCAGCTCGCCGCCGACTCCGGGTGGCCTGAATTCGATTACACCGAAATCAACGGCATACTCGGCGAGAACGCCGTCCGTTTTCACAGGCTGTAATCGCCTACATTAAAACAATTTACGCGACCTCAGCGTCTACCAGCAAGGAGGTGCTCATGGCGGGCCTTTATCTCGTCGGCAAAAAGGGCTTTTGCGAAGGGGAGGAGTTTCTCATCGAATACGGTGCCACCGTCACACTGGGCAGAAGCCGCGAATGCGACATCTCTCTCCGAAACTGCCCAAACTGGAAGCAGCTCCCCAAAGAAGAGCGCGACCAGCACAAGGACTTCCTCTCCGTCTCCAGAACCCACTGCAGAATCGCTTATCAGGACGACAAGTGGATAGAAATCCAGGACACCAGCGTCAACGGCACCCTCGTTGACGGAAAGAAAATCGCCCGCCTCGTATTAAGCGACATCAAGCAGAACTCTCACGAAATCAAGCTCGGGCCCTCGGAGATCCTCGACCTTGAATGGAGAGAGTGAATCCCCATGCGAAAGGCCCTCGCACTTATCTCCGGGGGGCTGGACAGTATCCTCGCCGCCTATCTGGTCAAACGCCAGCCCGCCGTACGGCGGGTGGAAGTCCTCGGCATACACTTCGTCCACATCTTCGCCCGCTACAGACCCAAAAATGGCATACGCTTCCCCCCCGCGCGCCTCGCCGGCGCCATCGGCATCCCGCTCAAGCTCGTGAATTTCTCCAGAGACCTCCTCGAGCTTGTCAAATCTCCCTCGCACGGATACGGCAGCAGGCTCAACCCGTGCATTGACTGCCACGCCCGCATGCTTCAGCGGGCGAAGGAATACCTGCAAGAAGTCGGCGCCTCCTTTTTAATCACCGGAGAGGTCATCGGGCAGCGACCCATGTCACAGAGAGCCCAGGCCATCAACATCATCGAACGCGAGGCCGGTCTCGAAGGCCTAATTCTTCGCCCACTTTCCGCCAAACGCCTCCCCCTCACAATCCCCGAAAAGGAGGGATGGGTAAACCGCGACGAACTCATGGGCCTGAAGGGACGCGGCAGGCGCAGGCAAATCAGGCTTGCTAAGGAAGAGCTTCACCTCGACGAAATCCCCTCGCCCGCCGGCGGCTGCCTCCTCACCGACCCCGCCTTCACCCTAAGGCTCGACGACCTCCTCGCCTCAAACCCCGACCCAACCCTCATGGCCGTGCATCTCCTGAAGGTCGGGCGCCACTTCCGCCTCGACGACCAGACCAAAGCCGTCGTCGGCAGAAACGAGCGCGATAACGCCAGCATTACCACTCACGCCCGCGAAGGAGACCTCCTCCTCGAACTCGAACACGTGATGGGGCCCACCACCCTCCTTCTCGGCAACACTTCCCCCGAAAACGTGCGGACCGCAGCCGCTATAACCGCCCGCTATGCCGACGCGCCCGCAACCGAGCCCGCCGCAGTCCGCGTCTTCCCGCCGCGCCGGCGCGGCGAAGGCTACCTGATCCAAGTCATCCCCGCGACACAAGAGCGAGTAGACGACCTCATAATAGCCCCCCTACCCATATGAGCGAAAAGATCCTTTCAAGTGGCTTCATCGTCTTCAGGCGAGCACCCACAGGCCCCCTCTTCCTTCTCATCCGCAATGCCGCCCACGGCCACTGGGACTTCCCCAAAGGACACCTGAACCCCGGCGAGAACGAACTCGCAGCGGCCCTAAGAGAGCTCCGTGAGGAAACCAGCATCGCCTCCATCAAGCCCATCCCCGACTTCCGCGAGCAGATCTCCTACCACGTCCAAAAATCAGGAGAAACTTACCCCAAGGAAGTCACCTACTTCCTCGGCGAGGCCGAAACCGAGGGCGTCCGTCTATCGAGCGAGCATTCCCAATCCCGCTGGGCATCCCTGTATGAAGCCCTTACCCTAGTCCAGTTCGATAACGCAAGGCACCTTCTCGAAAAAGCCGCCCGGTTCCTCCAGTCCCGCCCCGACCCACTCCCCCCTAAGCCTCCTACGCGAACCCCGCCTCCCTCAGCTTCTCCAGCGTAACCCCCTCACCGCTCTCTCCCAGCAGCTTCTTCACCCACTTCCCCACCAAATCCACCTCCACATTCACCTTATCTCCCACACGCTTCTCCCCCAGCGTCGTCACCTCCAGCGTATGAGGTATTATCGCAACCGAAAAAGAACTCCGCTCCACCTCCACCACCGTAAGACTTATCCCATCTATGGCCACCGAACCCTTCTCAATGATCATACCCGCGAGACTCTCCTCGACCTCGAACCAAAAAGTATGCTGCCCCGCCCGCCGGCCGGCGGGGACGGTCTTCGAAACAGTCCCGACCCCATCCACGTGCCCCTGCACAAAATGCCCGCCCAGCCTGTCGCCCACCTTGAGCGCCCGCTCGACATTCACGTTCGCTCCCCTGCGCAGCACCCCCAGCGTCGTCCTTCCCAGCGTCTCCGAAGACACATCAAATCTGACCTCACCGCGGCTCACACCGGTAACCGTAAGGCACGCCCCGTCAACCGCCACGCTCTCACCAATTCCCACCCGCCAGTCGGCGGGCAGGGAAATTACAAGCTCCTTCCCCCCATCCTTGCCGCTGAGCTTAACCACCTTCGCCCTTCCCTCAATCAAGCCGGTAAACAACCGTTTTCTCCCTCCTAGGCCGGATATTCGTCGGACTCATCCCAGGCCGGCACGGCCGCAACCAGCGCCGTGAAATCCCCGCGCCCAGCATGCGGCGTCCCCGCCTCTATCATCACCAGCGTCCCCGCATCCACCTCCACGTTATCCCCTCCGACCTCCAGCACGCCGCTTCCCTCCATCACGTAGTAGAATTCCGTGCACTTCATGTGGTAATGCCGAGTCGCCTCGCGGATCCTCACCACGTGCATGCTCATCTTATCCGTTTGCTCCCTAGTAAGCATCCGCCAGCTCTCCCCACACAGGCTTTCCTTTGGCTTCACGTCCGACTTTCTCACTACCTGATAGCCTTTAGTCATAGCGCGCTCGAGTCTACCACCCGCTCTGTTCACGTTCAAGCAAACCTTGACCGCTCTCCACGGACGTAGTAAGCTATAGCCATGGGGAGAGGTGGCAGAGCGGCCGTAGGCGGTGGGTTGCTAACCAATTGAAGGGGAAGAACCTCCCTCCGCGGGTTCGAATCCCGCCCTCTCCGCCAACCCGCCGTACGGCGGGCGCAGCTTGGAAGTTCTCCGATGTCCGCTCGGAGCCAGCGCATTTGTTTCCGCTTCTGCCCGCATGCTGCCTGGCAAGGAAGATTATCCGTTCGGGCCCGCCGTACGGCGGGTGGAGGCCGGCCCACTACCCCGTTCACACTCAGGTTATCTCTCTTTGAACAAACCGGAAACCGCACTATGGACCTGACCCCCGTCATAAAAATCGCCCTCGGCTTCATCGTCGGCGTGATGGTCGGGCTCACTGGCGTCGGCGGCGCAGCCCTCATGACACCCTCCCTGGTTATCTTCCTCAAAATGAACCCGGTAACCGCCGTCGCCACCGACCTCCTGCACGCCATCGCCACGGACATCGTTGGCGCAGTCCAGCACATCCGCCAGAAGAACGCTGAGCTCGCCCTTTCCCTCGCCATCGCGCTCGGCGCAGCAGCCACCGCCGTTCTCGGCGCCACCGTCCTGACCGTCTTCCACGAAAAAGCAGCCACCAGGCAAGCAACCGAAACCTATCTAGCAGTGGGCCTGGGCGCCCTTCTCATCGGCATCAGCGCCATGATGATCTGGCAGACGTTTTCCCCCCGTTGGGGACGGCAACGCAAAGCCCTCGAGCATCCCGCCGTCCAGACCCCCCGCAAATCTTGAGCAGATAACCTTTCCTGCAACATAGTTCCAATATAGCACAATCACCCAAGATTGTCAAGATAAGCGTTCCCAACTCACTCCGGACTTTCAGCGGCTTGATTACAAGCTGCTTTAATTGTAATATTGTGGTGAGGCGTGAAATCAAATCACACAACAACCCTCTCACATTAAGAACGAAGGTGGAGCGCAGCCAAATGCCAATTATTGGCTGCTAAACAATTTACGGAACAAAGATGGCGCATTCATATACGCCCGGGCTTCGTGTCGCCCGGCTGACCCGCATCACCAGGGAGCGGCGGCTTCCGTTGACAGGGGAGGTGATGGTTCAGCTCGGTGACCGCGTGACTGCTACCCAGGTGGTGGCTCGCACCGAACTGCCCGGCAACGTTCATCCTGTCAACTGCTGCGGTCAGCTCGGCATTCTGCCGGCGTATATCGATACCGCTCTGGTTATTAAGCCGGATCAGCCGATTGAGAAAGGACAGATTGTGGCTCAGTCCAAGTCGTTCTTCGGACTGTTCAAGTCCTACTGCATTTCGCCGGTCGATGGGACGCTGGAGAGCGCCTCGCCTGTTA
>CAZUUK010000091.1:12153-12587 GCA_964622675.1 uncultured Planctomycetota bacterium | reverse complement strand
CGCTCGGTCTCGGGCCCCCGGCCCACGCGCCCGAGCGGCCAGTAGTCGAGCAGCAGGAAGACGAAGGGAAGCGTCACCAGCATCGGCTTCGCGAGCAGCCCGAGGCCGAAGAGCGCGCCCGTGAGCAGCAGCAGCCGCCGCTGGCCGTGCTTCGCGTACTCCGCGTAGGACCAGATCGCCGCCAGCGCGAAGGCCGTGCTCAGCACGTCCTTGCGCTCCGCCACCCACGCGACGGACTCCACGTGGAGCGGGTGCCAGGCAAAGAGCGCCGCCACCATCGCGCTGCGCCAGAGCGCCCCGCTGAGCGCGCGGAGCGCCCCGAACACCAGCAGTGCGTTAAGCAGGTGCAGCAGCGCGCTGGTCACGTGATGACCGCCGGGATGCTCTCCGTAGAGCTCGAAATCGAGCATGTGCGAAAGCCAGGTGAGCGGGTG
>CAZUUK010000091.1:0-12143 GCA_964622675.1 uncultured Planctomycetota bacterium | reverse complement strand
CCCACATAGAGGTCGTCGTCCCAGCCGACGAACTCGAAGCCGATCACCTGGCCGTAGATCGTCCAGGTGCCGACGGCGAGAGCCAAGCCGATGATCCAGCTGCGAGCCATGCCGGCGTCGCCCCCCGTCAGCGTCCCCAGTAATGCCAGGCCCGCGGCTTGCGGTACAGGCGCGGGTTGTCGACGTCCAGGTGCCACATCCGGGTGCGCATGGCGGCTCGGACCTGGTTTTTCACGAGGCCCAGCCCCGCGCCCGGCGTGCACGTGAGCTCGCCGAAGTAGATCCGCCCCTGCACGTTGTAGAGGTCGACTCGTATGAAGTCGAAACCCTCCGAAAGCGCCCGGGCGACGCTCACCATCTCGTCGAAGTTCTCCGGGTCGACGAGCTTCTCATGGTCTACCGGCGACAGCTCGCCCTCCAGCAGGTTCCAGTGCTTGTCGAAGTGGACGGAAGGCCGCTCATCCGGGAACCGTATGGCGATCGCGAAGTCGAAGTGGCCGTCGTGGTGATAGCAGAAGAGGTTGTAGTCGCAGGGGATCCTGCCCTCGTCCAGCAGCAGCTCCTCGATCAGGACCTTCGGCTCGATCAGGCTGTAGTGGAACTCTCCGGTCTTGCGCCCGAAGGTCTCGGTCAGCCTGCGATCGAAGTAGCGGATCGTCTCGGAGGCGTCGAGCTTCGCCTTGTCATACACGATCTTGTTCCAGGAACAGCCGTGGTTCGCCTTGATGATGAACTGGCGAGGGAGGTCGTCGAAGACCTCCGGGCGCAGCCGATCATGGATACCCAGAGACGCCACTAGATAGTGTCCACCGACCCTTTCGGCAACGTAGTCGAGATCGTCATCTAGATCATCTATCCAGGTGATTCCGTAGCTCATTCCCCCCGCCTGCTCCGTGACGTATCGGAAGAACAGATATCCCATTCCGTCGATCCAAGGAAGGTGGCTATCTTCCGTGAGCGAGGCGATGACCAGCGCGTTGGTGCCCAGGAACTGTAGAGCCCTTGCCGGGGGGCTGAACATTATGTCGTCCCTCGAGTAGCCAACTATGTCTTGCGCGAGGACGGCGAGACCCTCAGTGACCCAGGTCTCGAATTCCGGGATGGTGTCAGACACCCCGGCCAGATACTCAGGCATCGTTATCAGCACCGGGCCATACATCTGAACCAGCCTTCTGTAGGTCTTCTCGATAAAGTGCAACAGGTGGAAGTACTGGTGCACAAGTATCTCTGCCGTCAGCTCCTTCGAGAAAAGCTCTTCGTAATCAGGCGGCACGAGATACACTATATTCATCTGGTTGGTAACTGGGTTCACGGCGTCGTCGTAAGCGAGCAGGTCATGGGGGGAAAAGAGGCCGCCAGCCCCGTAGCTTAGCGCGAGGGGTGTGAGAAGGATCGCCACCCGCCCGTCTCTGTCCACGTCGCCTATGCCGGGCGCGACCAGTTCCCACTCTTCATCGAAGCTCGGCGCGTCGCTGTCGCCAAAGAATAGCCTCTCCCTCGGCGAAATGCGAGCATCAAACTCCTCATGTAACCAAGCGACACCATCCGCCAGGTTTGGAGAGCTATAATCCAGAGCTGGGTCAGTGTCAACGTCGCCGAAGATTATCGAGTTGGGGCTGAGCGACAGCACCCGGCACCCGACGAAGTTGCCGAGCACGTTGAAGTAGACCGTGTCTCCTACAGTAAGACCCACGACCTGTTGAGGTGTCAGGTCCTTGGCCAATGGCGAGGGAGTGGGGGTGGTCAGCGCTTCGTAGGACACGCCTGCAAGCTGGGCGACCAGATGCGGGTCTATGCCACCCACTCTGACTGTGTGGAGGTAATTCTCCACATGAGCGCGCCTGATTTGCGCTTCGAGCCTTTCTTGGACTCTGTAGTCGATTACGAACTGGGGGACAAATGCTTCCTTGTCTGCCGAAGTGTTGACCACAACGACGTCGGTAGCCTGGTAGCTCTTAGGGAAGATTGTGGTGAGGGGGAATGTCCAGGCTGACTCCTGGGCTCGTATGGTCCCGCATCCGTTGTACCTGTAAGGGACCGGGGTGACAATTGGCATGGGCGACGGGAAGGTGTTGAAAAGGGCAACCACGTACTCATCGGTAGGGACGTGCGCTCTCAGGACAACCCTTCCCTCTCCTATGCCGTCAACGTCGGTCCAGTTATCGTCCTGACCGGTCACGCCGTCGCAGTCGTCATCGTTGTAGAGGAATGTAAAAACCTCGCCGATGTTCAGATCCAGCGGATGGGCGAATGTTCCGCCGCCGTCAGGCCAGTATATGGGCGTGAAGGCGCTTTGGCGGGGTGGTGGTGTGGGCGTCGGAGGTATTGGTTCCAGTCCCACGACGACGCGCAAGGCGTTGAGGACATCTCCCAGGCCGAGCGAACCGTCACCGCCGAAGTCCGCCGCATGCGTTTGCGCCGGCGTGGGCGTTTCGAGTGCGATGACGCACTTGAGAATGAATATCACGTCGCTAAGGCCGACGCCGCCACCGTCAACATCCATTGAGGTGGGCGGCCCTACCGTGCCCTCGGGTCGCGCGGAAGTCACGTAAATACTGGTACCTGACCAATCGCCACCATCGGTAACATACAATTCGTCCGTCTGCCCGTCATCTTCCCCGGCCTGATACAACCCGGTTGTGGCGTCGATGGTGCCCCCGGAAGGGGCATGGGTGAGGGACCAGTCCGCGTTCACGCCGAAAGACGATCTGAAGTTAATGTACTCGCCAGTGAGGACCTCGGGGTCCCAGGGAACCACTTTGTCGTACGAGACATCAACACCGCGCTGCTCCAACTGGTCTACCTGATAGCTAAGAGCCTGGGTGCTGAGCGGATTGTGGCTGATGACCACTAAATCGCCGAAACCAAGGCCCGTATTATCGACGAGGGGCTGTAGACTGCTGATGTAGTTGTCGTCGAGAATCAGAGACGCGAGGCTGGATAATCCCGCGAGGGAGGTGATATCGCTTAGCTGGTTGTCCCGGAGGTTGAGGACCGTCAGATTGGTTAATCCGCAAAGTAGGTTGATGTCGCTGATGTGGTTCTCATAGAGCCACAATACGTTTAGATCGACACAGTACTCGATGCCCGAAAGATCGGTTATGCCTCGGCCGTTTGCGCCCAGAGTCGTAAGGCCGAGTAGGTCAGTGTCGTAGATCTCACCGGCGGACTTTCCGATGGCGTCTCGAATGGCAGCCTCGAGACCGGGGTCTGCTAAGGTAACAACAGTCTGACCTCGAACTACAGAGATGCCCCATACAAGGGCGAGAAGCAGAAGTCCTACAGCAACTGGGGTTCCAAGTTTCGCCGACGTGCGGCGCCACTGCCTGGCCATATCGTCCGTCCTCCGTGGCGTTTGCCCTTCGTGAACCTGAGGACAACCGGTGTCCGTGGAGTATGTGCCCCTTATGAATTGCCTTTGAATCGCTCGCCAAGCGTTCCTTGGCGCAACGAGCTTGGGCCGGTGAAGCCGCTGAGCTGGATCGTTTTGTCCGCGCGAGCGGTCGGCGATGTGCCAGACCGCATCCCTCCCGCGCTGCATCGTCACATTATGGCGCAAGGCGCAGAGACGTCAAGAGCGGAATGATGCGGAGCAATAAACTTTCCTTCTGCGCTACTCTTTGTGCCCAAACACCCCTCTGCGCACTGGGCGTCGTGGCGAGGCTGCTGGCATGGAGCGAGTTGCCGCAGCTTGGTCGAGCGAGCTAACCTGTTCGTTTGAGGATGGCGGGCTATTTCGTGATGTGTGAGGTGTGTCTATAGCTTTCCGAGGGTGCGGCATGAAATGACGCGTGAGCAGGGCAATTGCAGGGCGCCGGCCGGACGTAATTTCCGCTCGGCTCCCCTCTCGCGTGGAATGTGTCATGTGAGAAGCTACCGCACACCCACCGCACGCAAATATCGCACGCGCCGCGCAAGCGGGCTCCATGCATCGTTGACTCAAATACCACACCGCCATAGAATCTTTGATGTTGCCGTCGAATTCTCTGGCTTCTGATCAGCGAGAGGCACTGTGCGAACGCGAATTGATGTTGCCGAGCGCGAAGAGCAAATAGTAACCCCTCGAGCGGTAATCCTCGGCTTCGGTCTGGTCGCTTCGATTTCCATCATTGCCACGCAGAGTTCCTACGTCCTTCGGTCATACCGGATGGTGTTTGGGGAGATGCCGGTGGCGCTTTTGCTCTTCTTCGGGCTGGTCGCGCTCGTGCTGAACACGATACTGAAGCTTATCAGCCCGCGGCTGAGACTCAGGGGCGGGGAGCTTCTGGTGATTTTCGTCATGGCCTCGGTGGGCGCGCTGATACCCGGCATCGCGATGATGAACACCTTTCTGGGAACCATTGCAAGCCCCTACTACTTCGCCTCGCCGGAGAATGCATGGGCGGAGTACCTTCTCGAGTACGTTCCGAAGTGGCTGGTTCCCTCGAACGAGACCGGCGCCATCTCCTCGTTCTACAATTCGCTGCCCGCGGGAGAAAGGATACCCTGGGGCGTATGGGCGGGGCCGCTGTTTTGGTGGTCAACACTGATCTTCGCGCTGCTCGTTGTGTGCACGTCGGTGATCGCGATTCTGAGAAAGCAGTGGGTGGAGAACGAGCGGGTCGTATTTCCGCTGGCTGAGGTGCCGCAGGAGCTTATATCAGACGTTAGGGGTCGGGAGGTGGTTCCGCATTTTGCCAAAGACGCGGTCTTCTGGATCGGCTTCGGGATACCTTTCTGCATAATACTCTGGAACATAGGCGGCTACTTCAACCCGTCGGTTCCTCGGATAGACCTGAGGTTGGGGCCCGGCCGGATTCAAGCATCGCGCTATGTGCCGCACATCTTCACGTACGTGAACCTGTTCGTCATCGGGTTCGCCTACCTTGCCAACACGCAGGTGCTGCTGAGCGTATGGGTATTCCACATCCTCTCGCTGGTGCAGATCGGGGTGACGAACAGACTCGGCGGTGGTCTTGGGCAGTCGGACATGTTCGTAGGAGGGGATGCAAGAGCGGTGTGGCAGTGCGCGGGGGGGATGATCGTCTTTGTGCTCTTCATGCTTTGGCGTTCCCGAAGGCACCTTCGCGACGTATTTGCAAAGGCCGTGTCGGGTTCTCGAGACGTGGACGACAGCAACGAGATGATGAGCTACAGGATGGCGGTCTTGGGGCTCGTTGCCGGGTCAGGGTACTTGATGATCATGATGTACAGAGCTGGGATGTCTCTAGACTGTCTTATTTTGTTTTACCTCTTCGCGGCGATCATGTTTGTGGGAATCGTCAGGGTGGTGGCGGAGACGGGCTTCATCTACGTGCGGCCCCCGCTGGCCGCTCAGACGTTCGTGCCCCGCGTGCTGGGGTCGGCGTACATGTCGCCGACAAGCATGGGCGCGGTGGGAGTATCCTACGCGATGGTTTTCGACAACCGGTCCTTCGTCATGTCCGCGATAGCGAACGCGGGAAAGCTCGTGACCGCGCTCAAGCGAAAACGAAGCTCATTCACGTGGCTCATATTGACCTCGGTTATGGTGAGTTTCATCCTGTCCAGCGTTTACACAATCTATCTCGGGTACAAGCACGGGGCGCTCAGGTTCGCGGTATGGAATTTCCCCTACGGCCACCTGATACTGGACAACGTGGTTAAGAAGATGCGCAACCCGTTTCCGCCGGATGTCGCAAGAATGACGATGTTGGGCATCGGCGCAGCGGCCGTTACGCTGCTATCGGTCATTTCCTGGCGGTTGCCATGGTGGCCGCTTCATCCGATAGGATTTGTTATCGCCAGCACGGAGCAGACGCGGAGAACGGTGCTTTCGGTCTTCCTCGTATGGCTTGCAAAGACCGTGATTCTAAGGGTCGGAGGGGTGCAGGGATACAGGAGGGCGCGGCCCTTTTTCATCGGGCTTCTGGCCGGTTACGTTACCGGAGTAGCCATATCGTTTGCTGTGGACGTAATCTGGTTCCCCGGAAACGGGCACGATTTCTGGTACCTGATCTAGCGGGCCAATCCTCTGCTGCCTGATTAGCGACTGGCGCTCCGGTATTTCCTTTCGAGCACCGCCAGGATGCCCGCGGCAGCAGCCTGCCAGTCGCCCCAGCGCTCTTCGGCGAAAGCCTTGAGCGCCTGCCGGGCATTTCGGAGGGAAACCGCCGCACGAAGCTCATCATCGTCGAAGTCGCGCCGCCACTCCCTTTGGGATATGAGCTTCAGCCCTCTCATCCAGAGCTCGTAGCCGGGCCAGAAGGCTTCGGGGAACCTCGGAAGCCGCTCACCGACCCCGAGCAGTTTCGGGAATTCCGCATGAGGCTCGATTTGATACCAGAACGCCGTGCTGGAATAGTCGTTCCCGAGATCGTTTGCGTGCCCGTGCTCGACCGTCACGCGGAGCGACTTCTGAAAGCGAACGGGGTCGTGCACGTGGAAACGGTACATTGATTGTTTGCCCGACCAGTCTCTGTTGCTGACGAAATGAAATCCAGTGTATGGGCCGAAGTATGCGTAATTGGGTCCCGCGCCGCCGCCGAAGATCTCCTCCGTCCCCGTCCCGTGGTAGCTGGGCGGGAACTTTTCGCCGTCAACGAAAATCATATCGTCGCCTTCCCCGTACCATCCGCCGCAGATGTTGTCCACGTTGAGAAAGAAGCCGGCGTAGTTACCCTGGCCCTCCGCCTCGAGAATAACGTAGTTGTCGTCGCCGGTGAGGTTAACGGCGGCTGAAGCCTCGCGCGGGATCGCCTGGCACGGATTCTCCCTGCGCCACTGCGCGTGAAACCTGCCCGCATCTTCGGGCACACTGCCCAGTTGCTCGTAATCCACGTGATACCAGAAGCCGCCGAACTGCGCCTCGGATTGATTCTCCACCTCTATCCTCGCCGATTTCGCGAAGGGCATCGGGAAGTAAAGGTTGAACCCGTACGAGCGGCTGTCCAGCGCTCCCGGATTCAAGGCCACCATGAACGATTGGAAAGTCTGCGGCAGGCAGAATCCTGCGCCGAAAAGATCGCCGAAAGGCACCTCCACGCTCGGCGTATCCTCACCGTCCCAGAACATGCGGATGACGACCTTCCGATACTGAAGCGGGTCGCGCTCTATCGTTGTTATGTAGATGTGCCGGATCACGCCCGGCCCTTTCAGCTCAGCTATTGTCTTCATCTCGCCCGGCTTGAACCTGAGAGCGTCGCGATTCCCGCCCGTCCGATCCCAGCTCGAAACACGCGCGCTTTTGCGGGGGACTATCCTTACGATGTCCGAGAAAATCCCGTCGCCTGGGAACATCTCCTTGCCGGCCATGCCATCCTCTCCTTTCACAACGCTATTCGATTTATACGACAACTCGTCAGTCGGGCTGTCCGCCTGTGAATGCGACGTTCTTCGCTTAGCGGAGCGAAGAGAAACACCATTATACATGCGGTCAGTGCTGCGCGTGGTAACCGTACCGCGCCGGATTCATAAGGAGCGCTGCACCTGCTCGGCGTGAGAAAGGCCACGTGGGGCTTTCAAGGCCGACTACTTCGCTGCTTGCGGAGCTCCGGCCTCGTCGCCTATTTCGCGTATCTTCGTCATCCGTTCAGTGAGCGCGTGAGCCTGCTCGAGAATCGGGCTTAGAACCGCAAAGCGCCGGTCGCGCCGGTCGACAGGCTCCAGCAGCCAATCCATATACGAGCGCGCGTCGGGTGCATCCCTGCGCCCGTATCCGCTTGTCTTGCTAGCCGCCGAGCCGTACGAGCTTGCGAAGGCGTCCCTTGCTTGTGTAACGGCATCGGCCAGCGACATCGCCTCGTGGAAGGCCTGGTTTCGCTGGGCCATCACGAGACCTTCACCGATAGTTTTCATGAGGAGATCGCTGTCGCAGGGTTTGACAAAATAGTCGAAGGCCCCCTTCCGCCGCGCCTCGAGGACGGAGCCCAGCGAGCCGTGCCCCGTCAGAATAATCACGACCGCCGCCGGGTTCACTTCTCTGGCCTTCTCCACCACCGCGATGCCGTCCACGATCGGACGGTCGATATCCTCCATCACGATGTCCGTCACAACCACGTCAAATGACTTTTTTTCGAGGAGCTTTGTGGCTTCGTCTCCGTTGGGAAGCACGGTTACCTCGAAGCCAGCCTCTCTCAATACCCTCCCCAACGCTAGCCTGATGAGCTCTTCATCGTCCACCAACATCAGTTCTGGTTTGCCTCTCACTTTCCGAACCTCCTCCGCTCAGGGGCAGGACCACACTGAAGGTAGTGCCGCGCCCCGGCTCACTCTCGACGTGAATTTGACCCTTATGATGCCTCACTATCTCATATGAAATCGCAAGTCCAAGCCCGGCGCCGCGGCGCCCTTTCTTGCGTGTGAAAAAAGGCTCAAAGACTCTCTCGAGGTCCTCCGGCGGGATTCCGCGGCCCGTATCTCGCACCTCGACAATCAGGCTGTCGAACTTCGGACGGGTCCGGAGGAAAAGGGTGCCGCCTCCAGGCATGGCCTCCCCCGCGTTGATGACCAGGTTGGTGAACACCTGTCTGAGCCGCGCCTCGTGCCCGAGGAGCTTGGGCGTGGCCGCATCAAATTCCGTCCGGATCCTCACACCGGAATTGCGAAGCGTGGCACCGGCAAGCAGGAGGATGTCGGAGAGCAGCGAATTGATGTCAACGAGGGTCTCACGGCCGTCGTCCTGGCGATGAAGCTCCTGCATTTTCTGGAGGAGCTTAGCAATGCGGTCGATCTCTGCAAGCGCCGCCCGGGCCAAGTTATCGTCCGCCCCGCTGGGCAGTCCGCGCGCGATGCACTCGATGGCTGCCTTTATTCCGCACAGCGGATTGTTGATCTCATGCGCGATGCCAGCGGCCAGCCTGCCCGTGGCGGCCAGCCGCTCCGACTGGATCAACTCTTCCCGAAGCTCCTTCTTCTCGGCGATACGCAGCTCCTCCACCTCGTCCATGCTGCGCTTTAGCTCCTCGGTCATCTCGTCAAAAGACCTGCCAAGCTTACCGAGTTCGTCCCGGGAGGCTATTTGGACCTTGTGATCGAGGTCGCCTTCAGCCACTCGGCGGGTTCCGGCGAGAAGTCGCCGCACGGGCCGCGCGACCCAGACGAATATTTCGAAGCCGATTGCGAACGTTCCTAGAAACGCCAGAGCCAACGCGACAAGAGTTATGATGAGGGCAAGCCGCTGCGCGCGATCGGCAGCTCCGCCGGCTTGAACGCCGGCAGTCCCGGCCGCCTCCTCCAGCGAATCGCCGGCGGAAGTCAGTTCCGCCATTAGTGTGAGAGAGGTGCGCCGGTAGGCAGTGAGTTCCGCGAACGCGGCCTCGTACTCGTCCAGTAAGGCCGGGATATCTGGATGAGCCGAGGCCTGACCTTTGACGGCCTCTATAGCTTTGGCAAAGAGGTCAACGTGGGAAGTTTCACCCGGCCTGGTTCCCTTCTCACCGAAGAGGAGAACGTTTTTTTCCTGCCGGCGCGCTTCGAGAATGTGTGCTTCATCAAGTCCCGCTTCCTTTAGCGCCTCCTGGGCGCGTCTACCCGCACTGCGGACTGCTTCCAGCTTGCGCAGCTCCCCGGCGCGCGACTGTAGTATCCGGTCCAGACTCTCGGAGTAGGCGCTCGCCGCCGCGAGGGCCGCGGAGGACTGCTCCACGACGGGCCTGAGCAGTTTCATGGTCTGGGTGAAGGGTTCATTCGACACGTCCAGGTCCGCGGAGGTGGAAGACGGTTGATGAAGAAGGCGTTCCTCATGTTTGCGCATGTCTCGTATCTCGCGCAATGCGTCGTCCCAGCGATGGTGCTCGTCCAGGTGCCGGCGCATTGACGAAAGGCAGAGGATATCGGCACACGCCGCGGCACCGACCAAGGCAACGAGAGCCGAAACTCCGAGTAGGACCTTGCGCGTAATAGTCATGGCCAGGATTCTTTGAAGCTTGTCATCTGAGGTCGCATAATCGCGCTGTGATTCTATCTTCTCCCTTGAACCTGCGCAAGCGCCAGCGCAGGTGCGACGCGCTGCGGGAGGGGTGGTGGCGCAAACGTTGGGGCGTCTTCGCATTGTAGGTGGTCAGGCCGCGGGCGGTAGGGAAGTTTCGAGGCACATGATGCGATGCAAGGTTCCAAAGCCGAAGGCTGAGAGAGTAACACGTTCCCATCCGGGCCTCTGCTGGCGCGAACCAAACGGTCGGATTCAGGGTCTATCACTTGGATGCGGTGCGGGGAATGGGGCTGGGCGCTGCGCTGGCTGGGTGCGCCGAAGCGGGGCGTTGGAAGCTGTTATCCTTGATAGGCAAACGCTGACGACTTAGAGTCGACGATCCGCCCGTGCGAATAGGCGGCCCCGCGCGGTGTCTGGGAGTCATTGTCATGGGAGGGGACGAACGAGCAAGACCCGTCTTGCGACCGGCGACGGACGCCGACTTGGCTTTCGCCTATGAAATCAAGAAGGTGGCCTTGAGGGAGTACGTCGAGCAGACGTGGGGATGGGACGAGGACTATCAGTGGCAGCGCCACGTGGAGGGTTTCGACCCTGCCAGGGCACAGATCGCGACCTACCGGGGTGTTGACGTGGGGTGGTTGGGCGTCCAGAGGGAGGAGCAGGAAATACGCGTGCTGGAAGTCTTTATTTCGCCGGCGTACCAGGGCAGGGGAATGGGGACATTTCTCCTGGGGCAACTGCTTGGTGAAGCTCGGGAGAGAGGGGTTCCGGTGAAGCTGCGCGTCCTCAGGGTGAACACGCGAGCGAAAAGACTGTACGAGAGGCTCGGGTCCTCGGTTGTGTCGGAAACGGAGACCCATTACGTTATGGAGGCGTTCCCGTAGGGGGTTGTCGCCCCATAGGTTCGTCTCCTTCGTGCGAATTCGCTGAACGGGAAGACGGAGATGGATAGAGCTAGACCAAAGTGGGCTGGGAGAGTGCTCAGGTGGAAGATTGCGCTGCTTTACGCTACCGATGCGAGAGGCATTGTTGACGAAGAGCTGATTGACGAGGTGGGCTGCACGCTGCTTGCGCGGTGCGAGAGCATTCTTACGACGACCGAAGCGCACAAAGGCAGAGCGGCATGCCCGGAGTGCGGCACCATCATGACCCACAACTGGGAGAAGGAAAAGCTGCTTCGCTGCGGCGGCTGCGGATGGGAGCTTACGTGGCCGGAATATCACAGATCGTATCGAAGGAAGCATCTGCTTGCGGGCGGGATGGAGCCTTTCATCCGAGAGTTTGTGGAGCAGTTTCCCAAAGCCAAAAGCCCGGGCGAAAAGATGGTTTTGATCGACACCCTGATCCACAAGTATCATTGGGAATTGGAGGGCGATCCAGGGCGGCCGGGCGCTGTCAATCTGATCGGAGGCAGGCCGCCGGAAGTGGTCGCGTTTCTCAACGAACTCACCTACGGAGAGCAGAGCACGGCGGGGCTCGTCGAGAATGCGCAAGCCTGGCGGCGAAAGCTCAGCAAGGAGGACGCGATCAAGGCTGGCTGGTTGAGGGATGTTCCGCAGGATTAGCTCTGAACCAGGCGCTGAGGCGATGCGGCCCGCGCAAAACGTTAGGCTACAAATAGAGTGAACCAAGGCAAACAGCTTCCAGAGGATTTCCTTCAAGCGCTCAAGGACTTGGAAGCGTCCTACCTCGCCGACAGCGATCCTGTCCGGCAGTCGGGGTTCGGTGGCGGGCACGAGCGGTGGAGAAAGGAGCGTCGCGTGATTCTTGAGGCCGTTGACCGGGACGGCGAGTTCCTCGATGTCGGCTGCGCCAACGGCTATCTCGTGCAATGTCTTCGTGAATGGGCCAAAGAAAAGGGCATCAGTCTTACGCCGTACGGGATCGATCAAGGCACTCGTCTGATCGAACTGGCGAGGAAGCGCCTTCCTGAGTTTGCGCCTCATTTCTGGGTCGGGAATGCGTGGGACTGGACACCGCCGCGCAAGTTCACGTACGTTTACACCTTGACCGACTACGTGCCTGACGACTTCCTGCGCGAGTACCTGACCCGAGTAATGGCGGATTATGTGTCTGAGAAGGGACGGCTGATCGTCGGCAGCTACGGCAGCTACTCGAGGGTCTGGCCTGCGCGCGACGTCGCGAGGCTTCTCGCTCGATACGGATTCGATGTGGCGGGGTCTGCGGTCTGCGGTGAGCTGCCGGCCGCGCGGATTGCCTGGGCGGACGCGCCATAGTCGTCTTGATGCGAGGC
>CAZUUK010000090.1:10499-12598 GCA_964622675.1 uncultured Planctomycetota bacterium | reverse complement strand
ATTATACATAGCCCACGACTGGCGCCATTTCAACAGGTTTTCGATGGCGGAAGCCCTGGCGGCCTCGTCGGCCTTGCCCGAAGCCAGCCACTGGTCGTACCGCACCACACCGACGAAGTAGTAGGTCGCGATCTTAACCCAGTAGTCGCCGTACTTGGCAGTGGTATAGAGCTCGGACCAGTCCGGATTCGGTCCCGCCTGCTCGAGGATTGCCTCGAAGTCCTCGATCAGGCTTTTGTAGACCTGCCTGGCCTCCTCTTTCTCGCGTAAAGCGGCCTCGACCGCTTCTTGGCCACCCTTCGTGGAGAGGAACTTGTAACTGCCCCTCAGACCCTTTGTAAGGAAATATGCGTCCCTGAACCACGCGCCGCCGGGTGCCCAGCCGTAGAGATACTTCACGGGCGGAATTTGATACGGCTTCCCCAGCTCCACCATCGCCCTGCAGTATCTGGCTTTGAGAACGGCCTCTTCGGATTTTCTGCAGACAGCCTCGAAGCGATCAAGTATGGGCGAATCAGGGTTGAGATTGAACTTGAGCTGACACCATTCTCTGGCGATAGCGTATGGATCCGCGTCGGGCTCCCACAGGAGCCTCGCAAGGGCGTAAGCGTTAAGCTCCACCCAGTCCTCGCGTTTGAGATAGGGTCCTTTGAGTCCGGCTCCCCCGAGCCAGGTCCACACGGCTCTCACGCCCTTGTCGTAAATGCACGTGACGCCTCCATAGGGTTCGATCTCTGTCCCGCCTTCGGAGAAAAGCCTCCCGCAGTAAAGGGGAAAGGCCCCCTTGCCCTCGTATTCACGAGAGCACTGGAACTCGACCATCTGCGGGTGCTTGCCTATGCCTATGGTTGGATTGATCCTGTTGTAGCGCCAGTAGTCGGTTTCCGTGTGCTTCATTGAGAAGTAAAGCCCGGGACGAGGCGTTAGCGAGTCTGTTGCGGCGAGGTATTCTTCGGGGACGGTATGCCATGAGACGTAGTAGCCCCAGGTCCTTTGCGCATAGATCTTGTGATGGCGGCCCACTATGATTTCCGCCAGCGTACCGACCAGCGTCGCCAGCTTCTGGGCATCTTCCATGTCACGGCACTCGGGGCATGTCCCGTTCACCGGCTTGACTCCGTAAAGGTAACCTGTCGTTGAGGCGGTGTTCTCACCAGCCCTGACCACAACACCGTCAACCTGCGGAAACAGCTCCAGGACTTCGTCGAACATGGCCTGGAGCAATTCTCTCGTTTTCGGCTTGGCGATGCAGATGCCGTCTTCGTGCAAGATCGCATCGCCGTACTTATCGCAGGCGGCCACGGGGACGGTGACCATGTCACCCTGGAGGAAAACCATGAGATGGTGCTGCTTAGCCTGCTCGATTCTCTCCCTAACATAGTCCCGCCGCGCAAGCGCCATTTCCCTCTGGTGCGATCCTTTCGGGTAAAGGCCGGGATCGTATCTATCGAGAGTCACCACTTCGGCAACGGCGCGTTCAACTATCACGCCGTTGTAGCCAAGCTTTAGGAGCAGCTCAGGGTCGGTGAACTGGGTAGCAAATGGGGGGAATCTTGGGTCATCGAGAACGCTGGCTATGCGGTACCGGAAAGCGGGGATAACTCTCATAGAAATCGGTGCGAACGGCGCGTGGCGCCGAAGCCGGATCAGCTTTTCAAGCTCGTATATCCCGTATACGGCTCCACGCATGCTTCGGCCTGTGACGACGAGGCCGTCCTTTCCTCCTTTGATGACGAAACCGTCCTGGGAGGGATCGTCGGTTTCGGTTCCGTCGTATTCAATGAGGATTGACTTCGAGCCACTGGCTGAAGGCGCCGTCGCGATGGAGGCTTGGAGACCGCATACGTCACGCAAGGCCTTGTGAAGGCAAACCGCCGCAGTCAGAGCCGCCTCGTCCGCTGAGAGGTCGCCCGAAAGCTTTATCTCGACCACTTGA
The DNA here is from genome assembly GCA_964622675.1 of uncultured Planctomycetota bacterium. Classification (GTDB taxonomy): domain Bacteria; phylum Planctomycetota; class DG-23; order CAZBND01; family CAZBND01; genus CAZUUK01. The sequence goes on along the minus strand of CAZUUK010000090.1, from coordinate 10,662 downwards.
TGCTGCCTGGGCTCGACGCGGCGATTGCTTTCACAGCCCAAGGAGGTGAACAACAGAAAACCTACGCCGAAGGCACAGATGCAGCCGGATCGCTTCATGGGCAAGCCGCCTCAGTTCAAGATGCCGATCCAGGACGGGAAAAAGACGCGAGCTGACTCGACGC
>CAZUUK010000090.1:0-10399 GCA_964622675.1 uncultured Planctomycetota bacterium | reverse complement strand
CGCGTTTGCGTATCACCTCTCTTTCTTACCAGCGGGGCTCGGCGGTCTACGCTTTGGTGGTTGCTTTTCCGGCAACGGATACGGCCACCTGTCCTGGGTCTCAGTGCGCCACCTGAGAAGTCTCTCCTGAAGCCGGCTGATGACGTCTTTATACTCGGGCTTACCAAAGAGATTCGTCGTCTCGTGGGGGTCTTTCTGATGATCGTAGAGTTCGCCCGTCCCATCAGTGTAGTAAACGTATCGCCACTTGAGGGTTCTGATAGAGGTTACGTATCCGTTCGCCTCGAAGCCGATCTGCTGGAACGACGAGTCCTTGCCGCTTGCGGTTCCGTCAATAACGGGGATGAGGTTCATCCCCTGGACGCGCCTCGGGATCTGGACTCCGGCAGCCGCTAGAAGCGTTGGCATTATGTCAATCTCGTCAGCCAAACTGCCGTCGACGACTTTCCCCGCGGGGAAGCCGGCGGGCCATCGCATTAGAAGCGGAGTACGGGCATTAGCGTCGTAGACGTAACGCCCTTTCCGGATGAGATTGTGGTCAGCCAACATGGTGCCGTTGTCAGAAAGGTATACGACAATTGTGTTTTCTGCCACACCCGCTGCCTCGAGCGCCTTAAGCACCTTACCAACGTTATCGTCGACCAGACTGATCAGGCCGTAGTGGAGCGCGATCATGCTGCGGAGTTCTTCATCGGATATCTTGTCCATGCCCATGTGACGGTAGTATGCCCTTACGGAAGGCGGCTTCATTTCGAGGTCGTGGGACAAGCGGGGAACGAGAGGTATCTCCTTCGGGTCATACATCTTATCGTAGGGCTCGGGGGGGTTCCACGGGATGTGCGGTTTGAAGAATGAGACATACATGAAGAAGGGCTTATGAGGATGGCGGTGCTCCTTTAGATATTCGACGGCCCGGTCCCCTATCCAGTTCGTGATGTAATGCTCTTTCGGGAAGGGGTATGTGCCCGCGCCGGTTGAGGCCAGTTTGAGATAAGGGCCCTTGGAGGCAGCCATTCCTGATTTGATGCCGTGCTGCGCCAGGTATCGGTTGTAATCACTGATTGTGCTTGAATACTGGAAACCCATCCTCGCGGGATCCTGGGGCTTGACATGCATCTTACCGAAGCACGCGGTCTCATATCCGGAATCGCTGAGGATCTGCCCGATGGTAGTCTCGTCATCGGGAATGGGGATACTGTTCCAGCGCACATGATGCGCGTGCGGGTAACGGCCGGTTTGCAGGCTGGCGCGAGAGGGGCAGCATTGGGGAGCCTGGACGAATGCGTACTTGAAGAGCACGCCACCGCGCGCAAGGCTGTCGATGTTCGGGGTCCTTATGACCGGGTCCCCGTAGCAACCCAGAGTGTTCCACCTCTGGTCATCAGTTACGAATATCAGGACGTTGGGTTTAGCGGTGTTAGCAGCGACCGCTCGAGCAGCCAGACCTACGGAGGTGGCCAAAGCCGCGCCAACTGAACAAAGCAGAAGCCACAACTTGCTCATCTCATCCTCCTTCCGCGTTACGTACTGCCTTCCGCCGAGCCCTCCTGTAAGCAGCGCATCCCCGCAGACAAGTGGCCACCGCGCACGCAGCGCGGCATTCTCGTACCTGCGACATTCACACGGAGCTCGGGAAAGCAAGGCTATCTGCCCAGCATACATAACCCGGGCGGTGCCGCATTTCAAGATGTTTTCGGGGCGAGCAGGATGCCGATCTGGACTGCCTCCCTCCTTGACTGTGGAGATTGGGGCTTATAGAATAGCTTGCGCCGAGCGAAGCCGGGAGAAGCCGGCGGACCGGAAGAGAGAGCGGGTTGAAGCGGACGAAGATGCTATTTGCGGCCGCTTCTGGCTGGTTTGATCCCCGGAAAGCAGGTTTTTCGGCAGGATGCAGAGGAATGGGCCAGGAGGATGTGGCTTCGAAAATCGATAAGACGCTTTCTGACGCGATGGGCGAGAAGGGGCAGCGCGCGCGCGCGGCGAAGGACGCAGACATACCCCCTCCTTCCGCCCAATCTGTGCCCGCCCCTCTGGTGTCAGGGCTGCTGCTTCGTGGGGATCTATACAGTACTAACCTGCGAACGAGGCGAGGGTTAGTGGATCTGATTCTTGCGAAGGCGAGGGCTCTATCGAAAAGGTTTATGAAGCCGTTCCTGGTGAAGCAGAGCTCCTTCAATTCGCAGATGGCAACCGCGCTAAGTGATGCGCTGCGGCTGGTGCAGGTGGTGGCGGAGGACACGAGGGATGAGATTAACCGTCTCCGCGACGAGATTAACGATGTCCGGTCGCAGCTTGGGGTGCGGAGGCCACGGGATTACGGAAAGGCGGATTTGCAGTCGAGGGAGGCGGTGGCGGAGTTTGTGTCCCAGCTTGAGGGAGTGGACGAGGAGACAAAGGCAAAGGTCATGAAGGCACTGCTGGAGGTTGAGAAGAAGGAGGATGTTCGGGCCGGGCGTATGGGAGAGGCGGTGCCGTCGCTGGTGAGATTCCGCGAGACGTACCGGGAATTGGTGCCGGAGGGGGCGACGGCGATAGACCTTTCGGCCAGCAAGGGGGAATTTCTGGAGGTTTTGAAGCAGCGTGGGATACGCGCGCGCGGAGTTGAACCGGATCCCCTCCTGGTTAAGGATTGCCGAGAAAAGGGGCTCGATGTGGTTCAGGGGGACCCTATTGAGTACGCGAAGGGGCTGGAAGGCTCGGGAATCGGGCTGATCTTTGCCACCGGACTGGCCGAACGGCTTCCCTTCGAAAGCTTTCGGGAGCTTATGGGCCAGGCGTTTGCGAAGCTGGACGAGGGCGGTGTATTCCTGGTCGAAGGCATAAATCCCTTTTCGACCTCAGGGGAAGCCGTTCTGAAGAGCGAACCGCGGAACGTGCGTTCGTTCAATCCGCGCTCGATGCACGCCATGGCCCTGGCAGAGGGGTTCCGCGAGGTGAAGGTTGAGTTCGTTGACCCTGCTTCGGGCGCCCGCTCGGACGAAGTATTCCCCGCGCCGTATTACCTCCTCACCGCGCGGAAGTAGCCGAGGTGGTTTTTGGAAGTCCATCAGTTTCACTCGGTGATGCGGTCTGACGGGATAAGCGACGAGGCGCTTCACATAACGAGAATTCTGCGCGGGTGGGGCTATCGGTCGTACGTGTTTTCCGAGTCCTGGGACGAGGCGGGCGCGCCATACACCCTGAACTACGAATCGTATGAGAAGTTTTCCTCGCCGGCGAACGTGGTGATTATCCACTACTGGTCGTGGACCCCGCCGATCTCGTATGCGCTGACGCTTCCAGACCGGAAAATCCTCGTTTACCACAATGTCACCCCCGCGGATTTCCTGGAACCGTACGACCATAGGCAGGCGGAATGGTCGAGGCACTGCCGGCGCATGCTGTCGGCATTTGTGGGAAGGGTTGACCTGGGGCTGGGTGTGTCGCAATTCAACCGGCGTGAGTTGGAGGAGGTCGGCATTAAGCCCACGGGTGTGCTTCCGCTGCTAATTGACTGGAAGCGTTTCGAGGGGCCGAGGGAGGAAAGGGTTCTGGAGCGTTACTCAAGCGGCCCGGCGCGGATACTCTTCGTGGGAAGGATCGCACCCAACAAGTATCAACACGAGCTCGTGCGAGTGCTCGAGCGCTACACCCGCGCGCTGGGCAAGGACGCGGTGCTGCTGCTGGTGGGAGACGACGAGGGCTTCCCTTCTTACAGCCGACTGGTAAGAGGGCTTTCGGAGGCCCTGGTGCCGGGCAAGGTGGTGATGACCGGAAAGGTTTCGATGGAGGAGTTGAAGGCATACTACGAGACTGCGAGCGTCTTCGTATGCCTGAGCGGCCACGAGGGTTTCTGCACGCCGCTGATCGAAGCGATGCACAGCGGCGTCCCGGTCGTCGCGTACGCCGCGGGCGCGGTCGAGGAGACGATGGGTGGCGCGGGGGTATTGATGCGGACCAAGGATCCGCTGCACGTGGCAAAAGTAGTTGACGCGCTTATATCCAACCGGGCTTTCCGGGGACATGTGCTGGCGACGCAGCGGGAGCGGGTCAAGCGTTTCCGCTCTGCCAGCCTGGAGCCAAGGCTTCTCGCGGCGCTCGCGACTGTGTTCGCTGTGGACGGGCGCAAAGGCGGGCCGCGGCCGGCGCTGGCCGAGGCTCCCGGTTTAGGGGTGTAAGCGTTCTTTAAGTGAGAGGTGCTGAGGAATGAGCAGGCCCTCATTCTCGATCGTCATCTGCACTTACAACCGTGCGAGTCAACTAAGACGCTGTCTCCACACTCTTGAGGGACTGGAATACCCGAACTTCGAGGTCATCGTGGTGGATGGGCCGTCAAGGGACGAGACGCCGCAGCTTCTGGAACGATACGGAGACCGGATAAAGGTCGGGAAGAACCCGACGCGCAACCTTTCCGTTTCACGCAATATCGGGATCAAGCTTTCCTCGGGCGACATAGTGGCGTTCATAGACGATGATGGCATGCCGCCGCCGGACTGGCTGGACAAGCTGGCCGCGGCGTATGAGGATGGCGGAGTCGGCGGCGCGGGAGGGCAGGTCATAGGCGGCAGCACGGTGCAGTTCGCCTACGGGGTGCTAGGGATTTGGGGAGATGTGGACTGCGTTCGCCCCGGCCCATCGGATTACAACTCGCCGGACGGAATGAAGTTCAATACGCTGATGGGGGTGAATTCGAGCTTTCGGCGGGGGGTGCTGGAAGAGATCGGCGGGTTCGACGAGACTTATGATTACTACCACGACGAGGCGGACGTCTGCTTCAGGGTGATCCAGGCAGGCTACAAGGTGGATCACTCCGTGGAAACGGTGGTGGAACACGAGCCGATCGTTGGAGGGCTCCGCGGCGGGTGGTTGAGAGCGAAGCTCGGGGCAACCGGGAAGAACATCACGTACTTTGCGCTAAAGGCGAGCGCGGGGAGGTTCGGCTTGATGAAGAGACTGGCCGGGAGTCTGCGGGAGAGTGTAGGTCAGGTAAGACATGCGCAAGTGCTGTCGCCGCCTGTATTTCTGATCATTGCGGCGAGGCTTTTTTTCGGGGCGTTGCGCGGGATCCGGCTTGGGCTTTTCGCGCCGCGGAAGACGCTTGACCGTGCAAAACTGAAGCGGAGGCTGTCTTTCAAGCCTTTCTCGCTAATGGCTCCAGCGGGGCCGCCCAAGCGAGGGCCCTGGATCGCTTTTGCAAGCCAGGATTACCCTCCGATCGGAACGGCGGGGATCGCGACGCGCACATCGTCTCTGGCCAAAGAGCTGGTCCGGCGCGGATATCAAGTGTGCGTGATCACGCGAGGCCCCGGGCAGCGGATGCGATATCACGACGGGGTGGTGGTACTGGAAGTGCCCGACCCGCTCGTGCCTGGACTGGACTACCTTTCGGATATGCCGGTGGCGAGGCGAAATCTCTCGCGCGCGATAGCGGTTTTCCGAGTTGCGAAGGATCTGGCGCTGGCGCGGCGGCTGGACATCATCGAGGCACCCCTGTGGGACTTGGAGGGGTACGGGCTCGGCCTGGAAGGGACGATCCCGCTCGTCCTCCATGTGGATACGCAACTGAAGACCGTAATCGAGACAAGACGGCTGCCGAAAACCGGCGACATGCTGCTTTGCTGCGAGCTGGAGAAGCGGCTTCTGGGGATGGAGGGCGTGAGAGGCATCGCATCTAACTCCTACGCAAGCCTTAAGACGATAGAAGAGGTCTACGGGGTGAGTTTCGACGGAAGGCCCGCACGAGCGATACCGTGCGCGGTTACGCTCCCGGACGAGCTTCCCGAGCAGCCGCCTTCGCGGAATGTTCGCGTGCTTTTCGTGGGGAGACTGGAGAGGCGAAAGGGCATTCATACGCTTCTGGAAGCGATACCGTCTGTCATCGCGAGGAACCCGAACGTGGAGTTCACGATAGCCGGGGACGACACGCTCCCGAATGAGGACGGAGTTCCCTACAGGATTGCCTACCGGGGGTACCTGAAGAAGAATCGGGCGTGGCGGAAGATCAGGTTCCTCGGCGAGGTCAGCGACGAGAGGCTGCAGGAAGAGTACAGCCGCTGCGACATCTTCGCCGCGCCATCACTTTACGAATCCTTCGGCATCGTCTATATCGAGGCGATGGCATGGGGAAAGCCCGTCATCGGCTGCAGGAGCGGGGGGATTGCGGAGGTGGTCGAGCACGAAAAATCCGGGCTGCTGATAGAGCCGGGAGACACAGACCAACTGGCGGAGGCCATTCTGCGGCTGGCTGATTCGCCGGAACTGCGCCGAGAGTTCGGCGAGTGCGGACGGGAAGCGGCAGCCACCAGATTCTCGCCCGCGGCTCAGGCCGATGCGGCGCTTGATCTCTTTGAAAGGGTCCTGTCGAACGCCAAACCGTAGCGCGCGCCCGCGGAGCTGCGGCTCAGGGCGCATATTCCTCCCATTTCACTCCCCTGCCCTTCCCCTGAATTCGATAGTCCAATCCGGCATCGAGAGACGCGGCTGCAGGGCATGGGGGGATTGCTCCGCGCAGAACGCCTTCGGAGCATTTTGGCTCGTGCGGATCTTGCGAGCTGCAGCTCTTTCAAGGAAGCGCAACGATCTTCACTGAACTCAGCGCTACGGCAGCTTGAGCATTCGAGGGGTAAACACGCAGGCCGACGACGGGGTAATCGAGCTTGCCCATGATGACGAAATAGCGATGGAAGGCGCCGTCGTACCTGGGTGTTACTCCGGTCCAATGAAGAAATCCCTGAAATACGGTCGCGTGCGAGACACCGTCAGCTCCCACCCATTCCAGTCGGCTGAGATGCCCGGCGCCAACGGACATTTCGAGCTCCAAGAAGTACATTCGCCCCGGTGGAAGGTGGAGACCGCTCCACTCGATGTACGTTCCAAAGCCGTCCGCTCTGAGCTTAGCGACAGAAGCCGAGGCATCCAGATCCGCCGATGAGGCGACGTGAATTGGCGAATCCGGCTCCGACGGCCAGATCACGCTGACCTCCTCGTAGCGAACGGCGTAGTTGGCCGCATACCAGGCAGAAGGCCAGGCCACGAGCAGGACGGCAAGCACGACAGCGAGGGCCCATCTGCGCCCGGATGGCCAGGCGGCTCGCAGCAGTCGAGCTATCAAGAGGAGAAAGAATGTGAAAGCTGCCGCCGGACCGAGCGAACACAGCCAGTCCCATTGGGTCGGCAGGACGTCACCGTTCATTCAGTTTCCTCCGCGACGGCGGAATGCGGCTGCTGGCCGGGCGGCCCCTCGAAGCCGGGAACAAGTTTGCGCAGCTGCCATATCATCCAGAGCGAGGTTGCGATAAAGAGGCCTTTTGAAACCCCTATTAGCGCAGTGGGAGCGAGAGGGCCCATCAGCTCCTCAAGCCACACTGTGAGGGCCTTGCTGGAGAAGATTGCGCTGGGCGAAAGCGGCGCGAAGAGGTAATTGGTCGGATGAGCGCCCCAGTTGAAGATTATCAGGTAAACCAGGCCGCACTGGATTAGGTGCAGCTTTCCGAGGCGTTTTTCCCACGCGTACGCGAGGGTCACAGCAACAACCACGGTAAGCAGATACTGGGGATGCCAGAAGCTGAAGCTGTGGTAAAGGAGTAGAAATATCGCAAGGAGTGCAACGAACGTCCTGACGCGCCAGCGCTTCACCGTCAGGGCGCCAAAGAGGAAAAGCCCGTAAAGGATAAACACCGGATATATCGTGTCATAGTTCCACAAGGGCAGCTTTGCCTTGAATGGATAAGTGGCGTGGTTGGGAAGCTCAATGAGCCCGAACCCGCTGCGCCCGACGGCGGTGGCGATACTGCCGTTGTTGGATATCGCTAGGCCCCCGGCGATCAGAAACGATATCACAAGCACCGGCACTCCGTATCGCTCGAGACGCCTCGGATAGAGGAGCAACACGAGAACCAGCGTCAGAAGCGGAAAGCCGACAGGGAAAAGACCGGCCGACAGCGTGGAGATTTGAAAAAGAAGAGGGAGGAGCGCAAACAGGAGTAACCTGATTCGGTCCGTCCAACGCTCGGAGGAGATCACCGCGTAGGCGGGGAGGAAAATGACGTAGTAGAAACGAAGCGCGACACAAATACCGAACAGAAGCCCGGCGAGGTCAACCTTGCGGTTCTTCAGCGCGTAGATGCTGGCGAGCAGGAAAAAGATGGCGATTACATCAAACCGGCCGAACATGTAGGTGACATACAGTACGAGCGGGTTGAAAAGCCAGAACTTCACGGCCGCGGGCGCGCGGGGGTTTCGGCCCAGTATCCTCAAAAGAAGCCCCGCGGAAAGGAGGTCGAAGGCCAGATAGGGAAGCTTGAAAAGGGCGAAAGCCCGGAAGACCTCCGGTGTTGCTGCGTATGCGCGCCAGAAACCCCAACTGTTTTCGTCCACCCTGATAGCGCTGGCGCTAAGGATGAAGGTCTTCACGAACGGCTGGATTGCCTTCAGGGCTACGACGTGGAAGAGATAGGCCGGTTGGTCTGCATCCATTTGGTACCAGGAAATCGAGCCCGATATCAGCTTGGCGGCGTAGCCGTACGCCACGAGGATGTCGTAGTGCCCGCAGATGGGCATGAGGATGAACCGGACTCCCAGAGCGAGGAGAACCCACTTCCGCAGCTCCGGCCCGAACAGCTTGTAGCAACCCTTCTCACTAAGCGAGCTATCGTCCATCTCTACCAGCCACCCAAGTAAATGAAGAGATATCGCCCGCATTATAGGAATCCACGGCGCTGCTTCAAGCGCTAAGTGATGAGAGGCCCACCGCGCCAAGGTCGGGAACGCGGTCCAACTGGCAAACACTACCTTCTCGGACTTAAAGCAGCCTCACCAGCGAAACTTGAATCGTGAAGCCCCCGGTGCTACTATGTCGCTTCGCCAGGGGGCCATTCTGGAGGCAGAGGTGAAAACAGGACCGAGAAGCCTCAAAGCAAATCTCGCAATACTGGGCGAGCTGACACGTACGGACCTGAAGGTTCGCTTCCAGGGTTCGGTTCTCGGTTACATTTGGACTCTGCTGAAGCCACTTGCGATTTTCAGCGTGCTGTACGTTATCTTCACCTACGTTTGGGTGCGATTCGACGTCCCCTATTTCGGGCTGAGGCTTCTGCTCGGCATAATCATATGGAGCTTCCTGTCTGACTGCACGTTGGTCGGCATGAACGCGTTCCTGAGCAAGCCCTATCTTGTTACCAAGGTGTATGTGCCACGGGTCATCATAGTCGCGTCTTCCACCCTCGTCTCCGTTGTATTGCTTCTTCTTCAGCTTGTAGTCTTTCTGGGGTTCTATTTTGCATTCGGCCCGAAGCCGGGCTTCAATGCTCCTTCTTTCCTTTTCTACGTAGTTGCCCTTTACGTTATCACACTGGGATTGACCCTGCCGCTGTCGGTACTCATAGTCCGGCTGCGAGACCTGCAGCACATCTGGGAAGTGGTCCTGCAAATGGGCTTCTGGCTGACTCCGATCATATGGGACCTGGGGAGTGTTACCAAGAATCCAACGATTCAACGGGTGATCATGCTCAATCCCATGGCACGAATTATTGAATTCTCGCGGCACGCGTTGCTCGATCATACAAATCCAGGAGCAAAACCTGTGTTGGTTCTGACCGCCATGGTCGGCGTGACGTTTCTGATGGGGTACCTGATATTCAAGAAGCTGGAGTCACACGTTGCCGAGCAACTTTGAGACAGGCCAAGGAATCAAACACGGCTACAACGGGGCCGCGGTAGTTGTCGATCACGTCACGAAGTCATTCCGCATCCCGAAGGAGCACCGGACGACACTAAAGGAGAATTTCGTAAGGCTTTTCCGCCCAACCAGATACGAGACCTTCGATGCCCTGCACGACGTGAGCATGACCATTAACTACGCGGATTTCTATGGGATGATCGGGCGCAACGGCAGCGGCAAGACCACGCTACTCAAGATTCTTGCGGGCATATACGAGCCCGACGAGGGGAACCGCGAGGTAAACGGACGGGTAGCCCCCTTTCTGGAACTGGGAATCGGCTTCAATCCTGAACTCACAGGACGCGAAAATGTCTTCCTTAACGGAATCATTATGGGATTGACCCGGCGGGAGGTCCGACGCGTCTATGGCAAGATAGTTGACTTCGCCGAGATAGAGCGATTCATGGACATGAAAGTCAAGAACTACTCGTCTGGAATGTCCGCGAGGCTTGCCTTCGCCGTCGCCATCCACGTTCCGGCTGAGATTATGCTCCTGGACGAGGTCCTCGCCGTGGGGGACGTTGAGTTCCAGGAGAAGTGCTTCGATGCGTTCGAGAGATTCACCAGAGAGGGTAGAACCATCCTTTTCGTGAGCCACGATCTCAAGACGGTGCAGCAATTCTGCACAAAGGTGACGCTTCTCGACGCGGGACGAGTGGTAGCTGAGGGGCCTGCGCAAGAAGTAATTGCCGCATACACGAC
>CAZUUK010000089.1:5065-12623 GCA_964622675.1 uncultured Planctomycetota bacterium | reverse complement strand
TCCCACAGCACGCCCCGACGATCGACGAAAACGACGTGTTTGCGGGTTGACGGCGCGAGTAGGCTCTTCACAAGGCTTGGAGGATGCCATGCCGGATGGGCAAAGGCCGGGATATGAATCCGAAAAGCGCAGTGTGTCAAGAGGCGGCGCAGATAAGCCTCGATGGATGCGCCGAGAACGGTGCGTCCGTCCGGATCTGCGGCTGTGTGTCTTGTCAGTTCGAGACACGCCCGCAGGTCTGCGCTTGTAAAACTGAGTGTCATCTTGCGCCGTTTGCCTCGCCGGTCGGGCAGCGGCTGCTTCGGAAAGACGAGCGTGACAGGACAGATAACGCTATTGCTGTTCGTGCCCATTTTTGGCCCAACAATGTTTAGGCGGTCCGCATAACACCCCAAAGACGGTTTGGAGTGCCGTATAAGACGCCCGCGAAAGCGGGGGCGGTTCGAGAGGGTTGCTTTCGGGCTGCGGTGCGGAAAGGGTTGTTAACCCAGAGACGGTTGTTCATCAGAGAATCGGAGAGTTTTGGCGCGTTCTTTTGGGGTGCGGAAGCAACCATGATCCTTGCCTTCGCGCCCCAGTCGGTCCCCCTCAAACCAGGGAATTTTTCGCGAAAGGCAAACACGCGCAGAACCGTTTCCTCTCAACGCTTTACGACAAAGCCCCGCCGGTTCTCCCGACGGGGAACCATCGATTCATCCGGCCAAAGGACAGTCTGAATCAAATAGAAGCCCATGTCAAGCCCTATAACGATGACTTCTTTCGCGGTGCGCGTACGCTATCTACCGGCGACATGGCGGAATGCCTGGGTCGGGGGTCACAGGTAGGCCCAGAATCCCGCATCCCGCGAACTAACACCCGCTTTCTGATCCGTCACCACGCAACTGTTCTTCCTGAATTGCATCCCGAATCAAGCCCCTGATGAACGGCGTGTAGATTCCCTGACACAGAGCCACACCGGGGTGGGGTCGGCGTTGGCGATGCAACAAGGTCGCACGCAAGCACACCGGCCTACCGAGGGGTGCATGGGTCACTTTCCGTCGAAGGGGGCCGGGGGAGCAGACAGCTTGGCTGCGCTGCGCTTAGTGCTTCTATAAGGAAGCGGACTGTGCCAAGGGAGATCGGCGTTCGTCCTCTCTACCCCTGAACGTGCCGGGTAACGCGAACGCGTGCTTGCACGCGTTCGCGTTGACCCGGGCGCTATGCACTCCCGCCAGGGAAACGATAGCCTTGACGCCAGAACACTTGGTCCGTGAACCCCAACCGATGATAGAGGTTGACGACCGTATCGTCGGCGTCCGCGTTTATAATGGTCGAACGGTAGCCTAATGCAGCGGCTTCCGCAGCGGCGCCCGAGATCAGATGGCTGGCTATACCCCGGCGACGGAAGGGCTTCCGAGTACCCACCTGGAATATGAAACGGTCGGGCGGCCCCTCGTACCATGCGATCACGGCAACCGCTTCTGTTCCGCATCTGGTGATCAGGAACCGACCCCGGCCCGAAATCTCCGCCGCAACGATCGCCGCATTGGCACGGACCTCATCGGCGCTCGGCCGGGACTCCTTGCTCGAAAACGCCATGAGCTTGGCTGCTGCGTACTCCTCCACGTCCGCCGCAGTGACCGGTGCCGCGGTCACTCCCGGCACCGGGGGCGTTCGGCACGGTGTGCCAACATGGGCAAGGTATACGGTGGCTGTTTCCCGGCAACAGCCGTTCGCCTCAAGCAAGTGACCAACTTCCTCGTCCATCCGTGGGTCATCCACCCAAATATTAACCCGGCCTCCGCCATAGTATTGGCCCAAATCGCAGATGAAATCCGTGACAGAGAAAGCCGAAGGGGGCCTCAGCGTCACGCTGTTGGTCTTGTCCGAGTCCACGCGAGGATTGCGGGAGTAGAACCCGAATCTGCGCTGCTCCGTCTGGTATCCCATTTCTGGATAGGACCGCGTGTACCACCCACGGACCGCATCAGCCAATCTGTCATGTTCTGGGTGAAGCATCATGTGACATCAACTCCCCGTGCATAACGTCATCCATCAGGCGCGCCACTTGGCGTCGCCTCGACCCGATTGTTCGCTCATCGTTTTAACATACTCCGTGATGGCGGCAATAGCCATGTCCACCATTGCACTCTGCGCGGCCGCTCGCCGTGCGTCCCTCTCCGTCTCTGCCGTCAGAATGTGATCCTCACCGCGAGGGTTATCGAACACCGCAAGCAGACTTCCTCTGTCCATGTCAAAATGCTCCGCCACTGCAAATGTCGCGGCTGTCTCCATGTCCTTAAGGAATCTCCTCCACAGCGGATGACCTTACCCCGGTCAGTCGTACCGGCCCTTGGCGGAACCGTGAGGGGTGGCGGTAGTGAGAACGGTCGTCAGGTGCGACGTTTCCTTCAGCTTATCCTCGCTGAGAACCGCCGGACGGAGCTGCCAGTTGCTCCAGAGCTCTATCTGATCGTGACTGTGACGACTGTCGTAAAGCTCCGAATTGCCGGCGGACAGAACTGCCTGCGTCTTGTCCACATCCGTCAGGTCCACCACTTGAGAGTAGGTCACCACCTTTAGCACGTGTGGAGTGAGACCCTTCGACCCTTCCATCACGAAATCGCCGTAGTCGGGGGGCTTGATCCTATCGGCAAGACCGAGGTCTTCAACCAGGTGGAGAACCTTAGTCGTGCTGACCTTGCCCCAGACCCACCTGCTCTTGTCGGGTCCCAGCTTCTCCGCCAGTTCCGCGAGTATCTTCCTGAACACCTTCACAAACAAGTCGGGCCTCGTTTCGACCTCCGGCGTTGACGGATCGTCGTACCACCGGGAGTCCGGGCCAAGCCGGAGCATATCTAACTGGGCAAGCTTGTGGTCTTCCCCTAGATGCTGCCTGGCCGCGGCCTTAGGCAACTCCCGCACGAAGCTGTCGAAGATGGTAGCGGCGATGGAATCTCGGCTGAACCTGAAATCCCACGCCTTAAGCAACTCGGCCGCCTCGCGCATTTCATCGGTGACATCTTCCGCGCCCTCAAGGGCCCCAAGGAGGATTGGAAGGAGCGCACGTACCTCGGGTGTGCATCTAATGTCCGAGCGCAGCCTCGCCACATCGTCCCGGTCGAACTTCTCCTTTTCCATGATTGCCTCGCGCAATCTCATGAAGCGAGGACCGGTGGAGGGACGACTGACCAACGTGTAAGGGTACCAGTCGCTGACCACCAGGTTGTTGGCGGTGACGATGAAGTCCTGGTCGGGATTGTGGAGCGAAGGTTTTTCCTCAAATGGGATGTAACCCGCCCACTCATACTCTCCCGTCCAACCCGGCACCGGTCCCCAGAAACGTCCTCCCGGCCGAACGGGAAACGCACCGGTAGGCCAGTAGCCGGTGTTTCCCTCGACGTCGGCGTAGACGATGTTCGCGCCCAGCGCTTCCCATTTGCTTATCGCGTCCCTGAACTCCTCAAAACTCTTCGCGACGTTGATGCGCATCGTGCCCAGAGCCGCCGTGTCGGTGGTTTCGAACGTGGGATGGCGGAATGCCAGGTGCCGATCCTTCTCGCCGAACAGCTCGCCGCAGATCGTGCCGTGGTGAGTGGATCTGACTTCCAGGGTTACGTCATTCCCATCTTTGACCTTAATGACCTCTGTCCGTTTCCGAACGGGATACCAGTTGCCTTTGTACAGGTACAGGTCCGGGTTCTCAGGGTGTACCTTCTCCTCATATAGGTCGGTCCTATCCGCGCCGAGTCCCGTTCCGGCCCAAGCGCAGTGCCTGCTGAACCCGTGGAAGAGCCCCGGGACGCCGGCAAAACCGACCCCGCGGCAGTGGAAGTCACCCCCGTGAAGAGCAACTTCGTAATGGACGGGAGGTACGCGCGGATATCGCTGGGGGTCGCCGAGGAGGATGGGCATCCCGGTCGCGGATTTCGACCCGGTAACGACACAGTTGTTGCTGCCTGTTGCCGAGCGCTCCTGAACCGTCGCCGGACACCGGGGCCTCGGGATGTTCAGACTCTTCAGGCGTTCGTAGACCTCCCCCTTCTTAGCCATCTCCGACTCGGTAACGATTACCGGCGTATCGTCGGGCCATACCGGGTAACACTCGCGGGCCATTTCGAGGCCGACCTTCTCGATGAGCCTGTACCCCGTATGGCCGAAGGTTTCGAAGTGCCCCACCGCTTCACTGCACCCAACCACATCCTCGACCGTCCACCGCTGAGGTACGAGCCCCAGCTCGCGAAAGCCCTGGCGCTGCGCAACATCGTGGCTGCTTACGTAAGCATTTATCCCCTCGGCGAATGCCTCGAGCAGCTCCCTGAAGTACCGGTCAAGTGCCTTCGCCTTTCTGAGTGCCTCCAGGTGGGTTCCCATGATTCGGGCGCGTCTGTCCGCTTCGACGAACTTCTCGCCCAGCACCTCCGCCATGCGTCCCCAGGCAGAACGGCGTGTCATCTCGATCTGGAAGAGGCGGTCCTCGGCAGTGCAGTACCCCCATCCGAAAAGGACGTCACGGTTGCTCTCCGCAAATACGGCGGCGATTCCCCATTTGTCACGGTGTATCCTGATCTCCTCATTGATGCCGGGGGCATTGAGCGATTCAGGTGGCATAGCGTGTCTCCCTCTTGCGACATGTTAATTGACCGCGCGGCGCTATCTCTTCTTCCCCGCAGTTGCGGGCACACTCTACTTCTACTTGAGATCGAAATCTCGCATGTGGCTCACACAGTCTTCGTACGCTTGTCCCTACCCTCCATTACACCCGAGCGTCGCGCTTCCCCCGCTAACTGCCATTAGGCCGCTGGTTGGTAAGAGCATAGCCTGCTGGGGGGCGGTTTGCAATCGAGGATGATCAGGAAGAGGAGAAGAAGAAAAGCAACCGGGGCCGCTCTTTGGCGAGACCCCGCCCTTTGCTACTGTCCATGAAGTTGCCAGGGCGGCTCGTCTCTGAATCGAGGCGCGGCGACGGCGCTAGTGGAAGGGACAGGGGTTTGCTGTTGTTTGGCTTTGGGTTATGCTCGAGGTCCACGTTTAACCAACGCGACGCGGAGGTGCGGTGGCAACGGTATCCCGAGGATGGCGCGCGCCTTGGTCGAGGTCCAGGCCGCTTCATAGCGCTCTTTTCTATTCGCTCATCCACAGCTTAACGGCAGCGACGGCGATCGCTCTCGTGGAGCGGTTCTACGTGCCGTATCTGCGGAAGCTGGGCTCGACGGAACAGCAGGTGGGAGTGCTGACGTGCGTACCGCTCTTGATGGCGTCGCTCGCGCAGCTAATCTCGCCGGGGGTGGTGGCGCGCAGCAAGAGGAGGAAGCCGCTGTGCGTGACGGCGGTCCTCTTGCAGGTGTTCTGGCTGCTGCTGATACTCCGGCTGCGGTCGGTTCCGGGGAACCTGAGGTTCGGGGGAGCGCTGGCGCTTTTCACGCTGTACGCCGTGTTCGGCACGTTCCAGACGGGGGCATGGGCGAGCTGGATGTCGGACCTGTTGCCGGATAAGAGCCGGTCGCGATACTTCGGCTGGCGGCGACAGGTCTCGTTGCTCTTCTCCATTCCGATCGCGCTTCTGGCGGGTTGGCTGCTGGACAGATCAAGGGGCAATCTGCTGGTGGGTTTCACGACAGTATTCGGGATCGTGCTGTGCCTGCGATTCATCTCAGCGATGGCGCTGGCAATTCAGTACGAGCCGCCGATGAAGAAGGAACATCGCTCAGAAAGAGCTTCCTTCCTTGGCTACCTGCGCGGGGGCGGGAACCGCATGGCGCTGTACGCGGGGCTGTATTTCGCGGGCATTGCCTTTGGATCCCGATTCGCGGGACCTACTCTGGTTCTCTACGTGACGGAAGACCTCGCGCTGTCATTTAAGGCATACGTACTTCTGGGAGTCGTGGGTTCCGTGTCGATGGCGGGCACCATGCACTTCTGGGGGTACGTCGGAGGGCGGGCGGGGAACGCGCGAGTATTGAAGCTCGCGTGGCCGGTGATCACCCTGATTCCTGCGCTGTGGATGGTCAGCAAGAACTTCTACTATCTCGTTGGGTTACAGGTTCTGGCAGGCGCATGCTGGGGTGCGCACTTTTCGGCCTCATGGAATTACATTCTGGACGTTTCTTCGCCGGAGACTCGGGCTCGTTACGTTTCGTACTCGATGGGGATAACGGGAATCGTGGGAGCGATAGGCCCGCTGATCGGTGGGATGCTGGCGCCGCACATGCCGCCGCTTCTGGGATATAGCAGACTGACGATCCTGGCAATATCCGTCGGCATCCGCATTCTGCCCGGCGCGTTGCTTCTCTGGCGGCTGCAGGACGTGAAAGCGTTGGGAGACGTGGGGGGTATTCAGCTCATCTATACGTTCCCAGGCGTTCGGCCGATGATGGGCATATACAGGGTTGTGATGCGGCGGTTCGGGCACGGGGCCGACGAGTAGGGGCTAGAGAGGGCGATTGCCCCCGACTGTGCTGTGGCTCCCGAAAAGCCCGTCCTTGTTGCTGTGCTTGAAGTTACGGCGGTGGTGGTTTAGGATCTCCCTTGGCAGTTGGTTATAGTCTTGGCGTCGCCGGACAACGCGCACATCAAGTCCGCGGAAGGTAGACGCCCTATACGGCAAAGCTCCTCCGGCGGGAGCTATGCGCAGGCACATCATAGCGGGGGAAAACATGAACAAGCCGCTAGTTGCGAAAGCGCTCTTTGCCATTTTGGCCTTGACCCTTACAGGTTGCGACACTTTCACACCGGACACTGGGAGTGACACAATGGTCACACAGGATTTCGAAGAGGATATCATCAACACATCCCTCGGCGAGCTGACAATCACGTTTGTTGGCCACGGAACGTTGATGTTCAGGCTCGGGGAGGAGGTCATTCACGTTGATCCGGTCTCTCGTGAAGCGGATTACAGCAAAATGCCGAAAGGCGACATCATCCTGATCACCCATGAGCACACAGACCACTTGGATCCCGAAGCCATCGCGATGGTGCGCAAGGAAGGAACGACGATTCTGCTTGCCGAGAAATGCGCTTCGGCGCTCACAGGCGGAATCGTGATGAGAAACGGGGACGTGCGTACGATCGGAGGGTTAACTTTCGAGGCCGTACCGGCTTACAATATCGTCCACAAGCGTCCTTCTGGCGAACCGTTTCATCCCCGCGGAGTGGGAAACGGCTACGTCATCACATTTGGCGATAAGCGCGTCTATGTCGCTGGTGACACGGAAAACATCCCAGAGATGAAACGACTCAAAGCCATAGACGTTGCATTCCTGCCCATGAATCTGCCGTACACCATGACTCCGCAAATGGTGGCGGATGCCGCGAGAGCGTTTCGACCAAAGATTCTATATCCCTATCACTTCGGCAAGACCGACACGTCAGAGCTAGTCAGGCTGCTGGCCGAAGAGAAGCAGATCGAGGTGCGGATTCGGAAAATGCAATAAACCGAAGCGCGTCACTCACGAAAACCCCACCCGCCTTGCCCTGCTTGCACTCGTGCCGATCACCGGGACCTCGCCTTTGCCCCGGCCCTTCTTTCTGCGCTTGAAGTTGCTGGGGTTAGCCAGTGAGGTCTTTGGCGCCGATTTGG
>CAZUUK010000089.1:2602-4965 GCA_964622675.1 uncultured Planctomycetota bacterium | reverse complement strand
CTCGCTTCAGGTAATCCAGCAGGTACTCCTCGATATGCTCAAGGCCAGCGCTCAGCTTCTCCGGGTCGGGGGTAGTGCCATAAGCCATATTCTCCCACACGCTGTCGAAAGCGATCAGCATGACTCCGTCCATACCGGAATGCACCCCGCTGATCAGCTCGTCAAAATCTGACGAGACTGTTCGGACCCACTGCTCCGCGTCCTCGTTTCTCTCTAGCTTCAGGTAAGCCTCGTGGATCTTCAGTCCCGCGAAGCACATGTAGTGCGAGGCCCCTACGGGATCGCCAAGAACATCTGGGTCCAGATGCGGGCCTGACCAGCTCTCATCGAATGTAGGAAATGAGTCTCGCAGAACGCGGCACATGTTCTCAGGCACCGACGCGGCGTCGTATATCGCAAGATAGACTGCCAGCGCCTCTTCGTACTTGGCTCCATCCCATAGGCTCCTGGCGAAGTGAAATTCCTTGTCCAAGACCTCGAGACTCATAGTCCTTTCTATGGTGTCCCGCAGCATCTGCTTGATAGCATCAAGTCTGGTTTCCTGATCCATCTCATCCAGCTCAGGGCTCCCGTCCAGGATCAGGCTATGGATCTGCTCCGCCGTGAGCAGTCCTGCGGGAAGCCCTGCGACATTATGCGTCGCGTCTTCCCGGGAAGGGTCGGCTTCGCGACCTGAAGGTTCCCCGGTGCCTGCCTCTCCTGCCCCAGCATCAGCAGGTGCCATAGGCGGGGCACCCCGCCTCGGGCTGACGGAATGGTTACCCTTCGTGAGGACAAGAACTGCCAGCAAGGCAATTACCAATCCCAGTAGGCAACCAAAAAGCCACCGGCTGCCGCCACTCATCCACTGTCTCCTGCTTCTGACCGTTTTCGGAAAGCCACCCCATCTTCATATATATACGCGGAGCACCCCCTGAACTCACCGGACGACGAAGGAAACACCTGTCCCACCCCCGTCCTTGTTCCGGTGCTTGAATTCGCGACGATGGGTTTCGGCGACACCCACTGGTGATTCTGCTGAGTCTCCCCTACGGTGGACGCCGCCCGGACGCTCTTCTGTTGGGGGACAACACCGTGCGCCGGTTACACCGGCTGTTGTTTGCTCTGCCCGTCTTTCTCGAACTGTGGATGGATCCGGTAACCCGCGAACTCCCTAAACCAGAATGAGCGGTAGAAGCCTCTTGCGTCTTCCTCAGCTAGCAGGTTCAAATACTTGCCGCCGCACCGCGAGAACGCCTCCTTGATGAGAGTGCGCCCAATTCCACGCCGACGGTGTTCCCTGGCTACCAAGACCATAGGCAGGAAAGCTTGAATCTCACCGTCGCTCATCATATGCACGAAGCCAACGACGGCGTCGTCCGACAGCGCGACAAGTGTGCAAGACCCCGGCGATGTGAGAGCTCTCCATGTCTTCTCGTTGTCTTCGGTATATGAGCCGTATCCCTCGATCCGGCAGAGATCGGCAACACCGTCGATATGCTCCCGTTTCAAATCTTCGCATCGGTACATGCAGTATCCTCCTCTCCCTCCCGACAATTCCGTCCGGCTTGCGTTGATCGAGCTTTCGTCGATGATTGTCCCGAGCACGCGCCCATGTTTCAAGCAGCATTTGGCGCACGTCCCTACCCCCCGCGTTCTCCTTGCTCTGCTTGAGGTTGCGGGCGTCAGTCAGGCGGCACGGAATCATGAGATGGGATCTGGTACAAGAACTCGGGCGCGTCACCCCGAAGTTGCGTGGTCCGCTCCTTTCAGAGGCGTTTGTAAGCAAATATCAGAGCTCCACGCTTCGTAAGCGTCAGTGGCAGCGACACCTGTCCGGCTACGCGCTGGGCTTCTTTGTCTGATAGCCCGTATCCGCTCAGCCACAGCAGCAGCGCATGCTTGTCCGGAAGATGTATGAGGGGGGCATCCCACCTCTGGACCTCAATGTCTTGGAAGAACTCACGAACCAGGTCGGGACCGTTCTCTGAATCGAAGGTGTCCGGCGGCGACTCGGGAAGCATTCCGGCCAGCTCGGGATTGTCGTGACGGCTGGGAGCACACGCTGCGAACATCCCATCCGTCCGCAGAGCACGGCGACTTTCGGCCAGCACATCCCGTGGCTCCGGCATGTGGTACAGCATGTAGAGGGCGGTGACAGCCGCAAAATAGCCGTCGGAGAACGGAAGGGCTGTCGCATCGGCGAGCACCTTCGGCTCTCCAACCGATGCCAGCATCGTGGGCGAACTATCAAGTCCCACAACCTGCACGCCTCGAGTCCGAAGCGGTTCTACGAGACGGCCTTCGCCGCATCCCACGTCGAGCACCGGCGACAGCCTCTCTGCACATATTCTTTTGGCCACAGGCTCGTGGACATCTCCGAC
>CAZUUK010000089.1:0-2502 GCA_964622675.1 uncultured Planctomycetota bacterium | reverse complement strand
CGCCACTCAGGATGCTGCCTCACAAAGTCACGAAAGGCAAGGTGCTTCCGCAATTCGTGAACACCCTCTTCACACACATAGAGGTGATGTTCGGGGAGACGGGCTCTGGCCTCTGCATCCACAAGATCGAAGGCCTCCCGCTCCGGCACGCCGAGATCTCCTTGATGGACATAGCCAAGAGCTTCCAGTCGCTCCTTGACCTTGGGAAACGCTCCTCGAGCGATGACGATGTCGATGTCTATGATCGGCTTCGCCACCATGCCCGGGATGGCGGTGCTGCCGACATGCTCGATCGTGCAGTCGACACCGACCACGCCGCATTCCAGAAACGCCTCGATTTCCTGGAAGTGCGAAGGCCACGCAGGATTGTAAGGCTGGACAAGAGTCTCTATCGTTTCTTCATTTGTCCCGAACGTTATGCGCGTCAGCGGCCGCGGCTCGCCTGCGTCCGCTGAATGCGCTGGTTCGGCCCTTTGCAGGATAAGGTCCGCATACGCGCAAGGCACCAAATCAGACTCTTGGATACCCAACTTCTCCATAACATCGGATGCAATGCTACGTCCTTCCTCTGGGGGCTGGTTGGGACTCAGAACCACCTCGACCTCTATGAACGACCCCAAACCATCCACCTCATCCAGATGGATCCTGGTCTGCCCAGCCATGTAGACCTCCCTCTTCTTCTTCACCGTGACACTCTCTCCCAGAGCATTCGTCAGCAGTCGCCGCAACTCCAGTGGCTTACAGGTTCGGTGAATCAGGTAATCTGACTGCTTCGCTCCGCGCGTGTCTGGACGTTCGTAGTGTATCAGCTCACCTGAATTGTCAGAGAAGATCCGCAGCTTGAGCCTCCCCATTGCGACCCGGAAGAAGACGTCTTCTTGATGCAGTGTCTGACACGGTTCTGTGGCAATGCGCCTCGCGATGGATCGAATCGCATCCAATCCTCCGACCTTGGCTTTGATTTCGATATTGGATGGCAAGTGTCGGTTCCTTACTGGCCGAACCTCAAGCATCAGCGGCTAAGTCTCCGCTGTACGCGCCTTGTTCGGCCCTTTTCAGCTCTTTGGTCATCAGCACGCTATCGTACTCGTTCTTGCCGAAGAGAACCTTGAGGCTGATAACGGCATGTCCCCCCTCGGAATAATACCGCGGAAGGAAACCCGAGCCGAAACAGCAGCCCAGGCAAATCCTTTTCATCCCAGCGTCCCAAACATGCTTCTCAGCGCATTCCAAGAGCCGTCGGCTGGATGCGCTTGTTATGACACCCCTGCCTTGCCCTCCTTGGGAAAGGTCCTCAACTTGATAACTGTGTCGTCTCCCTTCGCCCAGTTCTTAAGATTCGCGAGCCGTTCACCATGGTCGCCATGTTCAGGATGGTCGAATGCCTGTTGCAGCTCCGCGCAGGGGAGGTCTGCGCACAGGCCACAATGAAGAAGCCCTTTCCCATGGCAGCATTTCGCCACGCTGCATTCGCCCCAGAGCATGTCGCCTTTGTAGGTCTGGCATCCTGGGCAGTTCGTCTTCTCCTTCCATTCGCATATTCCGCAGTATGCGCCGCACATGCCGATCTGTTGTCTGTCCATTCGTTTCATCCTTTGAACCGTCATAACTTGTTATTCCACGCCGATTAACCTTTGCCGGGAGCCGGTACACGTAGTGACCACATGCTAGGCCCCGCCGGAACCGCCGTCAAGCGTTCTTGGCCGAGATGACGGAGGAGTCTTGACGAAGGACGCTGGCGCGATCAACATAGCATCGGAAAACGGTGGATATGTTAACTGGCGTATGGCGCAGGAGTCCGGATATGCCGCAGCGCACCCAATTCCCCTCCGACTCTTTACCCCTAACGCCTTGCGAAAAAAGCCGGACGGCTGTAGTCTACCCGGCTTTGCGTTAACAAAACGCGCTCAAGAATCACGCGAAATCTATTCCGCTCCTCAGGTAGGACCCGAATTTACAATCCGCCGCACGGCGGATTAACAGCCGCCCCTTGAAGATTCGGCCCCTCGAGGCTCGTGAGCACCATCCCCAATCAGCTCCCTGATGTACCGCCGTCCACCGCCGCTCTTTAGTTGCTTCTCCCGCTTCATCGCCGCAGAGCGGGTTCCACACTCCTCTGAATAGAGGAGCCGCCAAGGCCCTCGATGCCGCTTCGTGTGGAGGGTGAGTCGAAACTCCGGGTCGTTATGCTGCGCCACGCGGCGGTCAAGGTCACCAGTTTGGCCGACGTACGTCTTCCCTTCAGGGTTCACCAATACATACACGCAGTATGCCATAAAAGGAGCCACCCTTGGAAAAACCTCCCCAGGTAGGGCTCCAATTCGCCATCCGGCGAATTAACAGCCGCCATACATAAACCCATTTTGCCTGCAGCAGTTCACAACTGTTCCAGTCCCGCAAGAGAACTGCTCCTCAGGTAGGACTCGAACCTACAACCTTGCGGTTAACAGCCGCTTGCTCTACCAATTGAGCTACTGAGGAATCCTTCGCTCAATTCCTATT
>CAZUUK010000088.1:11745-12802 GCA_964622675.1 uncultured Planctomycetota bacterium | reverse complement strand
AAAGCCCGATCAGGTCATCGGGGTAGCCAACTTTCTTTTCCGAGGCCAGCGGGACTTGGTTCTCCTGTGCATCGACCCTGAGAGAGTTCAGGCGGAGATCCGATACGAGAATCTGGAGGGTGGGCAGGATCCCTTTCCGCACATCT
The DNA here is from genome assembly GCA_964622675.1 of uncultured Planctomycetota bacterium. Classification (GTDB taxonomy): domain Bacteria; phylum Planctomycetota; class DG-23; order CAZBND01; family CAZBND01; genus CAZUUK01. The sequence goes on along the minus strand of CAZUUK010000088.1, from coordinate 12,656 downwards.
ACGGCCCCCTGAATGTGGATGCAGTGGTTGAGGCATTCGATTTCCCCCCGCAAGAGGACGGTACGTTTGCCCTGCCTGCAGCGCTACGCCGCGCGGGAGGCACGTCGGAACTCTGATCGCGCTGCAACTGCTGTGGTCGCCCCTGCGCTCTCCGATGAAAATCTCTTATTGCTGTGCTTGAAGTTGCGCCGTCGGTTGCCTACGATCTCTGGCGGGGCATAAGAGCATCTTCGGCAGGTGTGATAGGCAGAAGGCATGAACGAATCGGGCACCGACCGATGTTACTTCTTTGCGGGGCTGGAGGAGGCCTTCGGGTTCCCTGTAAGGTACATCAAGGAAATTATCCCACGCTGGATATGGCGGGTGGAGATACCGGGCGGCGAGGCCTGCCTCAAGTGCTTCCGGAGGTACGACGAAGCGGTTACTGCGGCCACGGCGCCGCAGTACCTTCATGACCGGGGTTTTGGAAACACACCTCGCATAATCCCCGCAAGAGAGGGCCGGCCACTTGTCCGCTTGTGCAGCGGCTTCCCCCCGTGGTGGGTCACTCTCACGGAATGGATTCCAGACGCGAAGCCTTACGGCCCCGGTCCAAGGGGCGAGAATCTTGTGCAAGCAGCTCGCCTATTGGCAAAATTCCACGTGGCAATTCGCGGGTTCAGTGAGTGGCCTGCGCATCTTTCAACTGACAGCTGGCTCGCCAGATGGAACCGGATAGCGCAACTGACTGACTTGCTGCCAGAGTCATTGGCTACGGAGGATCGCTCGCCCATTCTGGACAGAATGCAAACAGGGCTAGAGACGTTCCTTCCTCTCCTTGAGCCTAGCAGAGCGCGGGCAGAAGGCATGAAGGACCGTCTTGCTGCTGTCCTCGAGGTCGAACGGGAGAGAGGAGCACAGCAGCACTTGGA